>JALHOU010000333.1 GCA_022842825.1 Rubrivivax sp.
CGCGAGCGCTGGATCATCGCCAGCAAGGCGGCCAACCCGGTGGGCAGCGACCCCAACGACCGCGGCACCTCGCGCCGCTGGCTCACACGCGCGGTGGAGGCGAGCCTGAAGCGGCTCGACACCGACGTCATCGACCTCTACTACCTGCACCGCGACGACGAGAGCACGCCGGTGGAGGAGGTGGTGGCGACGATGGCGATGCTCATCGAGCGCGGCCGCATCCTCTACTGGGGCCTGTCGAACTTCCGCGCCTGGCGCGTGGCCAAGCTCGTCGAGACCGCGCGCCGCATGGGCGTGCCGCAGCCCGTGGCCTGTCAGCCGCCCTACAGCCTCGTGACGCGCGGCATCGAGACCGAGCTGCTGCCCGCCTGCGACCACTACGGCCTCGGCGTCGTGGGCTACAGCCCGCTGGCGCGCGGCGTGCTCAGCGGCAAGTACGCGCCCGGTGGTCAGGCGCCGGCCGACAGCCGCGCCGCGCGCAGCGACAAGCGCCTGATGCAGACGGAGTGGCGGCCGGAGTCGCTCGACCTCTCGCAGGCCTTCAAGGCCCACGCCGCGGCGCGCGGCGTCAGCCCGACGCAGCTGGCCATCGCCTGGGTGCTGAACAACCGGCTCGTCAGCGGCGTCATCGGCGGCCCGCGCACGCGCGCGCAGTGGCAGGACTACCTCGACGCGCTGGACGTTCGCGTCACCGCCGAAGACGAGGCCTGGGTCGACGAGCGCGTGAAGCCCGGGCATGCCTCGACGCCGGGGTACACCGACCCGATCTATCCCGTCACCGGGCGCCAGCCGCGCGGCTGAAGCGCGGCGCGCGGCCTCAGGCGTGCGCCTTGAGCAGCCCCAGCATCGTCTTGAGGTGGTCGGGCCCACTGGCGTAGCGGTCAAAGACGCCGGTGTCGGTTTCGGCGATGGCGTTGCGCGCGCCACCGGCGGCCGGCTCGATCAGGAAGTTCTCCGAGGAGCAGTGGATGACGCGCGTGGCGCGCCCTTGCGCGTCGACTTCGCTGACGAGGCCCACGTGCCCCACCTGTTTGGGCTTCGGCCCTTGCCTCGGGTAGACGAGCAGGGCACCGATGCGTGCCTGTTCGAGGCGCACGAACAGCTTCTGCGCCCCCCGGGCATCGGCGTGCATGGCGTCGGTGTTGACCCAGCCGATGGGGCTCGGGTTGCGTGCGATGCCCAGCGCCCAGGTGACGAAGCCCGAGCAATCGCAGGCCTCGCGCGGCAGTTGCTCGATGGTGAGCCCGGTTTCGGCCAGCCCGTCCAGGTACTCGCGCGCCTGCTCGGGGTGCTTGGCCTGCATGTCGGCCAGGCGCCGGTGCACGTCGACGACCTCGCCGGGCCGGGCGGGCATGGCGCGGCTGGCATCCTTCTGGCCGCCTGCGTCGAGCCAGTAGAGCGTGGGTGTGTCGAGTGCGCCGCGCGCGCGAGCCATGGCTTGTTCGAGAGAGAGGGACGGCACGGCAGGTCTCCTGGGTGATATGAGGCATTGGGCGGCACAAAGCTAACCGATCCGGCCAGGGTGGTGGGATACCGTCTACACGGTATCGCCTGTTGGCAGGGCGATGCCAGAATGGACCGCACACCATGACCACACGCGTGCTGATCGTCGAAGACGAGCCCGAATTCCTGCGTCGCTTCAGCGAGAGCGTGATGGCGGACCCTCGCTTGCGCTTGGTGGGTGCGGTCTCCACGGGGCGGGCGGCGCTGGCGCTGCTCGACGTCGAGCCGCCCGACGTGATCCTCGTGGACCTCGGCCTGCCCGACATCCACGGCACCGAGGTGATCCGCCAGGCCACGCGGCGCCACCCGGGCTGCGACTGCATCGTGGTGACGCTGTTCGCCGATGACGCGAACGTGATGGCAAGCCTGGAGGCCGGTGCCACCGGCTACCTGCTCAAGGATGCAAGCAACGAGCGCATCGTCGCGGCCATCCAGGAGGTGCTGGAGGGCGGTGCGCCCATCAGCCCGAGCATCGCGCGGCGGGTGTTGGCGCGATTTCGCCAGGGAGCGGCCGCCGCTGCCGGCACGGGGCCGGCGCCGGTGGGGGCCCCGGGGGCCGCGGCGGTGCCGTCTGCGGGTGGGGTGGGTGGGACGGGCGCCTCCGGGGTATCGACCAAATCGGCCGCATCGGCCGCATCGGCGCCACCCCATGCGGCGGCGGCCCCAGGGGCAGCCCCGCAGGCGGCGGCTTCGCCGCTGTCCGAGCGCGAGACGCAGATCCTGCAGCTCGTGGCCAAGGGCTTCAGCTTCGACACCGTGGGCGAGGTGCTGTCGATCTCGCCGCACACGGTGGTCACGCACGTGAAGAAGATCTACCGCAAGCTTGCCGTGCACTCGCGCGGCGAGGCGGTGTACGAAGCCTCGCAGATGGGACTGCTCTAGCGTGGACCGCTGGCGCCGCGCCGCGCTGCGGGCCGTGCTGTGCGTCGTGGCCGTGGCGGGCGGCCTCGGCGGGGCCTTGGGCACAGCAGCGGCCCCCGCGCCGCAGACCCTCGAGCCGGCCGCGGGCCAGGTGTTGCTGAGCGGCAGCGAGACGCTGCCGGCGGAAAACGCCCCGGGCTGGGCCGCCACCGAACTGCCCGACGGGCGCGATGCCGACGTGGCCTGGTACAGCGTGCCCTTCGAGCTCGCGGGCGGTGGCGAGACGTGGATGCTCTACCTGCCCTACTTGTATGGCGGCGGCCGCATCTGGATCAACGGCGTGCCGGTGGCGGCCGTGCCCGAGAGCAGCGCGACGCTTCGCGTGCGCTGGGAGCGCCCGCTGCTGCTGCCGCTGCCGCCAGGCGCGCTGCGCCCCGGGGCCAACGTGCTGCAGCTGCGCGTGGCAGCCGATGGGCCGCTCACGGGCATTCGCATGCCGCAGCCCGTGCTCGGGCCGCAGGTCGCCGTGCAGCCGCTCTTCGACCGCCGCCTGCTGCTCGTGCGCACGGTGCCCATCGTCACCGTCATCTCCGGCGCGGTGGTGGCTCTGCTGGTGCTCTTCATCTGGTTCAAGCGGCGCCAGGAGGTGGCCTACGGCCTGTTCGGCCTGGCCGCGCTCCTGTGGGCGCTGCGCACCACCACCTTCGTCTTCGATGCCATGCCCGTGGCGGTGTGGCCCTACTGGCGCGCGCTCTACTACGCCTGCACCGGCGGCTTCATTGCCGTGCTGGCGCTCTTTGCGCTCAGCATGGCCGGCTGGTTCCGGCCGCGCTGGGCCTGGGCGCTGCTGGCCTACGTGGCGGCCGGGCCCCTGCTCTTCGTCGTGGGCGGGCCGCAGGCCGACGAATGGGTCGGCCGCTGGTGGGTGCTCGGGCTCATTCCCCTGGGGCTGGCCATCGTCGGCGTCAGCGCCGCCACGGCATGGCGCACGCGCAACGCCGGCGCGGTGCTGATCTGTGCCGCGGTGCTGCTGGCGGTGCTGGCCGGCATCCACGACTACGCGGTGGGGCTCAGCCTGCCCGCGCTCGAGGCGCTGCTGCCGCGCTGGGCCGGGCAGCGCATCTTCCTGCTGCACCATGGGGCGAACCTGCTGCTCGTGGTGATGGGCGGGTTGCTCGCGGTGCGCTTCGTGCGCAGCCTGCAACAGGTGGAAGAGGCCAACGCCACGCTGCAGGCGCGCGTGGCGCAGCGCGAACGCGAGCTGGCCGCGGGCTACGAGCGCATCGCCGTCCTGCAACGCGAGCAGGCCACGCAGGAGGAGCGCCAGCGCATCATGCAGGAGCTGCACGACGGTGTCGGTGCGCATCTCGTGAGCACGCTCATGCGCGCGCAACGCGGCGACCTCACGAACCCGGCGATGAGCGATGCGATGCGCGGCGCCATCGACGAGATGCGCGTGGCCATCGAGGCCCTCACGGGCGAAGACGGTGACCTGGCCGTGGCCTTCGGCAACTTCCGGTTCCGCTGGGACGCGCGCCTGCGCGACGCCGGCC
The DNA here is from genome assembly GCA_022842825.1 of Rubrivivax sp. GTDB lineage: Bacteria > Pseudomonadota > Gammaproteobacteria > Burkholderiales > Burkholderiaceae_C > Rubrivivax. Next base: position 3,918 of record JALHOU010000333.1, read on the forward strand.
TCGTGCCGCGCTGGGAGGTGGACTTGCCCGAGGAGGGCCTGACGCTGCCCCCGCACGACACGCTGCAGCTGCTGCGGGTGGCGCAGGAGGCGCTGGTCAACGTGCTGAAGCATGCCCAGGCCAAACACGTGCGGGTGCGGCTCGTGCGCGAAGCGGGGCAGTTGCGGCTCGAAGTGGCCGACGACGGGCGCGGTTTGCCAGGCGCCCGCAACCCCGCGGTGGGCACCGCAGGCGCTGATGCGGCCGCAGCCCCCGGCAGCGTGCCCGCGCTCGAAGGGGGCCGAGGCCTGGCCAACATGCGCGCGCGCGCGGTGCGCCTGAAGGCGAAGTTCACCGTGGCCAGCGGTGGCGGCCACGCGGCAGGCGCGCCACTGCCCGGCCTGCACCTCGCGCTGGTGATGCCGCTGGCTTGATCGGCTGCAGCGGCTGCAGGCGGCTGCGGGCGGCTGCGGGCGGCTGCGGGCGGCGCCCAGCCTCGGCAGACCGGCCCGGTCTGCCAACGGCGTGACGACCGGAGGCGACGTCGCCTGCAGCAGGCGTTGCCGACGGCACGCCGGGCTGCTTTCTAGTCAGGCGAGGAGTGTCTGGATTCCGCCATCAAGAGTCACTCGCGACCGTCCGCTGTCTGGTCGCCCCGCGTGGTGCTGGCCAGCGGCCAGGCCGAACGGCGTACGGCCACCCTTCGGGACAGGCTTGACTTGTCTGCTCTTCGACAGGCCCTTCGAAGGGCCTGCAGGGGCCCAAAGCAGCCTCTCTATCATGAAGCCATGAGACCCAGCCCGCTGACTCACGAGGTTCGCTTTACGCAGGTGGTGTCGGGCGCGCGCATCGCCTGGGCCCGAAGCGGCAACATGGGCGCGCCGGTGATGATCCGCACCGCGCACTGGCTCACCCACCTCGAACACGACTTGCGCTCGCCGACGTGGCAGCCGCTGCTCCAGCGCCTGGGCCAGCACCTGGAAGTCGTGCGTTACGACGAGCGCGGGTGCGGGCTGTCCGGTGCCGACGAGGTGCC
>JALHOU010000334.1 GCA_022842825.1 Rubrivivax sp.
CGCGGCCGCGCCAGGTGCGCCGGCGCGGCCGGGGCGCTGGCCAAACGCGGGTCCGGGCCGTCGGCGGCACGCGGGCTCACGGCCGGCACGGCGTCGATGGGGATGAAGTAGCCGTCGCGGCCGATCGGCGTGATGAGCAGGCCGTCGCGCTCGCGCCGCTTGCGCTCGTGGGCGAGCGGCGGGCAGCCCTTGACGTCGGTGTACAACACCATGCAGTCCAGGCAGTGCAGGCACTCGCGGTGGTCGATGCGGCCGGCCGCGTCGATGGCCAGCGAACCGCAGCCCACCGCGCAGGCCTTGCAGCTGTTGCAGTCGGTCTTGCGGCGCAGGCCGAACCAGCGGAAGGTGCTGGGCATGGCCAGCGCCGCGCCGAGCGGGCACAGGTACTTGCAGTAAGGCCGCTCGATGAAGAGCGAGGCGCCGAGGATCACGGCCACGAACAGGCCGTAGGGCCAGGCGCGGTTGGCCACGCCGACGAGGAAGGTGGTCTTGAACGGCTCCACCTCGGCCAGCACCTCGGCCAGCACCATCGAGACCATCGACACCGCCAGCAGGCCGAAGAAGACGGCGTACTTCAGCCACTTCAGGCGGTCGTGCCAGGCACGCGGCAGGTGGCGCTGCCAGCGCTTCAGGCCGACGAGCGCGCCGATCTTGTAGATCGCCTCCGACAAGGATCCGAACGGGCACAGCCAGCCGCAGAACAGCCCGCGCCCGAACAGGAACACGGTGACGATGATGAAGATCCAGAACAGGAAGATGAACGGGTCGGACAGGAAGAGCGACCAGGTCCACTGGAACAGCAGGGCGTGGAACCAGGTCAGCACCTGCGTGATGGACGGTTGCGCCAGCAGCCCGAAGCCGACGAAGCCGATGGACAGCGCCCAGGCGGCGTACTTGAAGGCGTTGACCGGCCACTTGTTCTTGTGCGTCGACAGCCGCGTCAGCCGCTCGCGCAACGCGTAGACGACGCCCACCGCCAGCAGCAGCGCACTGAACAGGCCGATCTCCAGCGCGCGCGTGCGCCAGATGCGCACCCAGGGCGCCTCGGGCTCGGCCACCTTCGGCCGGCCCCCCTGCAGCAGCGCGTCGGCCAGCCACAGCTTGCTTTCGAAGGTGGCAAAGGTGCGGTGGCCGGTGGCGCGGTCGACCCGGTTGCCGAGGAAGGCCAGCTTCCACGGGTAGGCGGCCGAGAACGACGGCGAGCGCACGATGAAGATCGCCGACTCGGTGGTCGCCGGCGCGCCTTCGGCGGCGAGGCCGTAGAGATTCATCGAGTCGAGGTCGCGGAAGGTGAAGGCGTCGGGGCCCTGCTTGACCTGGATGCGGTCGTACAGGCCGCCGCGCACGAACCCCGAGCCCTTGAACGACTCGGCACCGCCGGTGCGCACGACGAAGACGGCGCTTTCGCCCGGCTGCAGCCGGGCGCGCAGGTCCTCGTGCCCACGGGCGCCGAGCAGGCTGCGCGCCACGTCGGGATGGTTGAGGTCGCCGAACCACAGCTCGATGAACGGTTCGGCGTCGCGCGGCAGGCCGACCTGGTGCGCCTCCACCCGCAGCCGCTGGATGGCACCCAGCGCCGCCAGCTCGCTCCAGCCAGGCACCCGACCCTGGGAGGCAAAGCGCGCCGGCTCGCGCCGCGTCGGCTCGATGAGGCCGACCTGACGGGCCACCGCCTGGCCCGAGGCCATGATGACCTGGTTCTGCGCGATCACGGTCACCGTGGCGCCGGAGATCGCGGCGACGCCGACCACGTCTTCCTCGGGCCGCGAAGGACCGACCTCGACCGTCTGCGCCACCTGCTTGCCCAGGTACTGCTCGTTGAACTTGACGAGCGTCGACTCCGGGATGCCCAGCAGCAGGATGGGCTCGGAGTGCTTGAGGATCTTGACGCCGACGAAGCGGCCGGTGCGGTCCATGCCGATCAGCGTCACCACCGGCTTGCCCGAGTAGGCCGGCAGGTCGGTGATGTCGGTGGACAGCATGACCCAGCCGAGCAGCGTGCGCCCGTCCGCGCCGCCATAGGCTTCCACGTAGGAGGGCTGGCCCTTGCGGTGGGAGAAGCGGCTGGCGCCGGGGAAGACCTCGGTGCAAGGCACACGGGCGCACAGGTCGGGCGCCGTGGCCAGGTCGGGCGGCAGTGCCGCCTCGTAGGCCTGGCCCCACGCGGCGGCCGGCAGGCACAGCGCCAGCACGAGCCGCAGCGCGGCCAGGAGACGGGGAAGCGACATGGATGACGGCGGGCCGGAGCGGGTGCCCCGGCGCGCGCTCAGGCCTCGACGATCATGCGCCCGCGCATCTCCAGATGCAGGGCATGGCAGAAGTGGGTGCAGTAGTACCAGAACACGCCCACCTGGTCGGCCGTGAACGTGACCGACGCGGTCTCTTGCGGGTTGGTGATGAAGTTGATGTTGTAGTCGGGGATCGCCAGCCCGTGCGTCAGGTCCTGGATCTTGTCGAGGTTGGTCCAGATGATCGTCACCTCGTCGCCGCGCTTGAGCTTGAACTCGCGCGGCTCGAAGGCCGGCGCCTGCGAGGTCATGCGCACCGTGACCTTGCGGCCGGCGCGCGTGACACCGGCCTGCTTCGGGTCCTTCACCGCGAGCGGGAACTCGTCGAGGTTGTAGACCTGCTTGGGCTTGAGCAGCTCGCGCTTGAAGAAGATGAAGTCGTGCGGCTCCGGGCGCACCGGATGTTCAGCCAGCAGCACCATCTTCTCGCCCGAGATGTCGATGATCTGCTCGTTCTCGGCATGCATCGGGCCCACCGGCAGGAAGCGGTCCTTGGAGAACTTGCAGCCCACGCACAGGTACTTGCCGTCGGCAGCCACCGTCTCGGACTGCGAGGCGTTGATGTGGCCGGGCTGGTAGTGCACGTCGATGCGGTCGACCACGTACTTGGCGCTCTTGTCGCCCTTGTGGAAGGCGATCGCCTTGTCGACGTTCCACTTCACCACCTGGCTGTCGAGGAACAGCGTGGTGTAGGCGTTGCCGCGGCCGTCGAACGCGGTGTGCAGCGGGCCGAGGCCGAGCTCGACCTCGGCGACGATGGTGGCGTCGATCTTGTCGAGCTTGCCGTCGAACCAGTCGAGCACCTTGGTGAGCTCGATCACCGTTGCCGTGGGCGAGAGCTTGCCGCAGCAGATGAAGTACTTGCCGTCCGGGCTGGCGTTGACGCCGTGCGGGTTCTTCGGCACGGAGACGTAGCCCACGAGCGCGGTCTTCGGGTCCTTGTTGGCCTCGCGCGTGCCGTCGACGACCGGCACCTTGGAGCTGCCGATGGTCTTGAACTTGCCGGCCTTCACCGCCTGCTCGATGCGCGCGATGTTGTAGAAGATGCAGGCGTCGCGCTCGGCCGACATCATGTTCTCGTAGCGCGCCCCCATCTCGGTGTTGTACTGGTTGGCGGCGGCGAGCTTGCCGTCGTACGAGGTGGCCACGAGGTCGCAGTTGCCGTCGATTTGCACCTGCCAGCGCACCTCCATCGTCTCGGCGTCGACGCAGCTGAAGAGCGACCGGTACTTGGTATGGTCTTCCAGCGCGCTGTTGGGCAGCGGGATCGCGAACTCGCCGCCGCAGAAGACGCGCGTGGTGTGATTGATCGCCGTGTCGACGGGGTCGCGCTTGTCCGGGAAGATGCCGTGGAAGCCCATCACGTTGGGCAGCTTGGTGATCTTGTCGCAGACGAAGTAGTCGAGCCGGATGCGCGCGATGCGCGAGTTGATCTTGTCGTTGACCCAGGCGTAGCGACCGTCGTAGTTGCCGTCGCGGTAGGAGGCGTGCACGTGGTGCGTGTCGCCCACCGTGAAGCGCAGCGAACCGTCGGCCTTCGTGCCCATGATCTTCTTGGACTCGTTGGTGTGGCCCCAGCCCACTAGGGCGTCGGGAACGAAGCAGGGAATGCGCCCGATCTCGCGACCCGAGGGCAGGCCCAGCACGCGCACGTCGCCGGTGTGACCGCCGCTCCACAGGCCGTAGTAGGTGTCGAGCTGGCCGGGCTTGAGGTGTGCAGCGTCGGCCGCCGCTGCGGCCGCGGCCTTGGGCGGTGCCGACGCCGCGGCCGGGGTGGCCGCCGGTGCGGCGTCGGGCTTCTGGTTGCACGCCGCCAGGCCCAGGCCCAGGCCGGCCAGCGCTGCGGTGTTGATGAATCGCCGCCGCGGCAGGGCCTCGGCTTGCGTGTCGGGTTGAAGGGGAACGTTCAGCGGTGTGGTCTCGTTCATGGCGTCACCTCTTGGTTGGAAACTCGATGCGGCGGGGCGCGCGCCGGCGGCCTCGTCGCGCTTTCGTGGATGAAGGGCGTTGCGGGCGCGCCGACGCGGGGCGGCTCGGACAGTGCGGCGGCAGTGATCTGCGCCAGGTGCAGAGGGGGCGGCGCACCGATGGGCAGGCAGTTCGGACAGAGCAGGCCGTGTCGCTTCGGCGCTGTCGGGCCGTCCTCGGCGTCACCCGCGGCGACGGCGTGCTCGCCGCAGATCGCGTCGACGGGCGGCGGCGCGCCGATCCACGGGGCCGCGCTGGCGGCTCCCAGGCAGCACAGCCACAGCAGCAGCACGCCGACCTGCAGGCGGCGCGCAAGGCGCATGGCGGCAAGCGGGCTCATGACGTGCTGTGGCAGGACCGGTAGTGACAGCCATCGTGGACCCGCCCGCCGGGTCGGTCCTTAACCTGCTTCAAGGCCGGCGCAGGCGGCTCGCGACACAGTGCGGGCAAGCAACAGCGGGCGACCGCGGCAAGACCCCGGGATGTGGGGCGCACACGTTGCCTTCATCACCCACCTTGGAGCGAGGCGATTCAAATGAGCATCCGGTTCTTCCTGCTGGCGGCCGTGGTGGCCGCGGGCGCCTTGGCCGCCTGCGGCAAGCGGGAAGCGCCCGCGCCGCAGCCCGCCGCCGCCGCGCCGG
>JALHOU010000335.1 GCA_022842825.1 Rubrivivax sp.
GCGCCGCCCGTTGCCGGTGCCGCGATGCACCTGACCATCGTCATCCCCACGCTGCGCGAGGCCGGCGGCATCGCCGCCACGCTGGCCGCGCTGGCGCCGCTGCGCGAACGCGGTGCCGAGGTCGTTGTCGTCGATGGTGGCAGCGACGACGGCACGGCCGAGATCGCCGCCCATTCGGCCGACCGCGTGCTCCAGTCCGCCCGAGGGCGCGCGCTGCAGATGAATGCCGGTGCGGCCGTGGCGCGCGGCGACGTGCTGCTCTTCCTGCACGCCGACACGCGGCTGCCGGCGCAGGCCGACGTGCTGGTGCGGGCCGCGCTCGCGGCGGGTGCAGTTGGCGCAAATGGCGCCGAACTCGCCGATGGCGCCAATGCTGCAACAGGCGCAACAGGCGCACGCTGGGGCCGCTTCGACGTGCGCATCGATGGCCGCGCACGCGTGTTGCGCCTCGTCGCGGCGTTGATGAACTGGCGCTCGCGCCTCACCGGCATCGCCACCGGCGACCAGGCCTTGTTCGTCGAGCGCGCGCTCTTCGAGCAGCTGGGCGGCTTCGCCGAGCAGCCGCTGATGGAGGACATCGAGCTCTCGCGCCGCCTGCGCGCGCGCGGCGCCCCGGCCTGCCTGCGCGCGCGCGTCGTCACCTCGGGGCGGCGCTGGGAGCAGCGCGGCCCCTGGCGCACGATCTTCCTCATGTGGCGGCTGCGCTGGCGCTACTGGCGCGGCGAGTCCCCACAGGCACTGGCCGAGGCCTACCGATGAAGGACCTCGCGATCATCGTCTTCGCGCGTGCGCCGGTGGCCGGGCAGGCCAAGACGCGCCTGGCGCCGGCGCTCGGGGCCGCCGGTGCGGCGGCGCTGGCCGAGCGACTGCTCGTGCACGCCGTGGCGCAGGCGGCCGCGGCGGGGTCCGACACGCTGGAGCTGTGCCTCACGCCGGACGGCACAGCCCATCCGGCCATTGCCGAACTCGGCCGGGTTCACCCTGCGATGGCCCCCACCGGGCAGGGCGGCGGCGACCTCGGCGAGCGCATGGCGCGTGCGCTGGAGCGCGCGCTGCGTTCGCACCGGGCGGCCCTGCTCATGGGCACCGACGCACCGGCGCTCGATGCGACCGCCTTGCGGCAGGCGGCCGCGGCGCTGGCTGGGCACGACGCCGTCTTCGTGCCCGCGCTGGACGGCGGCTATGTGCTCGTCGGTCTCGCACGGCCGGCGCCGGCGCTGTTCACCGGCATGGCGTGGAGCACGCCGCAGGTGATGCAGCACACGCGAGAGCGTGCCGCACGCGCGGGCCTGCGCATCGCCGAGCTGGCCGCGGTTGCGGACATCGACGTGCCGGACGATCTCGCGCACCTGCCGCCGGAGTGGCGCGTGCCCCTGGGCCTGCCCGCCCCTGCCGCGGCGACGGTGCGATGAGCGATCGGATGAGCGACCTGACGCCTGAACTGCTGGCCGAGTCGAGGGCCGAGCCGTTTCTCGACCTGATGGCCGACCCGATGCCCGATCCGAGGGCCGACCCGCGCCACGCGCCCCCGGGCCGCAGCTGCCCGCTGCACTACCGCTACCGGCCCGAGGGCTTCGCGCGCGCCGAGGTGGCGCCGGCGCTGCGCGGCCTCGACGTGCTCTACGTCGTCGGTGGCCTCTATGGCAACGAGCTGGCGCTGCACCAGGTGCTGCGTCTCTTCGAGCGCGAGCGCGGCCGGCGCGCGCTCGTCTTCAACGGCGACTTCCACTGGTTCGACGTCGACTCCGCCGTCTTCGCGCGCGTGCAGCGCGAGGTGCTGGCGCACGCGGCGCAGCGCGGCAATGTCGAGACCGAGCTGGCCGCGACACCACCCGAAGGCGGCGCGGCCGGTGGGGCGGCCGATGCCGGCTGCGGCTGCGCCTACCCCGCCTGGGTGGGCGACGCGGTGGTCGAACGCAGCAACCGCATCCTCACCCGCCTGCGCGGCGCGGCGAGCGCACAGCAGCGCGCCGAACTGGCGGCCTTGCCGACGTGGCAGGTGGCCTCGGTGGGGCCGTGGCGCATCGGCCTCGTGCATGGCGACGCCGAGTCGCTCGCGGGTTGGGGCTTCGCCCAGGAGCACCTGCGCAAGGCGGCGCGGCGCGACGAAGCGAGCGGCTGGTTCGCGCGTGCCGGCGTGCAGGCCTTTGCCTGCAGCCATACCTGCCTGCCGGTGTCGGCGCTTCCTCGCCGACTGGCCCGCCGGCAGCGATGCGTTCGCGTCGTATCACGAGCGCATCGCCAAGGGGCCGGCGTACCGGGTCGACCAGGTCGTGCGCGACATGGGTTGATCGTCGTCATCAGGGGCAGGTGAGCGCGCCGGAGGCATGGCAGGGTGCGACAGGGTTTCCCCGCGAATGCCCATGCGGCGCGTGTTGTGCTTGAACCGCTGCTGCGTTTGGGCAAGACTGCACCAGCGGCCGTGAATGGCCGCCGTGGAGCTTGTTGATGACCACCCCCATCGTCCTCTTCCTCGTCTTCGGCGCCCTTTTCGGGCTGGCCACCCATTCGCGGCGGCACCTCTTCAGCGAAGGCCCGACCTCTCGCGCCGAGCCGGGCGCGAAAGACCCGCTCGGCGGGCGGCTGATGTGGACGCTGATCTGCACCTGCCTGTGGCCGCTGATGGTGCTGACGGGTCTGCACACGGCCTGGCTGCTGGCCCGGCGGCGGGCCGTGGCCGGCGTGCGCCAGCCGCGGCCGAGCGACCGGACGACCGACTGACGGACCGAGTCCATCGGCTCGCTGCCGCGCCAGCCGGGCGCGGCTTTGCGGCCCGCCCTGCGGGGTGTCGGAGTTGCCCTGACCGGAGGCCGCAAAATGTGCGCAGCATGCTCCGCTACCGCACCCTCCCCGTCACCCCCTTCCAGCAGAACTGCTCCATCGTCTGGTGCGACCGCACGATGGAAGGCGCCGTCATCGACCCCGGCGGCGAGCTGCCGCGCATCCAGGCGCTGGCCGAGGAGCTCGGCGTCACGCTGAAGCAGATCCTGCTCACGCACGCGCACATCGACCACGCCGGCGGCACCGGCACGCTGGCGCGCGAGCTCGGGCTGCCCATCGTCGGCCCGCACGAGGGCGACCAGTTCTGGATCGACGGCCTGGCTCAGCAGTCGCGGTTGTTCGGCTTCGCGCCGGCCGAACCGTTCACGCCCACGCGCTGGCTGCACGAGGGCGACACGGTGCAGGTGGGGCAGAGCACGCTCGGTGTGCGCCACTGCCCGGGGCACACGCCGGGGCACGTGGTCTTCCACAGCGCCGAGGCGCAGCGTGCGTTCGTCGGTGACGTGCTGTTCGCGGGCAGCATCGGCCGCACCGACTTTCCTGGCGGCGACCACGACACGCTCATCGCCAGCATCACGCAACGCCTGTGGCCGCTGGGCGACGAGACGGTGTTCATCCCGGGCCACGGGCCCGAGAGCAGCTTCGGGCGCGAGCGGCGCAGCAATCCCTACGTGGCCGGCACCTGAGCGGGCCCTGGGGCCAGACGGGCACACGTCCAGCGCTTTGCGGATGCGTCCCCGGCGGCGGGGCGACGCGAGGCCCTAACATCGTCTGAGATGGAGGATCCGCTCGCGCAGCGAGTCGGGCGGCCCGAGGCCGGGGGAGTGCATGCATGGCCAGCGAAAGACGGACGCTGCCCGGGTTCGACGACCAGTCGCCGCCTGACCGCTATTGCGACCTGGTGCTGACCGGCGGCGTGACCAGCGCCATCGCGTACCCGGGCGTCATCCACGGCCTGGCGCAGGCCTACCGCTTCAACGCGATCGGTGGTTCGTCCTCCGGGGCGGGGTCGGCGGCGCTCGCCGCCGCGGCCGAATACCGACGCCGGCGCGGGTCGAGCGAAGGTTTTCGCACGTTGCTGCGGCGCACTTCCGAGGTCGCCGACGACCATGGCGGGCGCACCGGCCTGGCCTGGTTGTTCCAGCCCGATGCGCCAAGCCGGCGCCTGTTCAAGGCCCTGCTGCCGGCCTTTGCCGGCCCGAGCGGACGGCGCGTCCACCTGCTCAAGGGCCTGCTGCGGGCCTACTGGGGCAGCGCGCTCGCAGGGTTCGCGCTCGGCGCTGCCCTGGTGATCGCCTGGCCGGTGCTGATGAAGGCCACTGCTTGGGGCGGTTGGTGCCTTGCCGCATTGCTGGTGGGCCTCCTCACCCTCGTCGTGACGGTCGGGGGCGAGATCTGGCGCGACCTGCAAGGGGCCGCCGACCGGGACTACGGCCTGTGCAGCGGCCAGCACCGCGAGTGCAAGGCGCTGCACGCACCGTTGACGGAGTGGCTGCACGACCTCATCCAGGACATCGCCGGCCTGCCGCCCGAGCGCCCGCTCACCTTCGGCGACCTGTGGGACGCGCCCGGCGGCCCGCGCGAGACGATGGGCGACATGAGCGCCGCCGGCGCGAGGTCGATCGACCTGCGCATGTTCACGGCCAACGTCTCGCTCGGGCGGCCGCTGCTGCTGCCGCAGGGCGAAGATGAGCCGGCGCTGTATTTCCGCGCCAGCGAGATGTGCAGGCTCTTTCCGTGCGAGGTGGTGCGGTTCATGCAGAGCCGCTCGGTGGCCTACGACGGCCCGGTGCAGATGCTGGAGCCGCGCCGCCGCCGGCGCCGGGCGCCATGGTGCTGCCTGCTGAAGTCGTGTGTGCCCGACGCGGGCGAGCCGATGTGGGCGCTGCCGCGCCGCGACCTGCCGATCGTCGTCGCCTCCCGCATGAGCGTGAGCTTTCCCATCCTCTTCAGCGCCGTGCCCTTGTGGCAGCGCGAGGCCTCCGGCCGGCGCATGCGGCGGCTGCTGTTCGCCGACGGCGGCCTGTGCTCGAACTTCCCGATCCATCTCTTCGACAGCCCGGTGCCGGCGTGGCCGACCTTCGGCGTCGCGCTGCACGACGACGGCGGCGA
>JALHOU010000336.1 GCA_022842825.1 Rubrivivax sp.
CGCAACGCTTCACGCTGCGCGCGCAATCGGGTGCCGACAACTCGCTCGACGCGATCTGGACCTGGCGCTGGAATTGAGGGCGCGACCTACAATCCCACGCCCCTGCCGCCGTAGTTCAAGGCGACGCGTCAGAGGGAATCGCAGACGTCTGTATCACTCCTGTCGCACCGCGCCGCCCCCCCTTTCGGGCAGCGCTCCCCTCGCGGGGCGGTCAGGTTGTGGCGGTGGACTATCCGCCGGCGACGAACAGCGCGCCCGCCAGCACCAGGCCCGGCAACGCCGACGCCGCCGCGTCGGGCCAGCTGGGCACGCCCTCGCCCCGCTTCTTCTGGTACAGCTCGAGGCCGACGCCGATGGCCACGCTACCGGCGGCCACGGCGACCCACAGGCCCACATAGATGGCCAGCGCGGCCACGGCGAGCATGGCCAGCGCCACGATGGCGCCGCCCTGCAGGTGGAGCAGCTTGTCGGCGGGGATCTTGATCATGGCGCGGTCCTTTCGGTTGCGAGGGAAACGGGGGCGGGGGTCATGCACACGCTGCGGGCGTAGTCCTGCAGGCCTCGGACCTGAGCCGTGAGCGCATCAGCTGCTCGCGCCACGTCCTGATAGCGGCCGCTGCACTCGCCGAGTGCTCGGGCGGCGGTGGCGGCGTCATCAGCTCCGTCGCCGGCGGCGGGATCTCCGGGCGCACCACGACGGGCAAGCTCGGCGAGCAGCTCGTCGCGCTCAGTGCGAGCAGCAGCGGCAGCAGCCGCCAGGTGGATGCGTTGTTGGGTGGCACGGTCGGTCACTCCTTGGTTGGCCTGGCGGCGCAGGCGGTCTTCTTCCACCTTGGCCTCGAGCGCGGCCGCGGTGGCCGTTGCCCAGCCCTCGGCGCGGGCGTCTGCGACCTGGTCGAAGTGCCACACCACGCCGGCGGCCACGATCGCCGCGCCGCCGAGCGCGGTGATCGCCCAGATGGGGATCACGCCAGCCCCTGCGTGTAGCTCACCGCCCCGCCGGCGACGAAGTGCGCGGTGAGCACCTCGCGGCGCGGTGTCTGGGCCACGAAACTGATGTGCACCCAGTTGCCCTCGTAGATGAGCTGATCGAAGCGCAGATCGCCACCGTGCTCGAGCAGGTACTTGCACACGGTCTTGCAGCTGCCGAACTGCGGCGCCACGAAGTCGGCGGCCAGGCCCAGGGTGTGCTGGCTGGTGCTGCGCCAGGCCTCGGGCTTGCGCTTGAGCGCGCGTTCCACGGCCTGGCAGCGGTAGCCGCTGGTGACGTGCACCGGCACGCTCAGCAGGTCGTGCACCTGCTGCATGCCCGGCGCGAGGATGTTGATGATGTTGGCCAGCTCGGTGGCGCTGGGCGTGTTGTCGATGCCGTGGCGCACCGCGGTGTCGCTGCGCAGGAACTCGCTGAGCCAGAAGTGGGCGCCGATGCGTTGGTCGATCATGGGGTGGCCTCGTGGTGTTGCCTGCGCGCGCCGTCGAGCGGCGCGAAGTCGGTGGCGCGGCGGCGCGGGTGCTTGGGGTGGCGCGCGCGGAGCGCGATGCCCACGATGACCACCAGCAGCCCGGCGCGCGTGCAGAACCCCGCGTTCCACAGGCCGCGCCAGCTCTCGGCGCTGCCGAGCGTGAGCGCGGCGGTGGCCAGCAGGCCCAGGATCATGATCACCAGCCCCACCTTGACCACCAGGCCCTCGTCGACCTTGCGGCTGAGCACCACGTAGGCCAGGCCGGCGGCGCAGGCCAGCGAGGCCCAGCCGTTGGCGTTGCGCATCCACTCGTCCATGGCGTTACTCCTTGGGCGGTTCGGAGCCGCTGCCGCCGCGGCGCCAGGGCAGCAGGCCGAGCGCCCACTCCTTGAGGTCGGTGGGTTGCAGCGAGCGCACGGTGGACTGCAACAGGGCGATCACGTTCATGCCGAACAGGCCGAGCGCGAAGGACAGCGCGCCCTGCAGGGCGGATGAGCCGATGACGAAGAACTCGGCCGCCGCCGGCGTGCCGAAGCCGGCCACGAGCGAGCCGCACGCCACGTTGATGACGCGCTCGCTCCAGCTGCCGCCGGGCGCACCGCGAAGGCCCACCAGCGCACCCACCGCGCCGGCGGCCCAGGGGCTGCGCACGGCCTTGTCGAAGTCGAAGTCCATGACGGGGTCCCTTTTCCTCTCATCGTTTGATGGCGGTCACTCGCAGCGTCGACGGGCCGTAGGTGTTGGTGACCGTGGTGTCTGGCGTGCTGCCCGAGGTGACATGAGCCTTGGCCAGCAGTGAATAGGTCGTGCTGCCGGTGCCTTGCGATACGTTGCCGATCAGCGTGTAGGAGCGATAGTCGGCGGTGGTCTCGGCCACGGGGATGGTGGAGGCCGCAGAGATGGGCGCCTGCACCACGTCGTTGGTTCCGTCGTTGATGGCAAACCACGCATAGCGGGCGCCGGTACCCGTGATGTCGACCTTGGCGTAGACCTGCGCCTCGAGTTGCACGTTGATCGTGGCGCCGGTGTCGTTGTTGTAGGCGGCGCTGCACAGGGTCACCGACTCGGCACCGTCGATGATGTTCGTTTCGTCAGCCGCCACCGACCCGTTGCTGCCGGACGCCGTGACGATGACCGTGGCCGCGCTGGGCGCGATCTGCGCGGTGATCACCGTGCTGGCGTTGGTGGTGACCGCGTGCGAGTAGTACACCGGCGGGCTGAGTGCGCCGATGCCGTTGCGCAAACGCAGCTCGATGGTGAGCACGTCGTTGGCCACCACGCCGTCGATGAAGGCGAACACTTCCGACGCCGGCACCGGCGGCAGGGCCTGCCACACGTTGTCGGCGTCGCGCAGCTGGCGGCGCCAGCGGATGAGCATGACGCCGCCGCCGTCGGCGAGGTAAGGGTCGGTGGGCATCGTCCAGCCCACGCGCACGCGGGTGCCGATGCTGCCGTCGCGCACGCCGGCGGTGCCGGTGCCGCTGGTGATGGTGACGCCCGAGGGCGCGGCCACCACCCAGGGGTTGGGCAGCAGGGTGTTGGCCGCCGGGTCGCTGGTGGCGGCGTCGGCCAGGTCGTACACCGCGGGCGCGTCCTCCTGCAGCAGCAGCTCCACCGGCGAGGCCAGGCCGAACTGCCAGTCGGTGACGCGAAACGTCTTCGCGCTCCAACCGAACTCGGCGCTGGTGACGGTGACGCGGTCGCCCACCTGCAGCGGCCAGGCGCGCAGCTTGGCCGGGTAGCGCACCACGAGGCCGTCGCGGTTGCGCTCGACCATGATGCGCGCCAGGTTGCGGCAGCGTGCCTTGTGGTCGGTGAAGGGCAGCGCCACGTCCTCGTAGAGCGACTCGCCGTCGGCCGCGACGAAGGTGGCGTTGGCGTAGACATCGAAGTCGGCCGGCACCGCGCCGCCGGCGGGGATGTAGCTGCCGCGCACGGTGTTGAAGGCGTCGTCCATGCCGGCGCCGCCCTGCACCACTTCGATCTGGCCGTGCAGGTCGGCGTCGGTGAGGTCCATCACCGGCGGCGTCCACGCGCCGGCCTGGATGAGCCACCGCGCGCCGTAGGTGGCGGTGCCGGCCATGGCCTCGAGCAGCTCCTGCAGCACGCCCTCCTTGCCTTGCTCGGAGGTGAAGGCGCCGTTGGAGGTGTAGGTGGGGCCGGTGGTGGTGCTGGCGCCCACGGTGAGGTCGATCGGCACGTCGCAGGCGTTTGCGGCGGCGATGGTGTAGGCGTCGTCGACGTCGGCCTCGGCGCAGTTGAAGCCCCACTCGTTGACCAGGAAGTCGCGCACGCACAGCGCCGGGTTGTCGCTCCAGGCGGTGAGGCCGGTGCGCGGGTCGAGCACCAGGCGGCCCGACACGTCGAAGGTGATGTTGGGCGGGCCGCCCTGGAAGCGCTGGTTCTCCAGGTCGAGCGTGACCACGGCGTAGGTGATGCCGCGCAGGCGGTCGGTGGCCGTCCACTCGCTGGGCAGCAGGCCGGTGAGGTAGCTGTCGGCCGCCTGGTCGGCGCCGCCGAGGTGCTTCTGCACCTTGACGCTGGCGGTGCCCACGGCGAGCGTGAAGCTCACGCGCATGGCGTTGGCGCCGGTGTTGTTGATGGTGGTGTTGCCGCTGGTGAGCGTGTAGCTGCCGGCCACCATCTGCGAGCCTTCGCCGCCCAGCGGCGTGCTGAGCAGCTCGTCCCAGGCGTTGAGCACGGTCACGGCGCTGGGTTGCACGCTGCTGGCGCCGGCGGCGATGGAGATCTCGCGCGTTTCGTTCTGCGTGAGCAGGAACTCGCCGCCGGTGACGTTGCCGCTGCCGTCGAGCGTGCCCAGGGCCACGCCGTCGACGTAGACCTCGTTGATGGCCTGGCTGGCGTGCGTGGCGATCGCAATCACCAGGTGCTTCAGGCCGTCGGCCTTGGTGTACGCGCTGCCGTTGGTGCGCGTGCCCGCCTTGTCGCTGGTGAAGATGGCGACGATCTCGCCGCCGACGATGGCGCGGCCGTACACCACGCGCCACGGCGGGTCGGCGCGCAGCGTGGTGACCGAGCGGTCCTGCAGGCTGGCGTTGTAGGCGGCGCGGGCCCTGGCGCGCGCCGCCTTCTGCTTGCGGCGGGCCTCGATGCCGCCGAAGACGGCGGCGCCGATGGAAATGAGCGCCGCGGTGGTGGCGCTGATGACCCCAAACGCGCCCAGCGCCTGCACGCCCAGCACGATGAGGCTCACGGGGTCGGCCCAGGCCGCGGCGGGCCACAGCGCCATGCACAGCAGCAGCAGGCGCTTCACGGCACCCCCCGCCAGGCCGCCACGGCGCCGGCCATGGGCACGAAGACCACCGGGCCCGTGGCGTCGACCACCGCGGCCTGGCGGCCGGCGCACAGGCCCAGCACGCCGGC
>JALHOU010000337.1 GCA_022842825.1 Rubrivivax sp.
CGCACGGCGCGCGCCAGCGGGTGCTCGCTGCCGGCCATCAGCGCAGAGGCCTGGGCCAGCGCGTCCTCGCGCGCGCGCGCCCCGGCCACTTCGCCGGCGTCGTTGAGAGGTTGCAGCGCCACCAGCCGCGGCCGGCCTTCGGTGAGGGTGCCGGTCTTGTCGAAGGCGATGATGTCCAGGCCGTGCGCCAGCTCGAGCGCCTCGGCGTCCTTGATGAGGATGCCGCGCCGCGCCGCGACCCCGGTGCCGGCCATGATCGCCGCCGGGGTCGCCAGCCCCAGCGCGCAGGGGCAGGCGATGACGAGCACCGCCACCGCGTTCAGCCAGCCGTCGGTCCAGCGCCCCGCGCCGAGGCCCCAGCCGAGCAGCGTGACCACGGCCACCACCAGCACCACCGGCACGAAGACAGCGCTGACCTGGTCGACGAGCCGCTGCACCGGCGCCTTCTTCGCCTGCGCCGACTCGACGCCGCGCACGATGCGAGCGAGCATCGTCTCGGCACCGACGGCCGAGGTGCGCAGCAGCAGCAGCCCCTCGGCGTTGAGGGCGCCGCCGGCGAGGCGGTCGCCCACGCCGCGCGCCACCGGCAGGCTCTCGCCGGTGAGCATCGACTCGTCGACATGGCTGGCGCCCTGCACGACGACGCCGTCGACGGGCACGCGCTCGCCCGGACGCACGACCACCTCGTCGCCCACCTGCACCTGGGCCAGCGGCAGCTCCACCTCGACCCCTGCGCGGCGCACGCGCGCCGACTCGGGCTTGAGCGACTCGAGCGCGCGCAGCGCCTCGGTGGTGCGCCGCTTGGCCCGCGCCTCGAGCCACTTGCCCAGCAGCACGAGCGTGATGACGACGGCCGAGCCCTCGAAGTACAGCGGCGGGTGGCCTTCGAAGCCTTCACGCCACAGCGTCGCCAGGCTGAGGCCGTAGGCGGCGCTCGTGCCCAGCGCCACCAGCAGGTCCATGTTGCCGGCGCCGGCGCGCACCGCCTTCCAGCCCGCGCGGTAGAAGCGCGCACCGAGCCAGAACTGCACCGGCGTGGCGAGCGCCCACTGCCACCACGGGCCGGGCATCCAGTGCACGCCCAGCGGCATCAGCAGCATGGGCAGCAGCAGCGGCGCCGACAGCAGCGCCGCGAGCACGACGCGCGCGCCCTCGCCCAGGCGCCACCAGGGCGCTTGCTCCCCGGCCGGCGCGGCGCCGGCGCCTTCGTCCAGGCCGGTGGCCTCGTAACCGGCCTTGGCCACCGCGGCGAGCAGCGCGGCCAACACCGCCGCGCGGCCGGCACCCCGCCCGGCCCAGGTGACCTCGGCCGTCTCGGTGGCGAGGTTGACACTCGCCGTCAGCACCCCCGGCACGCGCGCCAGCGCGCGCTCGACGCGGCCGACGCAGGAAGCGCAGGTCATGCCGACGATGCGCAGGCGCGCAGCCTGGCGCGGCACCTCGTAGCCGGCCTTCTCCACCGCGCCCACGGCCGCCCGCAGGTCGGGCGCGCCCGTCCCCGAGCCGGCGGACATCAACCGGGCGGTCTCCGTGGCCAGGTTGACGCTGGCCTCGCCGACGCCGGGCACCGCGCCCAGCGCCTTCTCGACGCGCATCACGCACGAGGCGCAGGTCATGCCATCGATCGGCAGCGACAGGTCGGAAGCGGAAGCCAGCGCGAGCGACGGAGCGGTCATGGGCGCGAGGGTACGCTGCCGCGGAGGTAGACCAGCCGACATACGTCAAGGCTCATTTGGGCGACACTCCCCGATCGACTCGCCCGATCGACTTGCCGGATTGGCTCATCATTGCGCCCCTTTTCCCTTTCGTGGACCCCGCCATGCTCGACCTGCAGATTCCCAACATGACCTGCGGCCACTGCGTCCGCGCCGTCACCGAGGCCGTGAAGTCGGCCGACCCCGAAGCCAAGGTGGTGATCGACCTGCCCACGCACAAGGTGCAGATCGAGACGCGCGCGCCGCGCGAGGCGGTGCTGTCCAAGCTGGCCGAGGCCGGCTACGCCCCCGCGGCCTGAGCCGGACTCCACCTCAACCTCCTCCCGCGGGCGTGCCGCATCGCTGCGCGGCCCGCCTTCGCTGCCCATGGCCGGCATCCACATCACCGACATCGAATCGGCCATCAACTGGTGGCGCGAGCGTTCGCCCTCGCCCGACGGCATCAGCGCCTGCCCCGAGGTGCGCGCGCTGGCCGAGGTGTACGCGCTGATGGTGTACTACCGCGAGCCGATGGCCGACGAGGCGAGCATGCCGGCCCGTGCGCGCGCGGCCTGGCTCGCCTGGTACGCGAGCACGCCGGATGCGCCGTGCATCGCCATCTGCTCTACCAGCCAGGGCGACGCGCTGTGCAAGGGCTGCGGCCGCAGCTTCGAGGAGGTGCAGCGCTGGCCGGAGTTCAGCCCCGCCGAGAAGCGGGCCGTGTGGCGACGCATCACGCAGGAAGGCACGGCCTGGCGCTTCAATCGCTATGCCGAGCGCACGCGCCTGGCCACCGGCGAAGACCATCCGGACCCTCGCCTCTTCGTGCCCGCCGGCGGGAAGGCGGCTTGAGCGCACCGGTGCGCCCACCGCCCGCCGCCCGCGGCGAGTCGCACCCGGAGCCCGCACCCGACAGGCCACCCACCTTCGGCGAGAGCACGCGCCGCATCGCGCCGCTGGCCTGGCCGGTGTTCATCGGCCAGGTCTCGGTGCTGGCCTTCAGCACCGTCGACACGGTGCTCGTGGCCCGCCACGGCGCGACCGACCTGGCCGCGCTTTCGGTGGGCGCGGCGGCCTACATCACGGTCTTCATCGGCCTCATGGGCGTGGTGCTGGCGCTGTCGCCGATCGTCGGGCGACTCCATGGCGCGCGTGACCTCGAAGGGGCCGGTCGGCAGGTGCACCAGTCGCTGTGGATCGTGTTCGTGCTGGCGGCGCTGGGCAGCACGCTGCTGGCGTTTCCGCACCCCTTCCTGTGGCTGGCGCAGGCCGGGCCCGAGGTGGCGGGCAAGGTGCGCGGCTACCTGCTGGCGCTCGCCTTCTCGCTGCCGGCCTCGTTGATGTTCACCGTGTACCGCGGCTTCAACACCGCCGTCTCGCGCCCGAAGGCGGTGATGGCGCTGCAGATCGGCGGCCTGGCGCTGAAGGTGCCGCTGTCGACGATGCTGGTGTTCGGCTGGCCGGCGCTCGGCGTGCCCTCGCTCGGCGCGGTGGGCTGCGCGATCGCTACCGCCATCGTCATGTGGTCGCAGGTCTTCATCGCGCTCGCCGTGCTCCGGCGCGACACGTTCTACGCGCCCTTCCGGCTCTTCGGGCGCGGCCTGGACCGGCCCGACCGGGCCGCCATCCGCGGCCTGCTCAAGCTCGGGCTGCCGATGGGCGCGACCATCCTCATCGAGGTCACCGGCTTCAGCTTCATGGCCCTGTTCATCGCCCGCGTCGGCACGACGGCGGTGGCCGGGCACCAGATCGCCGCCAACCTCGTCTCGCTGATGTTCATGATGCCGATGGCGCTGGCCAACGCCACCGGCACGCTGGTGGCGCAGAACATCGGCGCGCGGCGGCATGTCGAGGCGGTGCGCCTGGGCTGGCACGGCCTGTGGCTGGCCAGCGCGCTCTCGGCGCTGCTCGGCGGCGCCGTGTTCGTGCTGCGCGAGCAGGTGGCGCGCCTGTACAGCCCCGATGCCGCCGTCGTCGCGGCGGCCATGCCGCTGCTGGCCTGGGTGGCCGTCTTCCACTTCGCCGACGCGGTGCAGGCCATCGTTGCCTTCGTGCTGCGCGCCTGGCACATCGCCACGACGCCGATGGTCATCTACGCGCTGTCGATCTGGGGCCTGGGTCTGGGTGGCGGCTACATGCTCGGCTTCGACATGCTCGGCGTCACGCCGCCGGCGTGGCGCGGCGCGCCGGGGTTCTGGATCGCCGCCACCGTGTCGCTGGTGGCGGCTGCACTGGCGCTGACGGCGCTGCTCGCCTGGGTGACCTCGCGGCGGCCGCGGGAGGGATGATCGGCCTCTGATCGGCCTCTGATCGGACTCCGATCGCCCTCGTCGCGCCGCGGGCTCTGGCCGCCGCGGGCCGCCGGCGCCATCGGCTTGCCTCGCATGCGGGCAAGCCGTCTCTACGCCAGCGGCAACACGAGCAGGAAGCAGCTGCCGCCACCTTCACGCGGCTCACAAGTCACATGGCCGCCGTGCCGCTCGGCGATCTGGCGAACCAGGGCGAGACCGAGGCCGACGCCGCCGGCGCGCTCGGCGTGGCCGGGCAGGCGGAAGAAGGCCTCGAAGATGCGCTCGCGGTAGGCCTCGGGCACGCCGGGGCCGCGGTCGCACACGCGCACTTCGGCCTGCGCGCCGCGGCGGGCGAGCACCACCTCGACCTCGCTGCCGCCGTAGCGGCGTCCGTTCTCGAGCAGATTGCGCAGGGCGCGCCGCAGCAGGCGTTCGTCGCCGCACGCCTGCAGCGCCTCGCCGCCCGCCTCGGCGCCGACGCGCGCCGCCTCCTCGGCGGCCAGCGGCAGCAGCGCCACCGGTTCTTCGTTGTCCAGCGCGCCCTTGGCGTCGAGGCGGCTGGACATCAGCACTTCCTCGACGAGCGCATCGAGCTCGGCGATGTTGGCGTCGATCTCGCGCTTGAGAGCCACGCGTTGCGCCGGTGGGGCCTCGTCGACCATGGCCAGCGCCATCTTCAAGCGCGCCAGCGGCGAACGCAGCTCGTGGCTGGCGTTGGCAAGCAGGCTCTTGTGCGAGGTCAGCAGCGCCTCGACGCGCGCGGCGGCGCGGTTGAAGCTGGCAGCGACGGCGGCCACCTCATCGCGCCCGTCCTCGGCCACGCGGTGGTGCAGCGCGCCGCCGCCGAAGGCCTCGAC
>JALHOU010000338.1 GCA_022842825.1 Rubrivivax sp.
CACGAGGCGCTGGCCATCGTGCGCGAGAACGCGCTCGGGCTCGGGCTGCCGCTGCGCTCGCTCGAGATCGAGTTGGGCCCCAGCCAGTTCGAGGCCGTGTTCGGCGCCGTCGACGCCCTCACGGCGGCCGACCAGATGCTGCTCTTCCGCAACGGCATGCGCCAGGCGCTGCGCCGCGCGGGCTACCACGCCAGCTTCGTCTGCCGCCCGCCGCTGCCCAACGCGATCGCCAGCGGCTGGCATCTGCACCAGTCGCTCTTGCACCTCGGGGGAAGCGAGGCGGGCCGCAACGCCTTCCAGCGCGAAAGCGCGCTGCCGGGGGCAGGGCAGGGCGAGGCGCAGGCCGTGCTCTCCGAAACCGGCGCGATGTGGCTGGCGGGCCTGCTCGAGCACGCGAGGGGCATGGCGGCACTGTGCGCGCCCACGCTGCCGGCCTACAGCCGCTACAAGGGCAGCGTGATGGCGCCGCAGTCGGCGCTGTGGGGGCGCGACAACCGCGGCGCGATGCTGCGCGTGCTGGGCGAGGCGGGGGACCCCGCCTCGCGCATCGAAAACCGTCTCGGCGAGCCGATGGCCAACCCCTACCTCTACATGGCGGCGCAGATCTTCGCCGGGCTCGACGGCCTGGCGCGCCGGCTCGTGCCGCCACCAGCCACCGAGACGCCCTATGCCGAGGCGCCGGTGATGCTGCCCACGTCGCTCGCCGAGGCGCTCGACGCGCTCGCCGCCGACGAAGTGATGCAGCAGGGACTCGGCGCCCCGCTGGCGCGTGTCATCGAGACCGTGAAGCGGCAGGAACTCGCGCGCCATGCCGCCGCCGAGGACCGCGAGGCGTGGTTGCGGCGCGAGTACTTCGGCAGGTACTGAGCTCCCTCCGCAGCGCCGCCCAGCGGCGACAATCCTGTCATGCCGATCCGCATCGAGTTCATCGCCGACGATGGCCAGCATCGTTCCATCGACGCCACCGAGGGCAAGAGCGTCATGTGGGCGGCCGTGGACAACGGCGTCGAGGGTGTCGTCGCCGACTGCGGCGGCACGCTCACCTGCGCCACCTGCCACGTCATCGTGCCGGCCGAATGGGCCGCGCGCCTGCCGCCGCCGGGCAGCGACGAGCTCGCGATGCTCGACATGACCGCGGCCCCGCGCGAGCCCGGCAGCCGCCTGAGCTGCCAGCTTGTCGTCACCCCGGAGTTGCACGGGCTGACACTGCGACTGCCGGCCACACAATACTGAGCAGGGAAGACGAGGGTATCCGCTAGAGGGGGAGAGGCCATGCGCCTGCTGGAGATGGGGGCCAAGGCCTGCGCGGTCCTGGCCGGCGTGTTGCTGACCGTGATCACGCTGATGACCTGCGTCAGCGTCATCGGCCGCAACACGACGGGCTGGACGATCGTCGGCGACTTCGAGCTCTCGGGCTCGGCCGCGGGCGCGGCGATCGCGCTCTTCCTGCCCTGGTGCCAATGGCGCCGCGGCAACATCATCGTCGACTTCTTCACCACCAGGGCGAGCGCGGCGACGCAGGCGCGGCTCGACCGCATCGGCGCGCTGGTGCTCGCGGCGGCAATGGTCCTGCTCACCTGGCGCACGACGATCGGCGGTCTCAATGCCTGGAAGTCCCAGGCCGGCTCGATGATGCTCGGCTTTCCGGAGTGGGTGGTCTATGGCTTCATGGTGCCGCCGCTCGCGCTGACGGCACTCATCGCGCTGGTGCAGGCCGTGCGCGGCTTCGGTGACGAAGACGCGGGGGCTTCGGCATGAGCCCCATCGCGCTCACGATCCTCATCTTCGCCCTCATGCTGGGGCTGATGGCGGTGCGCGTGCCCATCGCCATCTGCATGTTCGCCGCCGGCTGCATCGGCTACGTGCTCCAGGCCGGCTGGATGCCGCTCGCCAGTTTCCTCAACACGCAGGCCTTCGCGCGCTTCGCAAGCTACGACCTGAGCGTGATCCCGCTGTTCATCCTGATGGGCAACTTCGCCACGCAGGGCGGCATCAGCCGCGCGCTCTTCGAGTTCGCGGCGGCGGTGATGGCGCGCTTCAAGGGCGGCTTGGCGATGGCGGCGGTTGGCGCTTGCGCTGCTTTCGGCGCCATCTGCGGCTCGAGCGTCGCGACCGCCGCCACCATCACGCGGGTGGCGCTGCCGGAGATGAAGAAGCACGGCTACTCCGGGCGTCTGGCCACCGGCACGCTGGCCGCCGGCGGCACGCTGGGCATCCTCATCCCGCCCTCGGTGCCGCTGGTCATCTACGCCATCCTCACCGAGCAGAACATCGCCAAGCTCTTTGCCGCGGCCATGCTGCCGGGCGTCATCGCCATGCTCGGCTACATGGTGGCCATCGCCGTCTACGTGCGCCTCGTCCCGGGTCACGCGCCCGAGCACGACGAGGCGCCCAGGCTGACGCTCGCGTCGCTGGGCGGCATCGCGCCCATCGCCATCATCTTCATCATCGTCTTCGGCGGCATCTACGGCGGCAAGTTCACGCCCACGGAGGGCGCCGCGGTGGGAGCCGCGGCCACCTTCGTGGCCGCGCTGCTCAAGCGCGAGATCGACTGGCCCAAGTTCAAGCAGTGCTTCTACGCCACGGCCGAGTCCTCGGCGATGATCTTCATGATCTTCCTCGGCGCCGACCTCATGAACTCGGCGCTGGCGCTGACGCAGGTGCCCGGGCAGCTGGCGAGCGTGGTGCAGGGCTGGGGCCTGCCGCCGCTGGCCGTGGTGGGCGTCATCCTGCTGTTCTATGTGGTGCTCGGTGCCGTGATGGACGAGCTCAGCATGATCCTGCTCACCATCCCGATCTTCTTTCCGATGGTGATCGGCCTGGACTTCGGCATGCCCAAGGAGAGCGTGGCCCTCTGGTTCGGCATCATGGTGCTGATGACGGTCGGTTTCGGCCTGCTGGCGCCGCCGGTGGGGCTGAACGTCTACATCGTCAACGGCATGGCGCGCGACGTGCCGATCGCCGAGAGCTACCGCGGCGTGATGCCCTTCCTCCTGAGCGACACGCTGCGCACGCTGCTGCTGCTGTTCTTCCCGGCCATCTCGCTGTGGCTGGTGAAGTACGTGGGGTAGCGCAGGTCGTCGGCCCCCGCAGGCCGCCGATGCGGCGGTCTCCGGGAAAACCGCGACGGCGAGCCCTTGGCCGGAACGTTATGGTCTTGTCCGTACTCGTTTACCCGGAGATCGACCGATGAAAAGACGTAGCTTCGTCCAGGGCACCGCCGCCGCGGCGGCCACGCTGGGCACGCCGCTGGCCGCCTTGGCGCAGCAGACCGTGACGCTCAAGTTCCACACCTTCATGGCGCCGATGAGCAACGTCTGGCTGACGATGCACAAGCCGTGGATGGAGAAGGTGGAAAAGGACTCGGGCGGCCGCATCAAGTTCGAGGCCTACCCGGCCATGCAGCTCGGCGGCACGCCGGTGCAGCTGTACGACCAGGCGCGCGACGGTGTCGTCGACATCGTCTGGACGCTGCCGGCCAACACCGCCGGGCGCTTCCCGCGCATCGAGGTCTTTGAGCTGCCGTTCATGATGAACAACGCCGAGGCCACGTCCAAGGCCTACTGGGAGTACTTCCAGACGCAGTGCCCCGACGAGTTCAAGGAAACCCAGGTCATCGCCTTGCACGTGCACGGGCCTGGCATGTTCCACTCGGCCAACAAGCAGATCAGGAGCGTGGCCGACCTGAAGGGCATGAAGGTGCGCGGCCCCACGCGGCAGATCACCAAGATGCTCGGTTCGGTGGGCGCCACGCCGGTGGGCATGCCGCTGCCGCAGATCCCGGACGCGCTCAGCAAGGGCACGATCGAGGCCTGCGTCATCCCCTGGGAGGTGGTGCCTTCGGTGAAGGTGCACGAGCTCACCAAGTTCCACAGCGAGTTCGACAACACCGGCGGCGCGCTCTACACGACCACCTTCGTGATGGCCATGAACAAGGCCAAGTACGACGGCCTGCAGCCCGACCTGAAGAAGGTGATCGATGCCAACTCGGGCTTGGCGGCTTCGGCGTGGCTGGGCAAGACGCAGCAGAGCAACGACCCCAATGGCCGCAAGGCGGCGGTGGACCGCGGCAACACGATCTACCAGTTCACGGCGGCGCAGCGCGAGGAGTTCATCAAGCTCTCCAGCCAGATCGACGACGAATGGGTGGCCGACATGGACAAGCGCGGCTTCAAGGGCGCGCAACTGTTGTCGACGGCGCGGGCGCTGATCGCCAAGCACAAGGGCTGAGGCTGCGGGCGCGCGCGTTGGCCGGGCGTCGCCTCGCTTGCGGGAAACGGGGGCCTGCGGGGCCCCGTTGTCGTACTCGCGGCGGCTGGCGGCGGTGCGGCCTGCGACGCCGGGGGCGTTCACCCGACCGAGCGGGCGGCATGGCCCCGGCGAAGCGTGGCCTCAGATCCGGGACCCGTAGCGCGCCAGCACCTCGGGCAGCGCGTGTCTCAGGTGCAGCGACAGGCCGAGGGCCGCCATGTGATTGCTGTTGCGGCCAAGGATGCGCTCGGACAGCGGCAGGAATTCGTTCTCCTCGTACCGCGCGTGTTCCTCGTAGCGCGTGACGAGGGCGCGCACCTGTGCGGCCAGCTCGGCGCCGCTCAGCGCCGCCTCGTGGCCCTTGGCCAAGCGCTTGAGCGAGGGCTCGAGCGCCTCGAACGCGGCCTCCACTTCGCGGTGCTCCTGCGTCAGCTGGCTGATGATGGCCTGCACCTGGTCGTGTTCGGCGCCGCGCGTGGCGCTGGCAAGCACGGCCGGGAACAGCTCGCGCTCCTCTTCCTGGTGGTGTTCGTACACGGCGGCGCGGAAGAAGCGCTCGGTCTCCTCGGCCACCTGGCG
>JALHOU010000339.1 GCA_022842825.1 Rubrivivax sp.
GCAGCGCCAGGCCCGGCTTCGTCGCGACGCAGTTCGCCCAGGGTCAGCGCGAAGGGCCCCCCGTCGCCGGCGCGCAATGCCTCGCGCGCGTGCCGCAGCAGCCAGCCGCCGCCGACGCCGAAGGCCAGCGCCAACACGCCCACTGCCGGCAGCCGGTAGCCCTCCTGGAACAGCAGCACGACGAAGCCCACCGCCAGCACGAGTGCCAGGCCCACCATGACCAGGCCGATGGCGCCGATCACGAGTGCGTCGTACAGGCGCAGCTTCTCCTGCTCGAGCTCGCTGGCAAAGAGTTCCAGCCGCACGCGCGCGATCTCCAGCGCCGTGCCGGCCAGGCGGCGCAGCGAGGCGAACAGGCCTGCGGGGGTGGCCGGGGTAGTCATGGCCGGGAGGCGTCCGGCCGGGTCCTCAACGCCGGCTGATCAGCATGCCCACGACGATGCCGACGGCAGCGCCAATGGCCACCGACTGCCAGGGGTGGTCGTGCACGTAGTCGTCGGCGGCGTGGCCGGCGGCCTTGGCCTTTTCGGTGGCCGTGGCTTGCAGCGTGAGGAGACTGTGCTTGGCATCTGTCAGGCGCTGCTGCAGCCGCTCGCGCAGGCCGGCCGCACTTTCGCTCATCTCTCCGGCGGTCAGTCTCAGCAGTTCCTCGGCATCGGCGACGACCACGCGCAGGTCGGCCATCAGCTTGTCCTTCTGGGCGAGGGTGAGTTCGGACACGAGGCGCTCCTTCATGTGCAGAAGATGAAAGCACCCTACCACCTGCGGCGCCACTCGGCTATTGAGGCCAGGCCCCGTGAGGTCATCGGACGGCCTCCCTCCCCCCGGGGGGCACGGTGACATTGCTCCTTCAGCGCCGCGCCAGCCGCGCCTGCACCGCCATCACCAGCGGCCCGACCGCCGAAGGCGGGAACGGCGACACGCTGCTCACGTTCACCTCGCACAGCACGTAGCGCTCGGAGTCGCCGGCTTTGCGTTCGCCGAGCATGAAGTCGCAGTCCCACAGCATCGGCAGTTCCTCGCGTTCGAGACCGACGCTTCGGCGCAGCAGGTCGATCCAGCCCGACTCGAGGCGTTGGCGCAGGTCCTGGAAGCGCGGCTCTTCGGGGTCGTGGTACAGCCGCGGCCCGGGCTGCGGCGCCGCTTCGCCGGCGCGCCTGGGGTAGAGCGCATTCACCGCCTGGTGCCCGAAGCCGGTGACGCGGTCCTGCACGAGATAGGCGCGCACCATGCCCTCGGCCAGCCGCAGCTGCCAGGCCTGGTCGATCATGTGGCCGCCTTGTTCGGGCTCGAAGTAGCCGGTCAGGCGCTGCAGCAGCGTGGGCAGGTCGACGCGCTCTTCCTCGCTGCCGCGTTGCGCGTGGCGCAGCATCAGGTCGTGTCCGGGCCGCGCGTCGTCGGCCCACTGCACGCGCCACACGCCGATGCCGCTGTGGCCGCGGTGCTGCTTGAGCACGCGGGCGCCACGCCGCAGGCGCGCGGGCAGTTCGGCGGCGAGCTGCTCGACGCTGTCGACGCGGTGCACGTCGCTGCCGAAGGGCAGGTCGCGCGTGTCGACCAGCACGTCCTTGGTGCCGAGCTTGACGATGGAGTCGGGGTGCGTGCTGACGAAGACGCCGGCCGCCGCGAGCTCGCGCAGCAGGGCGTCGAGCCGGTCGCGGCGGCGCCCGCCTTCGATGGGGTTGCACCAGACGAGCACGCCCTGCACCTGCCGCAACTGGGCGGCCACCTCGTCGGCGAAGTCGTCGTGGTAGACCGCGGGCTCGGCGTGCACGCCAGCAGCGGCCAGCGCAGCGAAGAGGGCCGCGAAGCGGCTTTCGGTCGGGTCCGACCGGTCACGCTCCGCGCGGTCGCCGGGGTAGAGCAGTGCGAGGCGAACGGGGGGCTCGGCGTCTGCGATGGCGCGATCCGGGTTCATGGCTCGCCACCCCCGCTGCCACCGCCACGGCCGCTGTCGCCTTTGCCGACGAGTGGCCGGCCCGCGCGGGCCCAGCCATCGAGGCCGCCGACGAGGAAGCGCGCATCGAGGCCGGCTGCACGCAGCTGCAAGGCGGCGGCGCGGCTCACCTCGTGGCCGTGGACGCAGTAGGCGATGACGGGCTCGCCGGGCGCGGCCGGCACGGCGGACGCCGCGCCACGCTGCAGTTGCGCCGGGTCGGCCCAGCGCGCGCCGGGCAGCATCGTCTGCGCATCGTCGAACACGCCGGCGCGGCGCAGGTCGACGATCTGCCGGGCTGCGGCCACGTCGTCGTGCGTGGCACCGAAGGGTTCGCTCGCGGCGTGCACCGCGGCCTGGTAGCGCGCGTAGACACCCGCCCAGTCGATGTTGGCCATGAAGGCGTCGACATAGGCCGCCGCCGCGGCGCCGTGGTCGAGGTGGTAGGCGTGCTCGTACATGTCCAGCGCCAGCAGCGGCACGGCGCCGGCCAGTGCATGCGTGTGGTCGGCCGACCACTGGTTCACCAACGTTCCCTCGCGCGGCTGGAAGCTGAGCAGCACCCAACCCGAGCCGCCACCGAGCGCGCGGCCCAGGGCCACGAACTCGTCGCGCCACGCCGCAACGCTGCCGAAGCTGGCTTCCAGTGCCATCTGCCACGCCAGGGCCATGGTCGTGCCGTTGCCGCCGAGGCTGGCGAAGTAAAGCTCGTGCAGCAGCATCGAGTTGGTGGCGATGAGCTCCTCGCGCTTGAGGCCGTTGAGCTCGAAGCCGGGCCGCGAGTCGCCGGGTGTCGCGGCGAGCGATGCGCGGATGGCGTTGAGGCGCTTCACGGCACCGCCGTAGTTGTTCCGGTGGTGGCTTTCGATGAGGCGTGCCGAAAGACCGGACAGGCTGTCGCTGGGGTAGGGCAGGGCTCGAGGCAGGGCTTGCATGGCGCGTCTCCAGAGCGCAGCGTCAGCCGCGCGACATGAGGGTGATGACGAGCCCGGCCAGCGCACTGGCGCCCAGGAGCGGCAGCACGCCAAGCTTGAACCTGAACAGTGCCACCGCGGCGGCCATGGCGATCAGGGCCGAAGGCCCGTCGAATCGCCCTTGAAAGCCTTGCGGCCACAGCACGTGGTACGCGAAGAAGAGCGCCAGGTTGACGATGACGCCGACCACCGCAGCGGTGATGGCGGAGAGCGGCGCGGTGAAGCCGAGCCGCCCGTGCGTGGCCTCCACGGCCGGCCCGCCGGCGAGGATGAACACGAACGACGGCAGGAAGGTGAAGAAGGTGACGACGGCGGCTGCCAGGGCGCCGCCGAGGAAGAGCGCGTCGGGCCCGAGCACGGCCTTGCTCCAGCCGCCGACGAAGCCGACGAAGGCCACCACCATGATGAGCGGGCCGGGCGTCGTCTCGCCGAGCGCCAGGCCGTCGATCATCTGCGGGCCGCTCAGCCACTGGTGCGTCTCCACCGCGCCCTGGTAGACATAGGGCAGCACGGCATAGGCGCCGCCGAAGGTGACGAGCGCGGCCTGCGTGAAGAAGCGCGCCATCTGGGTGAGCGTGCCTGACCAGCCCTGCGTGGCCACGAGCGCGCCGAACACCAGCGCCCACAGGCCGAGGCCGACAATCAGCACGCGCGCCAGGCGCGCCTTGGTGAAGCGCGCATGCGCCGGCGTGGGCGTGTCGTCGTCGAGCAAGGCCGGGCCGTAGCCCGCCTTGGCCTCGCCGTGGCCGCCGCCGGCGAGCGAGAACACGCTCGGCCAGCGACGCGAGCCGAACCACCCGATCAGCCCGGCGCCGAGCACGATGGCGGGGAAGGGCGTGTCGAAGGCGAAGATGGCGATGAACGACAGCGCTGCGATGCCCCACATCCAGCCGTTCTTCAGCGCCCGCGTGCCGATGCGGTGCGCCGCGTGCAGCACGAGCGCCGTGACGGCCGGCTTGATGCCGTAGAAGAGGCCGGCCACCACCGGCACGTCGCCAAAGCGCAGGTAGATCCACGACAAGGCGATGAGGATGAAGAGCGAGGGCAGCACGAACAGCGCCCCGGCGACGATGCCGCCCCAGGTGCGGTGCAAGAGCCAGCCGATGTAGGTGGCGAGCTGCTGCGCCTCGGGCCCGGGCAGCAGCATGCAGTAGTTGAGCGCATGCAGGAAGCGCCGCTCGCTGATCCAGCGCCGGCGCTCGACGAGTTCGCTGTGCATGATGGCGATCTGCCCGGCCGGGCCGCCGAAGCTGATGAAGCCGAGCTTGAGCCAGAAGCGCAAGGCCTCCGCAAAGCTCACGTGCGTTGGGCGCGCCGAGGGCAACGCGGGAGGGGGCGGGGCGGCGGACGCGGCAGCGTCGGGGGCGGCCGAGGGGTGTTCGCTCATGCGGAACCTTTCGTGGCGGCCTTGCGCGGTGCCGCGCCGGCGGTGGCGTAGAGCGCATCGAAGACGGCGCTCGCGGCCGCGACGAGCGCGTCGTCGTCGGCATGCAGCGCCTGCAGCCCGGCCAGCACGGCCTCGAGCCCCGGTGCCTCGGGCACCGGGATGCCGCCGGCGTCGAGGAAGTGCACGACGGCGGCGATGCGCATCAGCGCCGCGTTGCGCTCGAGGCCGAAGGAGAGCGCCAGCACCTCGAACGAGACCTTCGCGCCGACGTGCGTGAAACGGGCGCCGTCGTAGTCGAAACCCAGCGCGCCGCGGGGGGCCAACGCCGGATCGGCCAGCCAGAGGAAGCGAGGCTTCTCGTCGATGAAGCGGCGGATCAGCCAGGCGCAGGCGAGGCGGTCGACCCAGGGCCGCGCCCGCGTGCACCAGCGCCGGCCCTGGAAGCGCGCACGGTCCAGGCGCCGGATGGCGTCCTCGGCGGCGGCGCGCGGCTCACCGCGCGCGAAGCGGGCGTCGAAGGCGGTGC
>JALHOU010000340.1 GCA_022842825.1 Rubrivivax sp.
CCGCGAGCCCGGCCGCGGCCGCCGACTGCCCGCGGCGCACCTACGTCTCGCTGCGCCTGCCCGTGTTGCCCTGGCGCGAGGCGCTCGACGCCCAGGGCGCCGCGGCCTGGCCGCCGGTGCAGCTGGCGGGCACGCAGGTGCGGCTGCAACTGCTCGGCCCCGGCGAAGGCAACGTGCTCTTCGACAGCGACAACCCCGGGCGCAGCGGCACCGCGGCGGCGAGTGCGCCCTTCGCGCTGGCCGAGTTCCGCCGCCTGCTGCTGCCCGGCGAGACGCTGCGCGTGCAGCGCGAGGGCAGCGACGGCGTCATCCTCGAGGCGCGCGGGGCAGACCCCGAGGGCGAGGGCGCCGATGAACTGCCCTTGCCCTGGATCGACGCGCTCATCCGCTGGCTGCCGGTGGCGGGCTACGACGCGCCGATCGAGCAGCGCGCCACCATTGCCACGCGCCTGGGCAATTACCGGCTCACGCTGCTGGGCGACCTGCGCAGCGTCAATCGCCAGCTCGCCGCCGTGGCCACGCGCCTGGGCGGCTATGTCGGCGCCATGCTGGGCGTGGTGATGGTGGTGTGGCTGCTGCTCGAGGTGGTGGTGATCCGCCGCATCGCGCTCTTGACCCGCCGCGCCGCCGCCGTGTCCGACGGCATGCGCGCCGCCACGATGTCGGCCGCCGCCGGCGGCGGGCCGCAGCGCCTGGACCTCACGCTCGATGTCGGCGACCTCATCGGGCGCGACGAGCTCGGCGTGCTGGCGCAGGGCCTGCGCGACCTGCTCTCGCGCGTCAACGCCGACGTCGAGCGCGAGCGCATCCGCACGCGCCAGGAGCGCGACCAGTGGCACGCCGTCGGGCACGAGATCGTCTCGCCGCTGCAAAGCCTGATGGCCCTGCACGGCGACGCGGCCGACCCGGCCGCGCGCTACCTGCACCGCATGCAGCAGGCCGTGCGCGTGCTCTACGGCCAGGCTTCGCCGAGCGAGGCGTTCGAGTCGACCCAGCTCACGCTGGCGCCGCTCGACCTCGACGCCTTCGCCGCCATGGTGGCCGGCAACGCGCACCACATCGGCATTGCCGATGTCGTGTACGGGGGCCCGGGAGCACCGGCCTGGGTGGCGGCCGACGAACACTCGCTCGAGGACGTGCTCACGCACGTGCTGCGCAACGCCGACCGGCACCGCGTGCCGGGCACGCCGATCGCGCTCGAGCTTGTGCCCGCGAGCCCGCCGGGGCCGGCCGGGCCCGTGGGCGGCGCGGCCGCCCCAGGCGCGGCGGGTGAGTGGCAGCTCAGCGTGCACAACCAGGGCCCCGGCATCGACCGCTCGATGCTCGAGAGCATCTTCGAGTACGGTGTGTCGGGCGGGTCGGGTGTCGTGGGCGGGTCGAGCGGGTCGGGCGCTGCCGACGCCCCAGCTGGCCCGGCTGGCCTGGCTGCCACGCCGCCGGCGGCCGTGCACACCGACGAGGCCGCCGGCCCGCAGCGTGGCCAAGGCCTCTTCGTGGCCCGCACCTACATGGCCAAGATGGGCGGCACGATCGTCGCGCGCAACGAGCACGACGGCGTGCGCTTCATCCTCTCGCTGCCGCGCCTGCCGCCATCGACAGGCTGACGCCCGGCGCCGCGCCCCTCGCGGCGGGCCGGCGGGCCCGTGCTACATTCGCGCCCATGCGCTTCGCCGCTTCGTTCTACTTTGCGTACTTTTGGTTCTCGCACCGCACGGCGGCTGGAGAGGCTCAATCGTCCAAGTAACGAAGCAGCGCACCCAGACAAACCGCCGGCACCCCCGGCGGTTTTTTCTTGCCCGCGCAGAACACACCACCCTCCATCCACGAGCAGCCGCCATGAACGCCAAGAACACGAGTTATTCGGACGAGCTTCTGTCGCAAAGCGAGAGAACCAGCCAGACCGACGACCAACGCATCGAGGATGTCGTGCCCCTGCCGCCACCCGAACACCTGATCCGCTTCTTCCCCATCGCCGGCACGCCGGTGGAGGCGCAGATCGCCGCCACGCGCGGCAAGGTACGTCGCATCATGGGTCGCGAGGACGACCGGCTGCTCGTCGTCATCGGCCCCTGCTCCATCCACGACCCCGCGGCGGCGCTGGAGTACGCGTTGCGCCTGAGGGAGCAGCGCGAGAAGCACGGCGCCGATCTGGAGATCGTGATGCGCGTGTACTTCGAGAAGCCGCGCACCACGGTGGGCTGGAAGGGTCTCATCAACGACCCCTACCTCGACGAGAGCTACCGCATCCACGAGGGGCTGCGCATCGCGCGCCAGTTGCTGGTGGACATCAACCGCCTGGGCGTGCCGGCGGGCAGCGAATTCCTCGACGTGATCAGCCCGCAGTACATCGGCGACATGATCGCCTGGGGCGCCATCGGCGCCCGCACCACCGAGAGCCAGGTGCACCGCGAGCTGGCCTCGGGCCTGTCGGCCCCCATCGGCTTCAAGAACGGCACCGACGGCAACATCAAGATCGCCATCGACGCCATCCAGGCCGCGGCGCGCCCGCACCACTTCCTCTCGGTGCACAAGAACGGCCAGGTGGCCATCGTCGAGACGAGGGGCAACAAGGACTGCCACATCATCCTGCGCGGCGGCAACAAGGCACCCAACTACGACGCGGCCAGCGTCGCCGCGGCCTGCACCGAGATCGAGGCGGCCCAGCTCGACTGCCGCCTGATGATCGACGCCAGCCACGCCAACAGCGAGAAGCAGCACCAGCGCCAGATCGACGTCGTGCGCGACGTCGGCGCGCAGCTCGCGGCCGGCACGCGCTGCATCTTCGGCGTCATGGTCGAGAGCCACCTGCACGCCGGTGCGCAGAAGTTCACCCCCGGCAAGGACGACCCGGCCAAGCTCGAGTTCGGCAAGAGCATCACCGATGCCTGCATCGGCTGGGACGACTCGGTGGAGGTGCTGCGCGAGCTGGCGGCGGCGGTGAAGGCGAGAAGGCGGCACACGCGCTGAGGGCACCCCCGCTGAGGGCGCACGGCACTCGACACTCGCAGGTGAGCGGCCCGTCGCACGCTCATCACTCCGCCGCCGCTTCCTCGTCACAATCGCGTCCTTTGCACCGGAAGACCGCCGCCATGAAGAGGCCCGCCTCGCCGTCGATACGCCAGCCTTCGCGCCGCCGGCTGCTGCAAGGGGCCGGGGCGCTGACGGCGCTCGCCGCCCCCACCTGGCCGCTTTCGGCCCTGGCCGCTGCGGCCGCGGCGACCGGTCCGAAGGCGCCGCCGCGGCCACCCGTGGCGCGCATCGAGCCCGTCTCCGAGACCTTCTTTGGCGAGACGGTGGTCGACCCCTATCGCTGGATGGAGAACGACAAGGACAAGGACTGGGAGCCGTTCATGCGCGGGCAGGATGCGCATGCGCGCGCCGTGCTCGGCGGCATCCCGGGGCGAGACGTGCTCAAGCGGCGCATCGGCGAGCTCTCAGGGGGCACCGCGGTCGCCGTCGGCGTGCAGAAGGCGGGCGAGCGCCTCTTCTACCAGGTGCGTCCGGCGGGCGCCGACAACTTCAAGCTCGCCGTGCGCCAGGGGGCGGGCGGCGCCGAGCGCATCCTCATCGACCCCACCACGATGAAGGGCGAAGGCGGCGTGCATGTCTCGCTCGACTGGTGGGTGGCCTCGCCCGACGGCCGGCATGTGGTCTACGGCCTCTCGCCTGCGGGCAGTGAAGATTCCGTGCTGCACGTGATGGAGGTGCAGACGATGCGCGTGCTGCCCGAGCGCGTTCCGGGCACGCAGTACGCCGGGCCTTCCTGGCTGCCCGACGGCAGCGGCTTCTTCTATGGCCGCATCGCGGATCTCCAGCGGAAGGGCACGGCCGAGTACTACAAGCGCTCCCCGGTGCTTCTGCACAAGCTGGGCACCGACCCCAAGGAAGACCTGCTGCTGGTGCAGCATGGCCGCGATGCGGCCCTTCCGGTGGCCGACCTCGAGTTCCCCTCCATCAGCTGCGGCCGCGATGGCGACTGGGCGTTGCTGGTGCTCTACGGCGGCGTGCGGCGGGAGAACCCCGTCTTCGTGGCGCGGCTGGCCGATGTCGTGGAGGGCCGCGCCACATGGCGGCAGCTGTGCACGATCGAAGATGAAGTCACCGGCCTCGCGCTGGACGCACACCACCTCTACATGCTCAGCACCCGCGGCGCCGAGAACGGCAAGGTGCTGCGCCTGCCGCTGGCCGAGGGCCGCTATGCCGATGCCACCACCGTGGTGCCCGAAGGGCCGCTGGTGGTGGAGCGCATCGCGCTGGCCCGCGATGGCCTGTACCTGCTGAATCTGGATGGCGGCTATCACAGCGTGCGCCGGCTTACGCGCGAGGGCAAGCTCAACGACGTGCCGCTGCCGTTCGAGGGCTCCATCGATGGCGTCTTCGCCAGCACGGAGGACGACGGCTGCTACATCGACGGCACCGCGTGGCTGCTGCCCTTCACCACCTTCCGCCACGACCCCACGAGCGGGCGCACCGAGCGCGCAGGCATCGCACCGCCATCGAGCCTGGATCTCTCGGGCTACGAGGCCATCCGCACCTTTGCCACCGCGCGCGACGGCACCAGGGTGCCGCTGTCCATCGTGGCCAAGAAAGGCCTGAAGCGTGACGGCCGCAACCCGGCACTCGTCAGTGCCTACGGCGCCTACCAGATCACCAGCGGCCCCTACTTCACTCCGCGCATGCTGGCGCTGCTGGAGCGCGGCGGCGTCTTCGCCACCGCGCACGTGCGCGGCGGCGGCGAGTACGGCAAGCGCTGGTGGAAGGGCGGGCAGAAGCTCACCAAGCCCAACACCTGGCGCGACCTCATCGA
>JALHOU010000341.1 GCA_022842825.1 Rubrivivax sp.
CCAGCCGGCGGACGCGGCCTGCGCCTGCAGGTCGGCCAGGCTCTCGCGCAGCGCCTGGCGCGCGAGGGCCGGCGAACCGAGCGGCCCGCTCGGCGGTGCCGCCGAGGCCTCGGCATGGAACGAGGCGAGCCGCAGCGCGAGGTCGTCGATGTCGGCGGCGCCCAATGCGCCGCGCGCGGCGAGCCGATCCCACAAGCCGGCCTCGTCGAACGCGCGCATGCGCACGGCCAAGTCGAGCACGTCGCCCTCGCCGCCGAGACGTGGCGCCTCGGGGGTGCCGGTGATCTCCACCACGTCGAGATACAGGTCCGGCGCCAGGCGCCGGTTCAGGCGCAGTTCCTCGGCGCAGGCGTGGCGCCGCCGCGCCAGCGTGCTCTGGTCAAGGAACGAGGTCGCGATGGCCTTCTTGATCTTGTAGGCGTGGCCGTCGTGCAGCAGCACGTGCGAGATGTGCGTCTCGACATGCCGCGGTGGCACGCCGTCGGCGCCGGCGAGCACGACGGCCAGCGCCGCGACGAGCCGGGCCTGCTCGGCAGCGGTGACTTCGCGGCCCGGTGCCAGGGCAGCGCCGGGCTGCCGTGGCGCGGACTCAACCGGTGCTGTGGGCATCCCGGGAGTGTGCCGGTCCTTGCGCATGCGGCAGCGGGACCGCGGCCGCGGCGCCGGCCCGCGCACGCTCATGAGCATGCGGGCCCACGAGGCGCGCGACGAAGGTGTCGACGGCCGCGCGCGGGCCGGCTTCCACCTGCGCTTCGGTGAGCGCCAGCGTGGCGCGGGCCCTCTTGCCGCAGGCCTGCTGCATCTGCGCGAACACGCGCTCGGCCCCCGAGCCGCCCAGGGTGCAGAAGAACGCGACCTGCGCCGCGCCGAGTGGATGCATCTTCAGCCAGCCGCGCACGGGCGCTGGCAGGCTCCAACACCAGACGGGGCTGCCGACGAGCACGAGGTCGTACAACGCCGGGTCGTGGCGCGCCGCCTGCACGCGCGCTGCGTGGCCGCCGGCCGCCTGCAGCGCACAGCGTGCGTAGCCGGGCGTGCGATCGATGGAGCCCGCGAACTGGATCTCCTCGACATCGGCCTGCAGGCGCGCCGCCAGCATGCGGCCGATGCGCCGCGTGCGGCCGCTGCGCGAGTGGAAGACAACGAGGGCGCGGGGTGGTGTGGACACGGTGGCAACCGGCTCGGCCGGCTCAAGGGGACACCGGCACATCATTGGCCGCCGCCCCGCGCGCCGATTGAGCCGGGTCAATGGCGGGCCGGCTGGCGCAGCGCCAGGGGCGAGATCGAAGGATGCCTGCCGTCACAAGGCCGGCGCGGGCCTTGGCGATACTCCACCGATGCCGGCCTCGTCGACCTGGGATCTCACCGCGCTGGCCAATGCCGCCGATGCGCGCGCCGGCGCGCCGGAGCAGCACCTGTGGCTGGCGCGCCTGCTCGAGTGGCTGCGCCACGCGCCGAGCCGGCGCGCCGCAGGGCGTGCGGCGAGCGACCTGCCGGAGGCTCAGGGCGTTGCCGGCAGCGAGGCCGGCACGCCGTGGCCGGTGCGCCGGCTGCGCCATCTTGTCAACCAGATGACGCAGCACCCGGAGATGCGCGAGCGCATCCAGGGGCTGGTAGCGGCATCGTTGCGCCGCACCGACCTCGCCGCGCTGTTCGCCGACTTCGGCTTCGCCGACCGCCCGACGCTGGGCGGTGAAGTGCTTGCGCGGCTGCAGGCGCGCTGGCTGCCGGCCACGCCCGACACCACCGATGGCGCGGCGCTATTCGCGCTGTGGCTGCGGCCGGAAGACGCGAGCTGGCTGCGGGCCTTGGACGACGAGACGCTGCAGCGGCTGGCCGCGCTGCTGCCGGTGGTGGACGTGCACGAGGCGCTGCTCGATGCCGTCACGACGCTCGGCAGCCATCTGCACTCCATGGGCCACGGCGCCGGCCTGCGCCGGCGCATGGACCCGGCCGTGCAGCGTGACAACCCGTTCCGTGCCCTGCCGCGCGAGATCGACGATCTGCGCGAGGCTTTGGAGGATGGGCCGTTGCCCGTAGCCGGCGCTGCCTTGCCGGCGGCCAACCGCCTGAACGTTGCCTTGCAGGCGGCCAACCGCTCGAGTGTTGCCTTGCAGGCGGCCAACCGCCTGCGGGCCCGCCTGCAGGCCTGCCGCGAGGCGGCCGACAGCGTCACCGCGCACCTCGAGACGCACGGCGTGTCGGTGGCCATCGTGCATGCGCAGGAGCTCGTGCGCCGGCGCTGCGAGCGCATCGAACTGCTGCTCGACGTGCTGCTCGGCAGCGCGCGTGCGCAGGAGTGGCGCCGCCTCATCGTGGCACTGCTCGAAACGCTGCAGGAGCGGCGCGGCATCCGCCCGCTGCTGACGCAGCACTATGCCCTGCTGGCGCGCCAGGTGACCGACCGCCATGCCGAGACCGGCGAACACTACATCACGCGGGACGGCGCCGAGTACCGCACGATGCTGCGGCGCGCCGCCGGCGGCGGCGTGGTCATCGCCGGCGCGACACTGCTCAAGTTCGCCATCGCCGCCATCGGGCTCGACGCCTTCTGGACCGGCGTGTGGTCGGGCGTGAACTACTCGCTCAGCTTCCTGCTCGTGATGTTGCTGCACTGGACGGTGGCCACCAAGCAGCCGGCCATGACCGCGCCGGCGCTGGCGGCCTCGCTGCCGCGAGGCAGCGGCGCGGCGAGCGAGGCCGAGGTCGAGGCCTTCGTCGACCGTGTGGCGCAGATCATCCGCTCGCAGGCGGCGGGCATCATCGGCAACGTCGGCACCTGTGTGCCCGTGGTGCTGGCGCTCGTGCTCGCGCTGCAGTGGTTCGCGCAGTCGGTGCTTGGCCTGCAGTCACTGGGGCCGGCCAAGGCGGCGGCGGTGATGCAGGGCATCAGCCTGCTCGGACCGACGGCGCTGTTCGCGGCGTTCACTGGCGTCATCCTGTTCGCGAGCAGCCTCATCGCCGGCTGGGTCGAGAACTGGTTCGTGCTGCACCGGCTGGACAGCGCGCTGGCCTTGAACCCGCGCTCGGTAGCGCTGCTCGGCGCTGCCCGCGCGCGGCGCTGGGGCGACTGGTGGCGCCGCAATGTCTCGGGCGTAGCGGCCAGCATCTCGCTCGGCATGATGCTCGGGCTGGTGCCGGCGCTGCTGGGCTTCGTCGGCCTGCCGCTGGACGTGCGGCACGTGACGCTGGCGTCCGGGCAGGTCGCCGCCGCGGCGGCCACGCTCGGCCCGGGAGTCCTAGCGATGCCGCTGCTGTGGTGGTGCGTGGCCGGCATCGTCGTCATCGGACTGCTCAATGTCGGTGTCAGCTTCTGGCTCGCCTTCCGCGTGGCGCTGCGCTCGCGCGGCGTGCGCCTGCCCGAGCGGGCGCGCATCAATGCGGCGGTGCGCAGGCGGTTGCGCACGCGGCCGGGGGAGTTCCTGTGGCCGCCGCGGGAGAGCGGGCCTTAGGTCGCCCTAGGTCGCGGCCGGCGCGGGGCGCCCGCGCTCGTCGATGTGATCGCTCGGTGCGGCGGCGCGAGCCGCGCCGCCCGCACCCGGCGGTGTGCGTGGGCATCAGCCGAGCATGCGGTCGAGGCGCTCCTTGCTCTCGCTCAGTTCCACCAGCATGTCCAACACGACCTGGCGGACCGAGGACTCTTCGTTCATGTCGCCTACCAACTGGCCGACGGGGTAGGTGAGGAAGGCCTCGGCGTTTGCGACGTGCGCACGCTCGACGCGCGTGCGGCCGTGCGCCCACCACAGCATGTTCTGCAGTGGCGCGGGCAGCGTCTTCGGCGCGCCGGGCCGGCTCCAGGCGTCGGTGAAGGCGTTGCGCAGGGTGCGGCACTGCTTGCCGGTGACCGTCTTCGTCAGCACGGCGTCGTCGCCACCGGCCTTCAGCAGCTTGGTGCGGATCTCCGGCGTCAGCTCGCTTTGCACCGTCTTCAACCAGATCGAGCCGCACCACACGCCCTCGCAGCCGAGCGCCAGCGCCGCGGCCATCTGCCGGCCGCGTCCGACACCGCCGCCGCCGAGCACCGGCAGCGGCGCCACCGCGTCCACGATGCGCGGCCACAGCACCATCGACGAGATGTTGCCGGTGTGGCCCGCCGCCTCGGTGCCGACCGCCACCACGAGGTCGCAGCCGGCCGCCTTGTGCTTCAGCGCGTGCTCGGTCTTGCCTGCCAGCGCGCCGACCTTGATGCCGAGCGCGTGCGCGCGGTCGACCAGCGCCTTCGGCGGGCTGCCAAGGGCATTGACGATGAGCTTGATCGGGTGCCGGAAGCACGCCTCGAGCATCTGCAGGCTCTCGCGCGGCGTGATGTGCAGGCCCTTCAGCAGCTCGCGCGCGGCAGCGTCGGCCTGCTCAAGTGGCAGGCGCGGGATGCCAGCGTCGTCGAGCACGCGCTGCACGAAGGCCACGTGCTCCGGCGGCAGCGCGTCGATGTCGACCTGCGCCACGTCCTCGTAAGTGGAAGGCATCAGGATGTCGACGCCGTAGGGCTTGCCGCCGACGTGGGCGTCGATCCAGCGCAGATCTTCCTCGACACGGTCGGCGTGCGCACGGGCCATGCCCAGCACGCCCAGGCCGCCGGCCTTCGAGACCTCGACGACGACGTCGCGGCAATGCGAGAACGCGAAGATCGGCGCCTCGATGCCGAACATCTGGCACAGGCGGTTGTTCATGCGTTGGCTCCCCGACGTGCTTGTTGATGCAAGAGATCAGTACGACTTCGGCTGCCCGAGCACGCGCTCGGCGATGTGCGAAAGGATCATCTCGCGGCTCACCGGCGCGATGCGCGTGATCATGATCTCCCGCA
>JALHOU010000342.1 GCA_022842825.1 Rubrivivax sp.
AGTCCAGCGCAGCCGGCGGTGGCGCAGCCACGGCGCGGCGCGCGCGCCACCAGCCCGGCACCATGGCCAGCACGCCCAGCGCGGCGCCCAGGGCAAAGGCCAGTAGCACGACGACGACGAGCGGCGTGCTCCACTGCAGGCCGAAGAACCAGCGCACGTCCACGGTGTGCTGGTTGTTCAGCGCGAAGGCGAACAGCGTGAAAAAGAGGAAGGCTCGAACCAGCCAGACGACGAGGCGCATGATGCGCCGTCGATTCTAGGTGCGGGCTAGAAGTGCTCGGCGCGTTCCACCGGTTCAGCATCGACCGCTTCGCGCAGCGCCTTGCCGGGCTTGAAGTGCGGCACGAGCTTCTCGGGGATGGTGACCTGCGCACCGCTGCGCGGGTTGCGACCCACGCGCGGCGGGCGGCGGTTGATCGAGAAGCTGCCGAAACCGCGGATCTCGATGCGGTGGCCGCGCGCGAGCGCATCGGTCATCGCGTCGAGGATGGTCTTCACGGCGAACTCGGTATCGCGCTGCGTGAGCTGCTGGAAGCGCTCGGCCAGGCGCGCAACGAGGTCGGAGCGGGTCATGGGCACGGCAGGCGGTGCGGCGCGCGCGGGTTGGGGAGGCCGGCCGAACCGGCCACCCCGCGCCCGCGTGCCAGACCTTACTCGTTGCTGCCCTTGTCGAGCTTGGCGCGCAGCAGCGCGCCCAGGCTCGTCGTGCCGGCGGTCTCGCGCTCGTTGCTCTGCGCCAGGCGCTGCATCGCCTCCTGCTGGTCGACCTGGTCCTTGGCCTTGATGGAGAGCTGGATCGAGCGCAGCTTGCGGTCGACGTTGACGATCATCACCGAGACCTCGTCACCTTCCTTCAGCACGTTGCGCGCGTCCTCCACGCGGTCGCGGCTGATCTCGCTGGCGCGCAGGTACCCCGTGACGTCGTCGTTGAGCTGGATCTCGGCGCCGCGCGGGTCGACCGTCTTCACCTTGCCGGTGACAACGCTGCCGCGGTCGTTGAGCGTCGTGAAGCTCGTGAATGGGTCGACATCGAGCTGCTTGATGCCCAGGCTGATGCGTTCGCGCTCCACATCGACGGCGAGCACGAGGGCTTCGACCTCCTGGCCCTTCTTGTAGTTGCGCACCGCCGTCTCACCCGGCTCGTGCCAGGAGAGATCGGACAGGTGCACGAGGCCGTCGATGCCGGCCGACAGGCCGACGAAGACGCCGAAGTCGGTGATGCTCTTGACAGGCCCCTTGACCTTGTCGCCGCGCTTGACCGTGGTGGAGAACTCCTCCCACGGGTTGGCCTTGCACTGCTTCATGCCCAGGCTGATGCGGCGCTTGTCCTCGTCGATCTCGAGCACCATGACCTCGACCTCTTCGCCGAGCGTGACGACCTTGCTGGGGGCGACGTTCTTGTTGGTCCAGTCCATCTCGGAGACGTGCACCAGGCCCTCGATGCCCGGCTCGATCTCGACGAAGGCGCCGTAGTCGGCGATGTTGGTGACCTTGCCGAACAGGCGCGTGCCCTGCGGGTAGCGGCGCGAGACACCCATCCACGGGTCGTCGCCGAGCTGCTTGATGCCGAGGCTGACGCGGTTCTTCTCGGCGTCGAACTTGAGCACCTTGGCGCTGAGTTCCTGGCCGACCGTGACCACCTCGCTCGGGTGGCGCACCCGGCGCCAGGCCATGTCGGTGATGTGCAGCAGGCCGTCGATGCCGCCGAGGTCGACGAACGCGCCGTACTCGGTGATGTTCTTGACCACGCCGTGCACGATGGCGCCTTCGGTCAACGTCTCGAGCAGCTTGGCGCGTTCTTCGCCCATCGAAGCCTCGACGACGGCGCGGCGCGACAACACGACGTTGTTGCGCTTGCGGTCGAGCTTGATGACCTTGAACTCCATCGTCTTGCCCTCGAAGGGCGTCATGTCCTTCACCGGGCGCGTGTCGAGCAGGCTGCCGGGCAGGAAGGCGCGGATGCCGTTCACGAGCACCGTGAGGCCGCCCTTGACCTTGCCGCTGACGGTGCCGCTGACGAACTCGCCGCTCTCCAGCGCGTTCTCGAGCGACATCCACGAGGCCAGGCGCTTGGCCTTGTCGCGGCTGAGGATGGTGTCGCCGTAGCCGTTCTCGACGGCGTCGATGGCCACCGAGACGAAGTCACCGACCTGGACCTCGACTTCGCCCTGGTCGTTCTTGAATTCCTCGATCGGGATGTAGCTTTCGCTCT
Source organism: Rubrivivax sp. (assembly GCA_022842825.1). GTDB lineage: Bacteria > Pseudomonadota > Gammaproteobacteria > Burkholderiales > Burkholderiaceae_C > Rubrivivax. The sequence goes on from JALHOU010000342.1 coordinate 2,213, forward strand.
TCAGCCCGGCGTTCACCACCACGTGGTTGAAGTCGATGCGCACCACTTCGGCGGAGATGACCTCGCCGGGGCGCATGTCGGTGGCCTTGACGGATTCCTCGAAGAGGGCGGCGAACGATTCCATGCCACCGGTGGAAGCGGCGGCCATTTGGGTTGCAGACATTGGTTTCCTGGGGCCCGGTGGGTTGGTTGAGGCGCAGAGCCGGGCGGTGCGTGCGGCGGGTGCCGCGGGTTGGGGGTGAAGACACCACTGATCCGAAGGCCGCGACGAGCCGCATGAGGCCATGCGGCGGGGCGGCGGGCCACACAAGACAGGGCTTGGGGTCGGCGCAGTGGACCGGATGCCGTGCGTCAGGCCGACGAGGACGAAGCCGACTTGCCGAACGGGCAGCGCGTCTGCCACCAACTCAGCACCTGGGCCACCGATTGCTCGATGGTGAGGTCCGAGTTGTCCAGCAGGAGCGCATCTTCGGCCGGCTTCAGGGGCGCCACGGCGCGACTGCGGTCGCGCGCATCGCGCGCCTCGAGGTCGGCACGAAGACTTTCGATGCTAGCCTGAATTCCCTTTGAAATCAATTGCTTATGACGGCGTTCGGCGCGCTGCCCGGCATTGGCGGTCAGGAACACCTTGAGCGCCGCTTGCGGGAAGACAACGGTGCCCATGTCGCGCCCGTCGGCGACGAGCCCGGGCGCGCGCCGGAACGACAGCTGAAGCCCGTGCAGCGCCTGCCGCACGGCGGGCAGGGCCGAGACGCGCGAGGCCAGCAGCCCGGCAGTCTCCTGGCGCAACTCCGAGGTGATCTCCCGGCCGCGCAGCCACACGCGCGTTGGCTCGCGGCCGCCTTCGCCTTCTTGGCCGGCGGGTTCGGCGCCCCCGAAGCGCAGGTCCAGCGTGCCTGCCAGGCGGGCCACGGCCGTCTCGTCGTCAGGCGACACGCCGTCCGCGGCCGCCGCGAGACCGGCAGCGCGGTACAGCAGGCCCGAATCGAGCAACTGATAGCCGAGCGCGCTGGCCACGGCGGCGGCCAGGGTGCCCTTGCCTGACGCGGTGGGGCCGTCGATCGTGATCACCGGCACGTCGTCCTCGGCGGCCGTGGCGAGGCCGAAGAGGGCCTCGAAGTAGTCCGGAAAGGTCTTGGCTACGCATCGCGGGTCTTCGATGCGCAGCGGCACGCCTGCGCTGCCAGCGGCGCCCGGCGCGTGGGCCGCGCCCGTGGCGAGGGGGTTGAACGCCGCCAACGCCAGGCACATGGCCATGCGGTGGTCGTCGTAGGTGTGGATGCTCGCCGCCTGCCAGTGGCGCGGCGGCTGCACCTCGATGAAGTCGTCGCCCGCCGCCACCTCGGCGCCGAGCTTGCGCAACTCGGCGGCCATGGCGGCGATGCGGTCGGTCTCCTTGACGCGCCAGCTTGCGATGCCCTCGATGCGCGTGGGCCCGTCGGCATAGAGCGCCATCACGGCCAGCGTCATGGCGGCGTCGGGGATGTGGTTGGCGTCGATGCGCAGCGCCTTCAGCGGCCAGCGCCCGCGGTGCACCTCGATCCAGCCGGGGCCGCTCTTCACCTCCGCCCCCATGGCGCGGGCGGCGTCGACGAAGGCAATGTCGCCCTGGATCGAGTCGCTGCCCACACCCGCGATGTGCACCGGTGCGCCGCCGGTGGCGGCGATGGCGCCCAGCGCGACGAAGTACGAGGCCGACGACGCATCGCCCTCGACGTGCAGTCGCCCCGGGCTGCGGTAACGCGAGCCCTGTGGCAGCGTGAAGCGGGCGTAGCCCTGCCGGCGCGCCTCGATGCCGAAGCGGCCGAGCAGGTTGAGGGTGATGTCGACGTAGGGCTTGGAGATGAGCTCGCCCTCGACCTCGATGACGACATCGCGCCGGTCGGCGACGAGCGGCAATGCCAGCAGCAGCGCGGTGAGGAACTGGCTCGAGACGTCGCCGCGCACGCGGATCGGCCGGCCCGCGTCGAGCCCGGCGAGGCGGCCGCCGGCCTCGCCGCGCAGGCCGAGCGGCGGGTAGCCCGGCGTGCCGAGGTCGACGACGGTGCAGCCGAGCGGCCTCAGCGCGTCGACGAGGTCACCGATCGGCCGCTCGTGCATGCGCGGCACCCCGCGCAGGTCGAAGCGGCCGCCCTGCGTGGCCGCGAGCACGGCCAGCGTCGCCGCCAGCGGCCGCATCGCGGTGCCGGCATTGCCGAGGAAGAGGTCGGCCTCGTGCACGCGCAGGCGGCCCCCGAGGCCGGCGATGCGGCACTCGCCGCGACCCTGGCCCGTGCCGTCCGTTTGGCGCAGTTCCACGCCGCAGCCGAGCGTGCGCAGCGCCGCGAGCATGACGCGCGTGTCGTCCGAGTCGAGCAGGTCAACGAGCACCGTCTCGCCTTCGGCCAGGCCGGCGAGCAGCAGCACGCGGTTGGAGATGCTCTTGGAGCCGGGCAGGCGTACGGTGCCCGAGGCTGATCGCAGCGGCGGCAGGTCGAGCGCAGGGATGTCGAACACGTGGACCCTCGTCGAGGGGGAGCGGCCGAGGCGCGGCGCCTCAGCGGGCGCCGCTGCCGGAGCCGCCGCCGGCGGCGCCGG
>JALHOU010000343.1 GCA_022842825.1 Rubrivivax sp.
GGCCGGCTCGACTCACGGGCCATCCTGCCCGTGCGCTTCTCGGCTCTGGAAGAGCCCGAACCGGGGTGAAAGGGTCACCCCGGAGCGGCGCTCGGCGGCGGTCAGTCGAACTTGATGCTGATGCCGGTCGTGAGCAACGTGTCCGCCTTCTTCACGCCGCTGCCGGGGTCGCTGTTGTACTTGACGCTCACGCCGGCGGTCAGGTTCATCGACTGCGTGGCCGGCACGGCGATGGCGGCGTCCCAGGCGGCGCGATACTCGCCGCGGTTGCTCAGGTCCGGATAGACGACGAGGCGCTGGCGGGCTGTCGTGCTCTGGCCGAACTTGTGCACTGACTCCTCGCCGGCCAGCAAGGTGGCATGGCGGTAGCTGCGGCGCACGGCGCCGTCGATGAGGCGCGGCGCCTCGAAGCGGTCGGCCACGTAGCCGGCGCCGCCGAAGACCTCGAACTTCAGCGCCTCGGTGTTGAAGAACTTCCAGCCCACGCCGCCGGCCAGCGTGGCGCGCGACTGCAGGCCCGCGAGGTCGTCGCGCTCGCCCTCGGCGAGGCCGAAGACGTAGAACTGCGAGGTCAGGTTCCAGTCCTGCTTGGCGCCCAGGCGCCACAGGTCGGCCGTCTTCGTGCCCTGGCTCGAGCCATACAGCGCGCTTGCATAGAGCGAGGTCTTGTCGCCAGCGGTGGCGCGCACCGCATCGGCCATGGCCGAGAGCGTGGTGGAGCGTGTGTTGCCGCCACTGGCGGTATAGGCGGCACCGAGCGCGGCCCGCCACTGGCCGTCTTCCTTGACAGTGGCCTGGGCATGCACACCGCCTGCCGCGACCAGCGTGATGGCCGTCAGGGCCACGGGGAACATCATCTTCATTCGTCGGAACTCCTCTTCTGGCACTTTCGTCAAAGCCCCGAGGTCGTGCGATCCTCAGGGTAACCACCAGTCTAGGCGCTGAAACGGGGCGCGCCGAGCCGGGGGGCGCAACAGTGTGTTGGCGCCGATGGCGAAGGCGCCCATGCCATCGGCCGGGCTCGCCACAGATCAACCATCTGGCCGCCCCGGCCCGCGCCGGCGAGAATCCTCGGCAGGAACCGACCGAAGGAGCGAGAACATGAAGTGGGAAGGCCACGAGCAGAGCCGCAACGTCGAAGACCGGCGAAGCGCGGGTGGCGCCGGCGGTGGCATGGGTCTGCCGCGCATCGGCGGACGCGGCATCGGCCTGGGCACCATCGTCATCGCGGTGCTGGCCGGCTGGATCTTCGGCATCAACCCGCTCACGGTGCTGGGGCTGCTTTCGGGCGGCGCGCCCACCGAAGTGGTGCAGCCGCAGCAGCGCGCGCCATCGGGGCAGCCGGGCCAGCCCGGCGCGGCGCCCAAGGACCCTGCGGCGCAGTTCGTCTCCACCGTGCTGCGCGACACCGAGCTCGTCTGGGGCCAGATGTTCAAGGCCAGCGGCGGCAGCTACCAGGAGCCGACGCTCGTGCTCTTCCGAGGCGCCACGCGCAGCGCCTGCGGCGTGGGCGAGTCGGCCATGGGCCCGTTCTACTGCCCGGGCGACGCCAAGGTCTACCTCGACCTCAACTTCTTCGACACGCTCTCGCGCCGCATGGGCGCGCCGGGCGACTTCGCCCAGGCCTACGTGGTGGCGCACGAGGTCGGCCATCACGTGCAGAACCTGATGGGCGTCACGGGCAAGGTCGACGCGATGCGCGGGCGCGTCTCGCAGGCCGAGATGAACCGCCTCTCGGTGCGCGTGGAGCTGCAGGCCGACTGCCTGGCCGGCGTGTGGGCGCACCACAGCCAGAAGGGCAAGGGCTGGCTCGACGCCGGCGACCTGCAGGAGGCGATGAACGCGGCGGCGCAGATCGGCGACGACACCCTGCAGCGAAAGAGCCAGGGCACGGTGGTGCCGGAGAGCTTCACGCACGGCACGGCCGAGCAGCGCATGACGTGGTTCAAGCGCGGCCTCGATTCGGGCAGCGTGAAGCAGTGCGACACCTTCGGCGCGAGGTGAGTGCGAGTTGGGGGGGCGGGTGAGTGAGGGGTGAGTGCGGGGTGAGTCCGGGGTGAGGAGGACGGCGCCGCGATGAGCGAGAGCCTCGATCGCCTCTCTCGCCTGGCTGGCCTGCGTGCCAAGCTCGACTCGGCGCTGGCGGCGCGCGGTGTGGCGCCGCACCTCTACGAGACGGCCGAAGAGGCCCGACGCGGCCCGCCTGCCGCGCTCGTCGGGAGAACCCAGTGCCCGTGATCGCGGTCGTCAACCGCAAGGGCGGCAGCGGCAAGAGCACGCTGGCCACGCACGTGGCGGTGTGGCTGTCGCACCGCGGCGAGAAGGTCATGCTCGGTGACGTGGACCGCCAGCGTTCGACCGTTCCCTGGCTGCGCCGTCGTGCCGCGCAGCAGGTGGCGGGCGAGCCGGTGCAGGGTTGGGTGGCCGACCCGCGCAACATCCTGCGGCCGCCCGTGGGCGTGCGCCACGTCGTGCTCGACACGCCGGGCGGGCTGCACGGGTCCGACCTGGGGCGGGTGGCGGTGTACGCCGACATCCTGCTGCTGCCCCTGGGGGACTCTCTCTTCGACCGCGAGTCTGCCGCCGGATGTCTGGAAGAGCTGCGTGCCCATCCGCGCGTGGCCAGCGGGCGCGTCCAGGTCGGCGTGGTGGGCATGCGGCTGGAGTGGACGGGGTTTGCCGAGGGCCAGCTGCGGGCATGGGCTGGTGCGCTTTCGGTGCCCGTGGTGGCCACCGTGCGCGACTCGCGCGCCTTCGTCAGCGCGGCGGAACGGGGCTTGACGGTCCTCGACCTGCCGGCGGAGCAGGCACCCGCCGAGCGGGCGGATCTGAATCGGCTCTTCGACTGGATCGACACGGCCATCACCGCCATTCCGCTGCCGGTGGTGACGAGACCGGCGCAGGGCCGCGTCAGCCGGAATGCAACGGCGCAGGCGCCGGCCGATGTCGTGTCGGAGGCCTCCGCATCCCAGGTGTTGGTGGCCGCGCCGGCAGCCCGGGCCACGCCGGCGGCCCAGGCGCGGCCGGCGCGAGCCGATCCGACCACCGAGCCCGATGCCGCAGGCGCAGCGGATGCAGGCATCCCGATCAGCCTCATCCGCATCGGCTCGCGGCCGGCCGGCACGCTGGCGCAGTTGCGTCGCTGGATCGGTCGCATGCTGCCCGGCTCCGACGAACGGTAGGCCGCGTCGGCACCATGCGCCGTGCGCTTGCGCGACTCGGTCCGATCCGGGCCTCGCTTCCGCCCGCCCGCACTCCCGGACCTTCTGCTCTGGCCGGCGGGCGCATAGAGTGCGGGAATGGAACCGTCTCCTCTTCCCGCCGCGTTGCGCGCCCTGCGCGACGCGGCCTTTCGCTTCGACGACATCGGCCGCGCCGGTGTCTTGCGGCAGCTGGCCGGCCTGGCGGCAAAGCGGCTGCCCGCCGGCGATGCGCTGGCGCGGTACCACGAGTTGCTGCTCTTCCTGCGTGCGCACCCGCCCGACGCCGTCGCGCTGCGGCGCATCGAGGCCGAGCTGCGGCGCCTGGCACGGCACGTGAAGGGCTTGCCTGCGGCCGCCCGCGAGGGGCTGCTCAACGAGGGCGTTGCGCACGCCGACATGCTGACCCGCTTCTCGCACGATGCGGTGCGCCGCCTGCTGCAGCGCGACGACCTGCGTGTGCGGTTCGACCATGCCGGCGAGCCGCGCCTGGACCTCAATGCGGTGCTGCGGCTGACGCTGCCGGCGCCCGAATGGACCCACACCACCGCCGGGCTCGGCGACGACGATCTGCTGGCGGCGCTGCGCGTGCCGCCCGGCGCGCGCCTGCGCTTCCTCGTTGACGAGCTCGCGCGGCTGGACGACCGGCCCTTCGTCAAGGACCACCTCTTCGATGCGCTCGACCTCTTCGTGCGCATCACGCCGCGGCGCGCGGCCTTTTGCAAGGCACAGAACCGCCTGCCGATGCCGGCCGTCTTCTTCCAGCGCGACCGCGTCAAGCGCTTCGACCCGCTGGCGCTGATGAACCAGCGCCTGCCCGCGCCGCGCGCTCTGGCGGGTGCGGCGCGCCAGGAGGTGGTGTGCATCGTGCGCGACGCGCTCACGCTCACCGCGCGCGAGACCGACACCGCAACCTACCTCGACGAGCCTTCGCTGCGCGTGTTCGACCTCGAGCGTGGCCTCGCGGTGGCGATTTTCGGCATGACGCCGGAGCGGCAGCTGCCGTACGAGTCGTATGTGGGCTTCATGCTGTTCAAGAACGGGCTCGCCGTGGCCTATGGCGGCGCCTGGCTCTTCGGCGCCCGCGCCGACTTCGGCATGAACATCTTCGAGGCCTACCGCGGCGGCGAGTCTGGCTTCATGATGTGCCAGGTCCTTCGCACCTACCGGCAGGCCTTCGGCGTGCGCCACTTCGAGGTCGACGCACACCAGTTCGGCCTCGACAACCCCGATGGCATTGCCTCCGGGGCGTTCTGGTTCTATCACCGGCACGGCTTCCGGCCGGTCGACGCGGCGCTGGCGCGGCTGGCCGAACGCGAGAGCCGGCGCCTCGCGTCCACGCCCGGCGCGCGCTCGAGCGAGAAGACGCTGCGGGCCTTCACCGGCAGCTCGGTCGCGCTGGTGTTCGACCGTGGGCCGCCGCCGCTCGCGCTGGCCGAGGCCACCGAGCGCATCACCGCGCTCGTCGCCCGGCGCCACGCCGGCAATCGGCAGGCCGCCGAGCATGGCGCGGTGGCGCGGTTGGCAGAGCAGGGGATCGAGTTGCGTG
>JALHOU010000344.1 GCA_022842825.1 Rubrivivax sp.
ACGGGGTGGCGCAGCGCGGCGGCGCCGCTGCCCCAGTCGGCCAGGCCGGGGCCGAGCAGGCCGACGCCGCGCACGCGCAACTCGATCATGCCGCCACCCCCGGCGCGCCGAAGAGCAGGCAGGCGTTGCTGCCGCCGAAGCCGAACGAGTTGCTGGCCACGACACGCGGGCGCGCCCGCCGGGGCTCGCGCAGCACGGGCAGGCGCAGCGCCAGGTCGGGCTCGCGCAGGTTGAGCGTGGGCGGCAGCCAGCCGTGCTGCAGCGCGAGCAGGCAGATGGCGGCCTCCACACCGCCGGCGGCGCCGAGCGTGTGCCCGGTGTAGCCCTTGGTGCTGCTGCACGCCAGCGTGGCAGCAGCGGCGCCGAACACGCTCGTCACGGCACGGTCCTCGGCGGCATCGTTGCCGGGCGTGGCCGTGCCGTGCAGGTTGAGGTAGTCGACATCGCCCGGCGCGAGCCCGGCGGCATGCAGCGCCTCGCGCATCGCCGCCGCGGCGCCGGCGCCTTCGGGGTGAGGCGCGCTCATGTGGTGGCCGTCGCTGCTCTCGCCGCAGGCGAGCAGGTGAGCGATCAGCGTGCGGTCGGACCTGGCGCCCGGCCCGCTGCGCGGCGCCGCGCTGGGCTGCGGCGGCTCCCGCTCGAGCAGCGCGAACGCGGCACCCTCGCCCAGCGAGAGGCCACCGCGCTGCGCGTCCCAGGGCCGGCAGATCTCGGGCGAGACGAGTTCGAGGGCGCGAAAGCCGTACAGCGTGGTCATGCACAGCGAGTCGACGCCGCCCACGACCGCCGCGTCGACGATGCCGGCGCGCAGCATGCGCGCCGCCGTGCCGAAGACCTTGGCGCTGGACGAGCAGGCCGTGCTCACCACCTGCGCCGGGCCGGTGAGGCCGAGGGCGGCGCGCACGAAGCGCGCCACCGAGTAGGTGTTGTGGGTGCGCGCGTAGTCCAGCCAGGGCGGCAGCGCGCCCGTGGCGGCGTCGCGCGCGCGGTAGGCGATCTCGGTGGCCAGGATGCCCGAGGTGCTGGTGCCGAGGAACACGCCGACGCGGTGCGCGCCGTGGCGGGCCGCGGCGGCGCGCACCGCTTCGCCGAACCCGTCGGTCGCGAGCGCGAGCTGGGCGAGCCGGTTGTTGCGGCACTCGAAGGCGGCCAGCCGCGCGGGCAGCGGCGCTTCCTCGACGCCCGCGACGACACCGAGCCAGGTGTCGATGTCGACGGCGCTCTCGAAGGGGCGGCGCACCAGGCCGCTGCGCCCGGCGACGAGCGCCTCGAAGGTGGCAGCGCGGCCGCGGCCGAGCGCCGTGACGAGCGTGCAGGCGGTGATCGGCCAGCACCCGGCATCCGCGCGGGGCGCGGTGCCCGGGTGTGCGCCGTGCAGTTCGGCCGCGGTGGCGTCCATCACGCCTGGCCGACGACGTCGGCGACGAGCAGCACGTTGGCGAACGGCGTGCCCTGGCTCATCGGCACGCTGTGCACGGTGAAGCCAAGCTCGCGCAGCAGGGCCACCCAGGCCGGCAGCGGCCGCCCCCAGGTAGGCGGCACGCGGTGCCCGCGCACCAGCGTGACGGCGCGGTCGACCCACTGGCTGACGGCGAAGCCGCGCACACTGTCGGCGTCGCCCACGCGCAGTAGCAGCCGCCGCGGCAACCCGTGGCGACCCTGCAGCAGCGCGTCGCGCACGCGCGTCAGCAGCGCCGACTGCGCCGCGTGGTCCACGTAGTGCAGCACGTCGAGGATGACGACCAGCTCGCAGGCCGGCAGCACGGCGCGGCGCATGTCGTTGCACTCGAAGGTGGGGGCAAGCGCGAGGCCGGCGGTGGCCTCGCGGGCGCGTGCCACGTCGCGCGCCATCAGCTCGATGCCGTGGTAGGCCTGGGCCGCCGGCGGCAGCGGCCAGGCCAGCGGCCAGTGGCCGCCGGCGGCGAAGTCGGCCGCGGCCTGCAGCAGGCTGGCCATCAGGCCCTGGCCGCAACCGATGTCGACGACGCGGGCGTGGCTGCCCAGGTCGCCGCGCTCGACGAGCCCGCGGAAAACGGGGTCGCGCCCGAGCTTGCCGCGCGCAAAGTGCCAGGCGAAGCGGCCGGCCGCGCGGTAGCGGTCGGTCGCCGCGACGTGCAGTGCGTGCCAGGCCGCGTCCCCGGCCCCGCGCCGGGCCGGGGCGCTCGCGGGGGAGGTCTTCACGCCGTCGGGGGGGCTGGGGCGGGCCAGCGGCAGGTCATCGAGCTTCATGCGCGGGGTCGGGGTCGCCCGGGGGCGGGTGCCGGAGAGGGAACGAGGGCGGATCGGAAAAGCGGATCGCGGGCGAGAAGAAGGGAGCGGGCGCTGGGGGTCTTGCCGGAGCTCGCGTGACAGGCTTTCAGGTGACGTTCAGGCGACTGCCAGTTGGCGTCGATGCGGGTCTTCAGGTGCCGTCCATGCCGCGTTCAGGCGGCCGGCCCGCCGCGCCGGGGCACTGCTTCGTCGAGCGTGGTGGTGGCGAGCCCCGCTGCGCGCAGGTGCCCAAGCAGCAGGGGCAGCACCTCGAGGACGACGGCGCGGCCACTGGCGCCCGGCTTCGCGTGGCCGTCGTGCAGCAGCAGGATGTCGCGCGCCGCCAGGCCGCGCAACAGGCGCGCGAGCACGCGCGGCCCGTGGCCGTCCACGGTGTCGAAGGCGCGCCGCGTCCAGCTCACCAGGTGCAGGTCGAGGCGGTGCAGCACGGGGTCCAGCAGCGGGTTGCGCAAGCCCGCCGGCGCGCGGAAGCAGTGCGGCTCGATGCCCGTGAGGTCGGCCACCATCGCCTGCGCCGCGCCGATCTCGCGCGCGAATCCGCGCGGGCCAAGCAGCGAGAAGTGATGCCGGTGCGAGGTGCTGTGGTTCTGCACGCTGTGGCCGCGCGCGACGATCTCGCGCGTCAGCGCGGCATGGCGGCGGGCTTCTTCGGCGATGCAGAAGAAGGTGGCGCGCGCCCCGGCCGCGTCGAGCTGGTCGAGCACGCGCGGCGTCACCTCGGGATCGGGGCCGTCGTCGAAGGTCAGCGCGACGCGCTCGCCCGCTGCCGCTTGCGGTGCGGCCGGCTCAGGCGGCGGCAGCCGACGCAGGTTGGGGCCGAGCAGGACGCTGCGCGGCACCAGTCCGGCCCCGGTAAGGAGGGCGTGGTTGGCTGCCACGGCGGCCAGCGACCACAACTCGGCCCCCGGCACCGCCCAAGCCGCGGCGCCGGCGCAGACATGCACACCGACGCTGGCGTCGAAAGCGATCGGACGCGGCCAGCGGGCGCGCAGGCGCGGCGGTGTGCTTTCGGCGGTGGCGAGGCTCGAGGACATGGACTTCAAAAATTCTGTCACATGGAACGCTGGGCGATGCGTCCCGGGGGCCGAATGGCGGCCGGGCGCGCAAATACGGCCGCCAGCAGCAGCGCAAGAAGTGCGCCGGGCGCCACGACCCGACCGATGGCCGACAGCGCCGGGATCTGTGAGAAGGCCAGCAACCCGAAGGTCGCCACGGTGGTGAGGTTGGCCAGCAGCAGCGAGGCCAGCGTGTCGGGGGCGGCCGCCCCGTGGTTCGATGCCGTGGCCGGCGCCTGGGCCGTGTGCGCGTCCTCGGGCGCCGCGTGCTCATCGCGCCTGCCGCTGCCACCGAGCGCATGGCTTCCGGCGGAGCGGTCATGGGCGGCCGCGTCGAAGGTCTGGTTGAAGAAGAGGGCGTAGTTCGAGCCGACCGCCATCACGAGAAGCAGGCCCACGAGGTGCAGGATGCCCAGGGTGACGCCGGCCAGCGCCATGCCCGCGAGCGCCAGCAGCACCGCCAGAGCCAGCGGCTGGCAGACGGCGAGCGTGCGCCGCGCGCTGCGCAGCGCGACGGCCATCAGCGCCACCACGGCGGCGGCGCCGAGGATGGCCTGCCACAGCGCCTCGCGCAGGTAGCGCTGGTAGAGCCGGTCGAGCTCGACCTTCACGTCCAGCACCTGCGCGCCGGGCAGGCCGGCGAGCGCCTTCGCCAGGGCGGCGCTGTCGAGGTCGCGCTCGTTCGATGCCGCCGCCTGCAGGGGCAGAAGCGCCGTGTACGGCGTGGCCTGCGTGTACGTCGAACCGGCGACCCCGGAACCAGGCGCGGCCGGGCGCAGCAGCAGCGCGTCGACGAACGGCTTGGCGGGCCCGGAGCGCGCCAGCTCCAGCGTCAGCGGGGCGCTGGCGCGGGCGCGCTCGATCTCGAGCGGGAAGGGCGCGAGCAGGGTGGCGGCGGACTTCTCGAGCGGCGTGCCGCGCACCGCCTGGGCCAGCGAGCCGGGCAGCGCCGCCGGTTCGGGCAGGCTCGCCAGGCGCCGCTGCTGCGTGGCGAGGCTGGGCAGGAAGCGGGTAACGCTGTCGAACCCCGCGAGCTGGCCCTGTGCGACCATGGCTTCCAGGCGCGCGGCGGCGGCTTCGGCCCTTTGCAGTGTCTCCTCGATGTCCTGGCCCTGCACCAGCACCAGCGTGCGTGCGTCGCTGGCGCCGAGGTCGGCGCGCAGCGCGGCATCGCGAGCCAGCAGCTCGGCCGGCAGCGGGCTCAGCGCCGCGAGGTCGGCACGCCAGAGGTCGGTGCGTTGCACCAACAGCATGAGCGCAGCGGCGCCGAGCGCCAGCACGGGCCAGCGCAGGCGCGGCAGCCAGGCCACTGCCGCCACGGTGGCGAGGCCGAGGCGGCGGCG
>JALHOU010000345.1 GCA_022842825.1 Rubrivivax sp.
CGTCCAGGCCTTCGAACAGCGGCAGGCTGGCCTCGACGCCGCTGGCGGCCCAGCGCGCGCGGTTGCGGTGGCCGGCCAGGCCGCGCAGCGCATCGGCCTCGGCCAGCCGGTCGAGCGCGCGACGGTCGAGGCCGGCGCGGTGCGCCAGGTCGTCGAGGTGGCGGAACGGCGCGCGGGCGCGGGCGATCATCAACCGCTCGGCGGCGGCTTGCGGGAAGCCGAGGATCTGGTTGAAGCCGAGCCGTATCGCGGGCTGGGAAAGCTTCGGGACTGAAGTCCCTCCTACAGTCGCGCGTGTAGGAGGGACTTCAGTCCCGAAGCTTTCCAGCGAGCACTCCCAATCGCTGTAGCGCACATCCACCGGCAACACCCGCACCCCTTGCCGCCGCACTTCCTGCAGCAGCTGGTTAGGCGTGTAGAAGCCCATGTGCGTGGGCGTGTTGATGAGCGCGCAGGTGAAGGCCGCCGGCTCGTGGCACTTCAGCCAGCAGCTGACGTAGGCCACCAGCGCGTAGCTGGCGGCGTGCGACTCGGGGAAGCCGTAGCTGCCGAAGCCCTTGACCTGTTCGAAGATGCGCTCGGCGAAGGCGTCGTCGTAGCCGCGCTCGCGCATGCCGGCCAGCAGGCGCTCGCGGTGCGGCTCGAGGCCGCCGTGGCGCTTCCAGGCGGCCATCGAACGGCGCAGCTGGTCGGCCTCGCCCGGCGTGTAGCCGGCGGCGACGATGGCGATCTGCATCACCTGTTCCTGGAACAGCGGGATGCCGAGCGTGCGGCGGAGCACCTTTTCCAGCGCGGGCGACGGATACACCACCGGCTCGCGGCCCTGCCGCCGCTGCAGGTAGGGATGCACCATCTTTCCCTCGATCGGGCCGGGTCGGACGATGGCGACCTGCACCACCAGGTCGTAGTAACACGCGGGCTTCAGGCGCGGCAGCATCGCCATCTGCGCGCGGCTTTCGATCTGGAACACGCCGACGGTGTCGGCGCGCTGGATCATGGCGTACACCGCCGGGTCTTCGGCCGGGATGTCCTGCACGGTGAGCTCGCGCCGGCCGCTGGCGCGCAGCAGCTGCAGGCAGCGGGCGATGGCGCCGAGCATGCCGATGCCGAGCACGTCCACCTTCATCAGGCCGAGCGTGTCGAGGTCGTCCTTGTCCCACTGGATGACGGTGCGGTCGGGCATCGCGGCGTTTTCCACAGGCACCAGCGTGTGCAGCGGCGCATCGCTGATGACGAAGCCGCCGGGGTGCTGCGAGAGGTGGCGCGGGAAGTTGAGCAGCTGGCCGGTGAGTGCCAGCACGCGCTTCACCGTGGGGTTGTCCGGGTCGAAGCCGGCTTCGCGCAGGCGGTCCCCGGCCGGCAGCGCGCTGTCCCAGCGGCCGAGCGTGCGCGCCAGCCGGTCGACCTGGTCGGGCGAGAGGCCGAGCGCCTTGGCGACGTCGCGGATCGTGCTGCGGCCCGAGTAGGTGGTGGCCACGGCGGTGAGCGCGGCGCGTTCGCGGCCGTAGCGCTCGTAGACGTACTGGATGACTTCCTCGCGCCGGGTCGAATCGAAATCCACGTCGATGTCGGGCGGCTCCTTGCGCTCGCGCGAGATGAAGCGCTCCATCAGCATGCCCACGCGCGCGGGGTCGACCTCGGTGATGCCCAGCACGTAGCAGACCACCGAATTCGCGGCCGAACCGCGGCCCTGGCAGAGGATGCCGCGGCCGCGGGCGAAGCGGACGATGTCGTGCACGGTGAGGAAATAGGACTCGTACTGCAGGTCGGCGATCAGCGTGAGCTCGTCGTCGATCTTGCGCCGCACGTCGTCCGGCACGCCGGCGGGCCAGCGCCAGCGGGCGCCTTCGTCGCTGAGCTGGCGCAGCCAGCTGGCGGGCGTGTGGCCCTCGGGCACCACCTCGCGCGGGTACTCGTAGCGCAGCTGGTCGAGGGTGAAGGTGCAGCGGTCGGCGATGCGCCCGGTCTCGGCCAGCAGGTCGGGCGGATAGGTGCGGGCCAGCACATCCAGGCGGCGCAGGTGGCGCTCGCCGTTCGGGAACAGGCGCGCGCCGGCCTCGCGCACCGGGGTGCGGTGGCGGATGGCGGTGACGGTGTCCTGCAGCGCGCGGCGGCCGCGGGCGTGCATGTGCACGTCGCCGGCGGCGACCAGCGGCAGGCCCAGCGTGGCGCCAAGGTCGCGCAGCTGCCGCAGCCGCGCCTCGTCATCGGGGCCGCGGTGCAGCTCGACCGCCAGCCAGGCGCGGCCCGGGAAGTTCGCTTCGACCCAGGCGCCGTGCGCGGCCTCGGGCGCCTCGCCGGGAATCCACAGCGCCAGCACGCCCCCGGTGTCGCCCGTGAGGTCGGCCATCGTGAGCCGGTACTCGCCCTTGCGCATGCGCCGGCGGCCGAGCGTGATCCAGCCGCACAGGCGCTGGTAGCCGGCCAGGGTTTCCGCCAGCAGCACCAGCTTCGGCCCGCGCTCGAGCTGCACTTCGGTGCCGGTGATCATCGCGATGCCGGCTTCGCGCGCGGCCTCGAACGCCCGCACCACACCCGCCATCGACGCCTCGTCGGTGATCGCCAGCGCGCGGTACCCCAGCGCCTTCGCCCGCGTAAACAATTCCTTCGCCGAACTCGCCCCCCGCAGGAAACTGAAGTTCGACAAACAGTGCAGCTCCGCAAAAGCTGTACCGGGTTCATTTTCTTTCTCGATGAGACTCGGTCTCATCGAGAAAGAAAATGAACCCGGTACAGCTTGTTCATGTTCATGCGAACCAGCCGTGGAGCATGTAGGGGCCGGATTCGCCGGGGGCGCAGAAGGCCCAGGCGCGCTGGCCGCGGGAGGTTTCGAGGACGTAGTAGTCGCGCTGTACGTCGCCGCCGTCCCACCAGCCGGTTTCGATGCGCTCGGGGCCGGCGAGCAGGCGCGGGGCCGGGTCGCGCAGGGGGATCGGGCGGTGCAGCAGCCAGGTAGGGCGCGGCCCCACGGGGGCGGCGGGCGGCGGTTCGGCCACGCCTTCGCGGCGCCTGAAGCTGCGTTCGGGGCGATGGTCGGCGACCGGGTCCAGCCCGTACACCGATTCGTTGCCCAGCCGCGCGCGCAATCGTTCGCGCAGCGCCGGCCACTCCACCGCCTGCTGCGGCCGCGCCTCGAACAGCTCGCGCGCCGCCGGCACGAACGGCGGCAGCTCGCGCGCGACCAGCCGCAGCGTGCGCACCGGCGCCGGCACCGCCACGCGCTCGAGCCGCCCGCGCGCCAGTTCGAACAGCATGCCCGGCTGCCGCTCCAGCGCCAGCAGCCCGACCACCACTTCGGTGTCGTCGCGGCCCTCGTGCCCCAGCCGCAGCACGAAGCGCGCCACGCCGCCGTCGCGCCCCGCGAGGTAAGCCGCGAGGTCCGCGGTGAGCCGCCGCAGCGGGAACAGCAGCGCCTGCGAGCTCTCGACGTCGTAGTTGAGCTCGATCTTCGCGTCGAACACGTCCGGCGGCTGGTACAGCGGCAACACTTCCGGCGCCTGCCCCAGCAACCGGTCGAGATGGTCGAGCAATTCGACGCCGTGGCGCTTGCCCAGCGCCGAACGCGGCAACGCGAACACCTGCCCCAGCGTGCGCACCGCCATTCGCGCCAGCGGCGGCGCCACTCCGCCCGGCAGCCGCGCCCGCGCCACCGGCACCGACGCCAGCGCGCGCCGCAGCGCATCGTGCGAGGTGACCGCCAGCCCGTCCTGGTGCGCAGCCAGCACCGCCGCGCCCACCGCGCTGGGCGCCAGCGCGATGCGATGCCGGAAACCCAGCGCCTGCAGGTCCTCGCGCAGCGCGGCCTCGAACCGCGGCCACGGCCCGAACAGCCCCAGGCTGCCCTGCACTTCCAGCAGCACCGCGCCCGGCAGCGCCGTGCTCACCTGCGAGCTGTAGCGATAAGCCCAGGCCGCCAGGAAATCGCGCGCCCGCGCCAGCCGCGCCGGGTCGTCGTCCACCAACTGCACGCCTTCGCACAGCGCCTCGGCCGCGGCCACCGGCTGGCCGCGGTGCAGGCCGCGTGCAGCCGCCGCGTCATTCACCGCCGACAGCACCCGCCGCGGCCGCGGCCCCGCGACCAGGGCCAGCGGCGCTTCAGGCGAAGGGTGGCGGCGAAGGACGGTGTCCAGCGCCAAATGCGGCAGCAGCAGGCAGGCCCAGAGCATGGCGCGTCCGCATCAGTGCAGCGGGAAGGGAACGGGATGCGCCGGCGCCAGGCCGCCGCGGCACTTGAGCACCTGCAGCTGTCCCGGTGCGAGCTGCAGCCGCAGCGCCGCCGGCGACGGCTGCGCCGCGGCGCGCGCATCGCGGAAGGCGAACACCAGCGCCTGCCCGCTCTCGGCCGCCACCTGCAGCCGGCGCAGCGCGCGGTCGTCGACCTTCTGCGGCCAGCACAGCACCGCCGACAGGCAGCCGGCACGCAGGCATTGCTCGGCCGCCCACAGCGCGTCGCGCGCATCGGCCGAGACCAGGTGCAGGCGCGCGAGGTCGACGCCGGCCGCGCGCCAGGCCAGCGGGTTGGGCACGTAGGGCGGCGCCACCAGCGCGATGTCGCGGCCGGCGCCGGTGTGGCGGGCCAGCGTGGGCAGCACCAGGCGCAGCTCGCCCAGGCCGTCGGCGGGCAGCAGCACCTCCGCCAGCGCCGACTCGGGCCAGCCGCCGCTGG
>JALHOU010000346.1 GCA_022842825.1 Rubrivivax sp.
CTGGCGCCGGGCCTCGAAGAGGCACACGCCGGCGGCCACGGAGACGTTGAGGCTCTCCACCGCGCCAGCCATGGGGATGCGCACGAGTTCGTCGCAGGTCTTGCGCGTGAGTTGCCGCATGCCCGCGCCTTCCGCCCCCAGCACCAGCGCCACGGGCCCACGCAGGTCGGCTTCATAGAGCGTGCGCGGCGCGTCGTCGCTCGTGCCGACGATGCGGATATCGCGTTCCTTCAGCTCACCGAGCGTGCGCGCGAGGTTGGTCACCATCAGGTAAGGCACGGTTTCGGCCGCCCCACTGGCCACCTTGGCCACGGTGGCATTGAGGCCCACCGCGTGATCGCGCGGCGCCACCACCGCGTGCGCGCCGGCGCCGTCGGCCACGCGCAGGCAGGCGCCCAGGTTGTGCGGGTCGGTCACGCCGTCCAGCACCAGCACCAGCGGTGGCCCTGCGGCCTCGTCGAGCACCTCGTCCAGCGAATGCCGCGGCGCCAGCGGCGTGACGCGCGCCACCACGCCCTGATGTCGCGCCGTGCCGGCCAGGCGCGCCAGGCGCGCGTCGTCGCTGTCGACGATGCGTGCCTCCGCCTCCTTGGCACGGTCGACGAACTGGCGCATGCGCGCGTCGCGCCGCGTGGCGTCGACATGCACCTCGACGATGGACTCCGGCGCCGTCTTCAGCCGCACGGTGACGGCATGGAAGCCGAACAGGATCTTGTGGCTCATGACCCCATCGTACGCAACCGGCGGCGCACGGCCGCGCGCGGCCGGCGCGCCCCGTCACCACCACCCGAGCGAACGCCCCCCGACGATGACACCGAGGAAGACCAGCTGGTGCGTCATGTAGAACGTGAGCGACCAGCGCCCGAGCAGCGCCAGCGGCGCCAGCGCGCGCGGCACGCCGCCGGCCAGCAGCGCGCGCCGATGAACGAGCAGCCACTGCCCCGCCGCCAGCCCGAGCAGCATCACCCCCAGCCAGGGCAGCACGGGCACCCAGTCCTCGGTGATGGGCTTCTTCGCCGCCAGCCCCGTCCAATGCGCGAAGGGCTGGTTGAACCACGGGTGCCTGAAGACCTGCGGCACGGCCAGCGCCAGCGCCGCCAGCGGCCACAGCCACGGCCCGGCGGGCGCGAGCAGCCGCGTGAGGATCAGCATCGCCGCGATTCCGTGCAGCACGCCGAAGCCGATCCAGCTCTTCGGGAACATGACCGCGGAGCCGATGCTCACGAGCACCGCACATCCGGCCACCTGCGCCCAGCGCCGCCAGAAACGCGCACTGAAGCGCGGACTGAAACGCCCATGCAGCCCGCCCCCAGCCGCCTCCGCCTGCATCGCCACGGCCTGCCCAAGACCGGCGCAGAACAGGAACAGGCTGACGATGCACGTGCGCTGGTTCAGCCAGAAGGGGTCGCGGTAAAAGTTCTGCGGCGGCATCAATCCGTACAGGTTGAGATCGAAGCAGAGATGGAAGCCCGCCATCCACACGATGGCCACGCCGCGCAGCGCGTCGAGCCGGTCGAAGCGTTCGCGCCCCGTCATGCCGTGTTACCTCGGAGGGCGTTCACTCGGTCTTCTCGTAGACGTCGGTGAAGCGCTCGCCATCCCACGCGTACAGCAGGATGGCCGCATGCAGGCAGCGGCCGGCCGCGCCCGGGCGGAACAGGCCCACGCACTGGCCGCGCGCATGGCGCACGCTGCGGTAAGCCACGCCGAGCGAACCGCGCTCACGCAGCGCCGCGCCCAGGCGACGCGAGGTGCCGTAGTCGTCGGGGTCGTAGACGGCGGGCAGCACCACGCCGGGCGGCCGCAGGTCGTGCAGGCGGCCGTCGATGGCCACGTGGTACAGACGCATCGGCAGGTGCATCGCGCGCTGCTGCGTGGCGGCGAGGAACCGGCCGTGATGGTGGCGCGTCTCGGCCACGGCCGTGGCGCGGTCGCGCGCGGCGTAGAACATGCCATAGCGCCCGTCGGAAAAGCGGCTGCCGAGCGTGTTCACGTGCGTGAAGGCGGCCATGATGGGCCCGCTGCCCGGCCCGAACTGGCGCTCGGCGCGCGGCACGCGCTCGATCTCGCCGAGCTCGTCGCGCACGCGCTCGTTGGTCATGGACTCGAGCGCATAGAGCGCCTCGAAGTCGGCCGCGTCGGCGACGCGGTCGAACAGGTTCACCGGCGGGTGGCGCGTGGGCACGATGCGGCAGGCGGCCGCCCAGCGCAAGCGGCGCGGCTCCGGCCCTTGCGCCAGGGCGCCGGGCAGGCCGCTCGGCGGGCGCGCCGCGCCTGCCGTCGCCGCCGTGTTCGCCTCTTCAGCAGCGTCGCTCAAGACCAGCCGCCGCCCCGCACGCCGTCGAGATAGGTGCGTACCGCATGCAGGTCGCTCACGTTGCCGGCGAGCATGCGCTCGAGGGCGCTTCGGCCGCCGAAGGCCGGCGCCGCGTTCGGCTGGCGCATCCAGGCATCGGCGGCGGCCGGCTCGGGCAGCAGGATCTGCAGGCTCTTCCAGATGCCGAGCAGGTACGACAGGCGCTCCAGCGTGTCGCGCGGCAGGCTGGCGCGCTCGGGGTGCTTGCGCCAGGCAAAGAAGGTACTGCGCGGCGGCTGCCCGAGCAGGCTCAACTGCTCGTCGACGCTGAGCTGCCAGGCCGACGCGATGCGCTCGAAGGCGCGCAGGCCCGGTGCCGCCAACTGCTCGGGCGCGAACGACCGCACCGGTGCTTCAGGGGCCAGGACGGCACTCATCGTGAACCTCCAGATTCGAACTTCGGTTCGATCCTAATCCAGATCTGGACTCATGAACAGCGCCGATTCCACGACGACGGGCATCCCGTGAAGGGTTCGGCCCTGGTTCGGCCCCCTCAGGCCGGTGCCAGCAGCCGTGGCAACACCTGCGCCGCCGTGCCGCGCAGCAGCACGTGGGCCTGGGCGTCGATCTCGCTGTCTTCCGGGTTGACGATCACCACCATCGCACCGGCACGCCGGGCGCGGCCAGCCAGGCCCGCCGCCGGCCATACGGCACCCGAGGTGCCGACGACGAGCATCAGGTCACATCCGTTGGCCACTCGTTGCGCACGCGCCAGGTCCGCCTCGGGCAGCGCCTCGCCGAACCACACCACGCCCGGGCGTGCCAGTGCACCGCAGCGCATGCACCGTGGGGGCCGGCCCGGATCGGCCGCCGCCGGGTCGCAGCGCGGCCGCTGGCGGCACGTGCTCTCGTCGAGCCATTGCTCGGCGAGGATGTCGCCATGCAGGCGCACCACGTCCGGCTGGCCGGCCCGCTGGTGCAGGTCGTCCACGTTCTGCGTCACCACGCACATGCGCCCGGGGTGCGCACGCGCCCAGGCCGCCAGCGCCTTGTGCCCGGCGTTGGGCTGCGCGCGGCGCACGCCCTCGCGTCTTTCCGCATACCAGTCCCACACCCGGGCCGGGTCGGCACTGAAGCCTTCGACGCTGGCGAGGTCCTGCGGGTCGAAACGCGACCAGAGGCCCGTGAGCGCGTCACGGAAGGTCGGGATGCCGCTCTCGGCGCTCATGCCCGCACCGGTGAGCACCGCCACCTGCCGCGCCCCGGCCAGCGCTGCGCGCGCCCTTGCGAGCAGGGGCGCATCGGGCTGGAAGCGATCGCGATCACGCATCGGTGCAGCGTTGGCCGCCGCGCCTGGCGCGCCAGCGGCTCCTCTCGCCTCGTCAAACGTCTCGAAACTGCCCGCCCGTCTCGGCCATCTTCACCGCCACGGCCGCCGGCTCGAAGCGCGGCCCGAACTTCGCCGCGAGCTCGCGCGCCCGCGCCACGAAGGCCTTGGCGCCCATCGCGTTGATGAACTGCAGCGCGCCGCCGTGGAAGGGTGCAAAACCCCAGCCGAAGATGCTGCCGATGTTGCCGTCGGCCACCGAGCGCAGCACCTTCTCTTCGTAGCAGCGCGCGGCCTCGTTGGCCTGCGCGAACATCAGGCGATCGATCAGCTCTTTCTGCTCCGGTTGCTGCGCTGCCACCGGGTAGAGCTTGGTGAGCTCGGGCCACAACGCCTTGCCCTCATCGCCGTAGTCGTAGAAGCCCTTGCCCGCCTTCTTGCCGATGCGGCCGATCTCGCACAGTTGCTTGATGACGCCGAACCCCGGATGCTCGGGCACGCTCTTGCCCTCGGCGGCCAGGTCCTTCTTCGTTTGCTCGGCCACGTGCATCGAAAGGCTCAGGCTCACCTCGTCCTGCAGTGCCAGCGGCGGCATCGGCATGCCCGCCTGCAGGCCCGCCACCTCGATGCTGCGCGGGTGCACGCCCTCCTTCAGCATCGCGATGCCCTCCATCACGTAGGTCGCGAACACCCGGCTCGTGTAGAAGCCGCGGCTGTCGTTGACGACGATGGGCGTCTTGCCGATCTGCAGCACGTAGTCGAAGCCACGCGCCAACGTCTCGTCGGAAGTCTCCTTGCCGACGATGATCTCCACCAGCGGCATCTTGTCCACCGGGCTGAAGAAGTGCAGGCCGATGAAGTTCTTCGGCCGCGCACTCGATTTCGCCAGGCCCGTGATGGGCAGCGTGCTGGTGTTCGAGGCGAACACCTTGTCGGCGGCGAGCACCGCCTCGGCCTTCTTCGTGACGTCGGCCTTGATGGCGCGGTCCTCGAACACGGCCTCGAT
>JALHOU010000347.1 GCA_022842825.1 Rubrivivax sp.
GCAAAGGCGGTGGCTCGCGCCGCGCGTGCGGCCAAGGCCGCGGGGTCGGCCAGCCAGGCGGCCGCCCGCACCACCGCTTCGTCGACGGTGCCCACGCGTTCGGCCGCCCCGGCCGCCAGGGCCAGTTCGGCCGCCTGCGCGAAGTTGAAGGTGTGCGGCCCCATCAAGATCGGGCAACCGCAGGCGGCGGCCTCGATGAGGTTCTGCCCGCCGAGCGGCGCGAAGCTGCCGCCCAGCAGCGCCACGTCGGCCGCGGCATAGTAGAGCGGCATCTCGCCCATCGAATCGCCGAGCCAGACGTCCACGGCGCACGCCTCGGCCGGCGGTCGTTCGGGCACCGCAGTGCCCCAGGCGCTGCGCCGCGCCAGCGTGAGCCCGCGTGCGGCCACGAGCGCCGCTACCTCGTCGAAGCGCTGCGGGTGGCGCGGCACGATGAGCAGCAGCGGCGGCGCTGCGGTGGCGGCCGCGGCTGGCGCCGCCGACGCGGCCAACGGCCCCGCAGGCATCCCGAAGGTGCGCCGCCAGGCATCGAGCAGCGGGATCTCCTCGCCCTCGCGCGAGGCGGCGAACATCACCACGGGCCGCTGCAGCGCTCGACGCCAGGCGCGGCCGGCGGCCAGCAATGCGGGCGCCGGCGTCATGTCGAACTTCAGGTTGCCGAGCACCTGCACCTCGCGCACCCCGCTTGCACGCAGCCGCCGCGCGTCTTCCTCGGTCTGCGCCAGGGCCACGGCCAGCCGCGCGGCGGCCGGCCGCATGAGCACGGCGAGGCGCTCGCCCTTGCGCCGGCTGCGCTCGGACAAGCGGGCGTTGGCCAGCACCAGCGGCACGCCGGCCCGCGCCGCGCCATGCAGCAGGTTGGGCCAGATCTCGGTTTCCATGATCACGCCGGCGCACGGGCGGTGCGCAGCGAAGAAGCGCCCTACCGCCCCCGGCGTGTCGTACGGCAGCCAGGCCTGCAGGTCGCCCTCGCGCAGCAGCGGCGCCCCGGCGGCGCGGCCCGTGGCGGTGCCGTGCGTGAGCAGCAGCCGCAGGCCGGGCCGCTGCCGCCGCAGCTCGTCGATCAAGGCCGCGGCGGCGCGCGTCTCGCCCAGCGAAACGGCGTGCAGCCACAGCCGGCCCGCGGCCGTGCCCGCGGCGGCATGGCCCAGCCGCTCAGCCAGGTGATCGCGATAGAGCGGCTCGCGCCGGCCCCGCCAGAGCAGGCGCAGCAGGTACAGCGGCGTGGCCAGCCACAGCAGCGCGCTGTAGGCCGCGCGTGCCATGGCGGCCATTCAAGCGCGCACGCTCAATGCGCCGCGGCGGCCACCGCCGCGTCGGGCTTGACGGCGCGCAGCGCGGCCATCATCTGCGCCTCGATGCGGTGCAGCGCGGCCTCGGTGTGGCCCTCGAAGCGCAGCACGAGCACGGGCGTCGTGTTGCTGCCGCGGATGAGGCCGAAGCCGTCGGCGAAGTCGACGCGCAAGCCGTCGATGGTGCCGACCTCGCCGCCTTCGAACTTCAACCGCCCGTCGGCTGCGCGCGCGAGCAGTTCGGCCACGACGCGGTGGTGCTCGCCCTCGGCGCAGGGCACGTTCAGCTCCGGCGTCGAGAAGCTCGTGGGCAAGGCGTCGAGCACGGCGCTCGGGTCGGCGTGGCGCGAGAGGATCTCCAGCAGCCGCCCGGCCGTGTACATGGCGTCGTCGAAACCGTACCAGCGCTCGCCGAAGAAGAGGTGCCCGCTCATCTCGCCGGCAAACGGCGCGCCGGTCTCCTTGAGCTTGGCCTTCACGAGCGAGTGGCCGGTCTTCCACAGCAGCGGCACGCCGCCCGCCTCGCGGATGGCCACCGGCAGCCGCTGGCTGCACTTGACGTCGAAGATGATGGTCGCGCCGCGGTGCCGCGAGAGGATGTCGCGCGCGAAGAGCATGATCTGCCGGTCGGGGTAGATGATGTGGCCGGCACGCGTGACGACGCCCAGGCGGTCGCCATCGCCGTCGAACGCGAGGCCGAGCTCGGCGCCCGTGGCGTGCACCACCTTGATGAGGTCGGCCAGGTTCTCGGGCTTGCTCGGGTCGGGGTGGTGGTTGGGGAAGTCGCCGTCCACGGCGCTGTAGAGGTCGATGACCTCGTTGCCGAGCGCCTTCAGGATGCCCGGTGCGCTGGCGCCGGGAATGCCGTTGCCCGAATCGACCACGATCTTCATCGGCCGCGCCTGGCGGCAGTCGCTGACGATGCGATGGCGGTACTCGGGGCCGATGTCCATGCGCGCCACCCGGCCCTTGCCGCTCACGTAGTCCTCGGCCTCCATGCGCTCGCGCAGGCGCTGGATGGCCGGGCCGTGGATGGCGGCGCCGGCCAGCACCATCTTGAAGCCGTTGTAGTCCTTCGGGTTGTGGCTGCCGGTGACCTGGATGCCGCTCGAGCAGCCGTGCTTGCCGCGCGTCGCGGCCACGTAGTAGAGCATCGGCGTCGTCACGGCGCCGAGGTCGACGACGTCCAGGCCGGTACTGGCCAAGCCGCGGATGAGCGCGGCCGACAGCGACGGCCCGGAGACACGGCCGTCGCGGCCGACCGCCACGGCGCGCTCGCCGGCGGCGCGCGCCTCGCTGCCGAAGGCGCGGCCGAGGTGCTCGGCGAACGCCTCGTTGAGCGCCTGGCCGACGATGCCGCGGATGTCGTACGCCTTGAAGGCGCTGGCTTGGACTTGCATGAAGGGGTCTTGGGCTGGTGGCGACGGGCGGTCGACGGGCGGCGGATTGTAGGCAGGGGGTCGCGTTTCACTCCGCCCTGATGCCTGCGCGCTGGATCACGACCTTCCAGTTCTCGTATTCCTCACGGTAGACCTTGGCGAATTGCTCCGGCGTGCTGCCGGCCGCCTCCGCGCCCGAGCGGGCCAGCAACTCGGCCACCTCGGGCGAGCGCACGATCGCATTGAGGTCGCGGTTGAGGCGCAACACCACGTCGGCCGGGGTGCCTGCGGGCGCGAAGACGCCGAACCAGTTGCTGAAGTCCATGCCCGGCACGCCGGCCTCGGCGAAGGTCGGCACGTTGGGCAGCGAGCCGGAACGTCGCGTGCCGCTGACCGCGAGCGCCCGCACGCGGCCGTCGCGGATGTGCGGTTGCGCGGAGACGATGCTGTCCATGAGGAAGCCGATCTGGCCGGCCATGAGGTCGGTGATGACCAGGCCGGTGCCGCGATAGGGGATGTGCACGACGAAGAGCCCGCCGGCGCGCAGCTTGAGCATCTCCGCCGCCAGGTGCGGATAGGTGCCGATGCCGCTGGAGCCGAAGTTGTACTTGCCGGGGTTCTTCTTCAGCAGCGCCACCAGCTCCTGCGCCGTGGTGGCCGGGAACGACTGCCCCACCACCAGCACGCTGGGCGCGTTGGCCACCAGCGCCACCGGCGCGAAGTCCTTGAACGCGTCGTAGGGCAGGCGGGCGCTGAGCGCCGGCCCGATGGAGTGCGTGCTGCTCGTGGCCATCAGGATGGTGTAGCCATCGGCCGGGGCCTTGGCGACGAGGTCGGCGCCGATGGTGCCGCCGGCGCCGGGCTTGTTGTCGACGACGACCTGCTGGCCGAGCGCGCCAGCCAGCTTCTGCGCCACGACGCGGCCGATGATGTCGGTGGCCCCGCCGGCGGGGAACGGGATCACCATGCGCACCGGTCTGACGGCCGGCCAAGCCTGGGCGAATGCGGCCAGTGGCGCCAGCAAGGCAGCGCAGGCAACGAGGGCGAGGCGGATCTTCATGGCGGTTCGGGCCGTGGTGCGGCCGGAGAGTCAACGGGCGGCAAGGGCCCGGGAGGCTGCGCAGCATACGGCCTCGAAGCGCGACGAGCGAACGAACGTCTGGGTCGATGGCCCGCCGCGTACCCCATGCCGGCACGCGTTTCCGTGGGCCGGAGGCACAGGTCCGAATACGGCCAGTGCGTCCCTGGGCGCCACCTATGATGCCCGCATGGTCTCCACCACCGCCACGCTGAGCGCGACCCTGCCCGGCCCGCATGACGCGAGCCTGTACGCCGCCGTGAAGGCGCGCGACGCGCGCTTCGATGGCCGCTTCTTCGTCGGCGTCACCAGCACCGGCATCTACTGCCGGCCGGTGTGCCGCGTGCGCACCCCGCTGGCACGCAATTGCCGCTTCTTCGGCAATGCGGCGAGTGCCGAGCATGCCGGCTTCAGGCCCTGCCTGCGTTGCCGGCCGGAACTGGCCCCGGGGCTCTCGTTCGTCGACTCCTCACGCGCGCTGGCGCAGGCGGCGGCCCGCCTGCTGACGCAGGCCGTGCTCGAGGGGCAGGAGCTGAAGCTGCCTGCGCTGGCCGCCCGGTTGGGCGTCACCGACCGCCACCTGCGCCGCATCTTCGCCGCCGCGCATGGCGTGAGCCCGGTGGACTTCGTCACCACGCAGCGTCTGCTGCATGCCAAGCAATTGCTCAGCGACACCGAACTGCCCGTGACGCAGGTGGCGCTGGCCAGTGGGTTCGGCAGCGTGCGGCGCTTCAACGCCGCCTTCGCCGAGCGCTATCGCCTGAGCCCGAGCCACATCCGCCGCGAGCGCGCCGTGGCGCTGCCAACGCGCGTGGCGTCCGTCGCGGCAACGCACGCCGCGGTGCCGCCCGGCCGCCG
>JALHOU010000348.1 GCA_022842825.1 Rubrivivax sp.
GCCGCCGCGCTGGCCCTGCCGCGCGCCGCCCAGGCCGCGCTGCCGGCGCAGATCGCGGGCACGCCGGTGCCGTCGCTGGCGCCGATGCTCAAGGACGTGACCCCGGCCGTGGTGAACATCTACACCCGCCAGGTGGTGCGCGTGCGCAACCCGCTGGCCGAGTTCTTCGGCATGCCCGGCGGCATGCCGCAGGAGCGCATGCAGCAGTCGCTGGGCTCGGGCGTGATCGTGGACGCCGAGCGCGGCCTGGTGCTGACCAACAACCACGTGATCGAGAACGCCGACGGTGTCTCGGTGACCCTGGCCGATGGCCGCACGCTCGAGGCCGAGCTGGTCGGCGCCGATCCCGACACCGACGTGGCCGTGATCCGCATCCCGGCCGAAAACCTGACCGCGCTGAACCTGGCCGATTCGGCCCAGCTGCAGGTCGGCGACTTCGTGGTCGCGGTGGGCAACCCCTTCGGCCTGGGCCAGACCGTCACCAGCGGCATCGTCTCGGCCGTGGGCCGCAGCGGCCTGCAGGGCCTGGGCTACCAGAACTTCATCCAGACCGACGCGTCCATCAACCCCGGCAATTCCGGCGGCGCGCTGGTGAACCTGCGCGGCGAGCTGGTGGGCATCAACACCGCCAGCTTCAACCCGCGCGGCAGCGCCGCCGGCAACATCGGGCTGGGCTTCGCCATTCCCGCGAACCTTGCGCGCGAGGTGATGCGCCAGCTGATGGCGTACGGCGAAGTGCGCCGCGGCTCGCTGGGCCTGGACGGCGAGGACATCACGCCCTTCGTGGCCAGGCAGATGGACCTGGCCGAGAACCAGCGCGGCGCCCTGGTCGCCCGCGTCTACCGCGGCTCGCCGGCCGAAGTCGCCGGCGTGCGCCCGGGCGACGTGATCGTGGCCGCCAACGGCCAGCGCATCGACAGTGCCCAGGCCCTGCGCAACCTCGAGGGCCTGCTGCCCGTGGACCAGCAGGTGCGGCTCGACCTGCTGCGCGGCGAGCAGCGCTTGAGCGTGCAGGCCGTGCTCAAGGCCCAGGCCAAGGAAATCGACGGCGGCGAGATCGACCCGCGCCTGGCCGGCGCCACCCTGGTCGAACTGCCCGAACGCTTCCGCCAGCAGGGCCTGTTCGGCGTGGTGGCCAGCAAGGTCGCGCCGGGCAGCCGCGCCGCCCAGAGCGGCCTGCGCGCCGGCGACCGCATCGGCCAGGTCAACCGCCGCAACGTGGCCGACCTGCCGGCCTTCCGCGCGGCCCTGGGCAGCGAGCCGCGCGAGCTGGTGCTCAGCGTCGCCCGCGGCGGCCGCTTCGGTTACCTCGTGATGCAGTGAGCCCTGCGCCGCGGTGGCGGCGACGGTGTAAGGTGAAGGCCTGATCCACGCGGGAGCGCGCGCATGAACCGTCCCAAGGTCGAACAACCCATCGAAGACACCAGCCACCTCGCGGCCGCGAAGGAGAACCTCGGCGAAGCGCGCGAGGCGCTGAAGTCCGGCGTCAACGAGGCGCTCGAGGCCGGCGGCGCCGCCGCCCGCGAGGCCAAGGCAGAGCTCGACGAAAAGCTGCAGGGCCTGCTCGACCAGGGCAAAGGCATGCTGGCCCAGGCCGAGGACCTGATCCGCAGCAAGCCGCTGGCCTCGTTCGGCGTGGCTTTCGCCGCCGGCTACCTGGTCGCGGCCCTCACCCGCCGCAAGTAAGTCGCCGTGGACGAACAGGCCCCGGCCCGCGACGCCGCCGGCCCCCTGGGCGACGACGCCCGGGCGGTGCTGGACGCCGCGCGCGCCAGCGCCGGCGCCTACGTCGGCGGCTTCCACGCGCTGCGCCGGCTGTTCGCCGCCGAAGTGGGCCTGGCCCGCGATGCGCTGGTGGCCGCGCTGGTCTGGCTGCTGGTCGCCACCGTGCTGCTGGGCACCGCCTACCTGCTGCTGACCGCGCTGCTGGTCAGCGGGCTGCGTGCCGCCGGGGCACCCTGGCCGCTGGCGATCGCCATTCCGCTGGTGGTGAGCGTCGGCGTCGCCCTGTTCGGCGTGCTGCGCGCGAAGGCGATGCTGCGCCACGCCGACTTCGAGGGCACGCGCCGGCAGCTGAAGCTGGGCTTCGGCGCCGCCGACGCGGCGCCGCCGGCGGACACCGCCCCGCGCGAGGCCGCGCCGTGAGCCTGGCCGACAAGATCGCCGCGGTGCAGCGGGCCGAACAGGCCTGCATCGACCAGCGCGCGGCGGCCGCCGATTCACTCGAGCATTTGAAGTCCGAGCTGCGCCGCGGCGCCACGCCCGTGCGGATCGTGGTGTCGGGCTTCGCCCTGGGCGTGGCCAGCGGCTTCAGCGCGCCGGCCGTGGGCGCGGCCGCCGGGGTCGGCGGGCGGCTGGTGAGCGGCCCGGTCTTCTCGATGCTGATGGACACCGTGGTGCCGGGCCTGCTGGCCGGGATCACCGCCGCCGCCACCGCGGCCGGCGAAGACGAGGGCGACCCCGATGCCGAAGCGACCGAAGACGACGCGGAAGGCGACCAAGCCGACGGCCCCGCCAAAGGACGCCATGCCGACGGCGCCTGAAAGCGAGCCGCGCGGCGCGAGCGCCGATGCCCTGGCCACCGCCGCGCTGCACGAGCCCGCCCCCGACGCGACGCCCGGCGGCGCGCGTGCGCCCGCACCCTCCGGCCACGCCGCGCGCCTGGCCGCGCTGCAGGTCAATGCGCGCCTGCTGTGGGTGCTGGTGCTGGCCGTGCTGCTCTACACGTGTTACTTCGCGGCCAGCCTGATCCTGCCGGTGGTGCTGGCGGCCTTCTTCGCGATGCTGCTCAGCCCGCTGGTGAAACGCGCGCCGCTGCGCTTCCTGCCGCGCGGCGTGGCGGCCGTGCTGCTGGTGGGCGCCTTGCTGGGAAGCCTGGGTGCGATCGGCGTGTTCGTCGCCGGGCCCGCGGGCGATTGGGCCAGCAAGGTGCCGTTCGCGCTGCGGGAAGCGGCGCCGCGGCTGCAGCAGATGGTGCAGCCGCTGCATGCGGCGCGCCGCGCCACCGCCACGCTCGATGAGTTCACCGAAGGCCAGTCCGCACCGGGCGAGCGCATCGTGGTGCGGCCGCCCAGCGTGGACCTGCTGTCGGCGACGCCGCGGGTGCTGGGCTATGCGCTGGCGGTGATCCTGCTCACCTTCACGTTCCTGGTGTACGGCGACGACCTCCTTCGCAAGCTGCTGGAGATGCGCCGCACGCGTGCGCAGAAACGCATCACCGCCGGCATCGTCCAGGAGATCCAGAGCGAACTCTCGCGCTACATGCTCACCATCAGCTTCACCGCCGTGGTGCTGGGCGGCGCGACGGCGCTGTGGCTGGCCTGGCTGGGCGTCGAAGACCCGCTGCTCTGGGGCGTGCTGGCCGCGGCCTTCAACCTCACGCCCTTCGTCGGGCCGGCGGTGGTGGCGCTGCTGCTTGGCCTGGTCGGGCTCACCGAGTTCGACACGGTGTCGGCCGCGCTGCTGCCGGCCGCCGGCTACCTGGTGCTCAACGGCCTGGAAAGCCAGCTGCTGACGCCGATGGCCCTGGGCAGGACCATGAAGATCAATCCGCTGGCCATCATCCTGTGGCTGATGCTGTGGGGTTGGCTGTGGGGCGTGCCGGGCCTGTTGGTGGCGGTGCCGATGCTGGTCTGCCTGAAGATCGTGGCCAGCCGGGTGGACGGCTGGAACCACTGGTCGCGGCTGCTGGAGTAGCGTTCACCCGCCCGAGGCCTTCACCCGCGCTAGACTTCCGCGGTGAACCTGCGCCCGCTCGCCCTCAGCCTCGACCTCGACGACACCCTCTGGCCGATCTGGCCGGCGATCGAGCGCGCGGAGCTGGCCCTGGACGCCTTCCTGCGCGAGCACGCGCCCCGCACCGCCGCCAACTTCCCGATCCACCGCATGCGCAAGCTGCGCGAGAAGATCGCCGCCCGGCACCCCGAGTACGCCCACGATTTCTCCCAGCAGCGCAAGCTGTCGCTGCTGCACGCGCTGGAAACCTCCGGCGACCCCGGCCACCACCTCGAGCCGGCCTACGAAGCCTTCATCGCCAGCCGCAACCAGGTCGATTTCTACCCGGACGTGCCCGAGGCCCTGGCGCGGCTGTCGGCGCGGCTGCCGATCGCGGCGCTGACCAACGGCAACGCCGACCTGGCGCGAATCGGCATCGACCGCCACTTCCAGGTCTTCGTCAGCGCCCGCGAGCACGGCCACGCCAAGCCCGATGCGCCGATCTTCCACGCCACCTGCGAGCGCCTGGGCAGGGCCCCGGCCGAGGTGCTGCACATCGGCGACGACCCCCTGCTGGATGTCGCCGGCGCCCGCCGCGCCGGGCTGCGCAGCTGCTGGATCAACCGCGACCGGCAGCGCTGGCCCGCCGACCTGCCGCGCCCCGACCTTGAATTCGCTACGCTGGCGGGCCTGGCCGACTGGCTGGACCAGCACGTTTTCCACCCCGACATCCTTGCCACCACGGACACCCGATGAGCCTGCCGTCCTGCTTCGCCCGCCCCGATGCCGCCACCCGCGCCACGCCGCTGCGGCTGGTCGAACGCGCCGGGTTCGCCGCCTGGCGCGAGGCGCAGCCGGCGCCGGTGCAGGCCTGGCTGGACGC
>JALHOU010000349.1 GCA_022842825.1 Rubrivivax sp.
CAGTTCGGCCCGGTGCTGTTCAAGCCGACGCTGACCGAGGCGCCGCAGACCTTCCGCACCACGCGTGCTGGCGCACTGGCCTACTTCGTCGGCGGCGATGCCAGCTTCCCCAAGGACACCGGCTTCGCCCTCAAGGGCTGGCGCAAGGTGGACGTGAACAACGCGGCGATCTTCATCGCCGGCGACGTCGCCACCTCGATGGGCAACGTGTCGATCACCGACAAGGACGGCAAGGTCACGACCGTGGACAAGACCTGGAAGTTCCTCAAGGACGACAGCGGCAAGCTGCGCATCGTTGTGCACCACTCGTCGCTGCCGTACCGCAGCAACTGATCGCTCGCGGCCGGCCGGCGCCGGCCGCCGCCCCATGCCACCATGGGGCCTTCTCCATCCGCCGGACGCACCATGCTGATCAACTGCGCTGCCTACCACGACGGCCGAAAGCTCGCCGACATCGACCCGTCCGGCATCGCCGCGCACCTGCGCACGCCGGGCGCCTTCGTCTGGGTCGCACTGCGCGACGCGACGCCGGACGAGCTGGCCGCGATGCAGCAGCAGTTCGACCTGCACGAACTCGCGGTGGAGGACGTGCACCACGGCCACCAGCGGCCGAAGATCGAGGAGTACGGGTCGACGCTGTTCGCGGTGATGCACCTGATCGAGCCGAGCGCATCGGAGTGGCAGCTCGGCGAGGTCGTCGTGTTCGCCGGGCCGAACTTCGTGCTCTCGGTGCGCAACCGCAGCGGCCAGGGCTTCCTCGGCGTGCGCGAGCGCTGCGAGCGCGAGCCCGAACTGCTGCGTCACGGCTCGGGTTTCGTGCTCTATGCGCTGATGGATGCCGTCGTCGACCGCTACTTCCCGCTGCTCGACGCGCTGGAAATGGAACTCGAGGCGGTCGAGACGCAGATCTTCGAACGCGGCGCCGGGCGCCCGAACGTGCAGCGGCTGTACGAGCTCAAGCGCCGCGCCACGCTGCTGCGCCACGCCGTGGCGCCGCTGCTGGAGATGGTGGACAAGCTGCACGGCGGGCGTGTGCCGGCGGTCTGCCAGGGCACCCAGGAGTACTTCCGCGACGTGCACGACCACTTGGCGCGCATCAATGCCTCGATCGACACCATCCGCGACACGATCGGCACCGCGATCCAGGTCAACCTGTCGATGGTGACCATCGAGGAGAGCGAGACCACCAAGCGGCTGGCCGCCTGGGCGGCGATCTTCGCCGTGTGCACCGCGATGGCCGGCATCTGGGGCATGAACTTCGAGCACATGCCCGAGCTGAAGTGGCGCTTCGGCTATCCGCTGGCCCTGGGCCTGGTGGCGACGGCCGCGTTCCTGCTGCACCGGCGCTTCCGCCGCGCCGGCTGGCTGTAGCGCCGCGGCTACTTCTCGCGCACCAGCAGCAGCGCCGTGCGGCAGCGCGAGGCCACGCGGGTCGCGACGGAGCCCATGCTGCCGTGTCGCGACGCGCCGAAGCCGAGCGAGCCCATCGCCAGCAGATCCAGCTTGCTCTTCGTCGCCTGTGCGGCGATCGCGTCGCCCGGCACCGGCCCGACCAGGCGCACCTCGGTGGCCGTGATGCCGGCCTGGGCGAGCAGGTCATGGGCCGGCTTGAACACGTTCTCGAACGCGGCGTTCTGCATGGCCTCGGCTTGCTCCGGCTTGATGCCGGTGGGTACGTCGCGTTCGATCCAGCCCGGCACCGTGATCTTTGTCAGGTCGGGCACGACGTGGATCAGGCTCACGGTGGGCGATGCGCCGAACAAGTCGCGGTGCCCGGCCACGAAACGCGCGACGGCCAGGCCGTAGGGGCTGCCGTCGAGTGCGATGCCGATCTTCAGCGAGTCCCGCTTGGGGGTCGGGGTTCCGCGCAGGATGAGCAGCGGCTTGGTGCAGGAGACGGCCACGGTGCTCGCCACCGAGCCGAGCAGCAGCTTCTTCAGCCCCGTGTCACCGTGCGAGCCCATCACGATCAGGTCGGCCCGATCGTTGGCAACGATGGCCGCCAGTTCGTGCGCGACGGAACCGACAACGTAGCGCGCCGCGGTGTTCGCCCCGGCGCGCTTGAGCGCCGCCGCCGCGGACTTCAGCACTTTTGCCGCTTCCGTCTCGTGGTACGAGTAGACGATTTCCTTGCCCAAGGCACGCGCGGCGCGCAGCGGCACCGGGGTCTGGATGTTGACCAGCTCGACGTCGGTCGGGCTCTTCAGCAGGGTGGCGCGCGACGCGACGAAGGCGATGGCGGCCTTGCTGTACTCGCTTCCATCGACGGGCATCAGGATGCGCACGGGGACTCCTCGGTGTGGTTCAGTGCAATGTAGTTCAGTCGGCCCATGCAATCGGCCGGGTGGATCGGTCGGCCTCGACGAGGTCGCGCAGCGAGCGGCAAGGGCAGGGGTTGCGCGTGCCGAGCCAGTTCGAGCAGAGCGGCGATCACGAGGCGGGTTTTCTTGGCGATGGGCATAGGTCGGGCGGCGGGTGCCGGGTCAGAACTTCTCGGGCCGCAACACCTCGACATCGGCCACGAACAGGACCATCGAGTAGTTGTCGTAGTAGCGCTCGCGCAGCGCCTCGGTGATGGCGCCGGCGGTCGGCGCGTTGCACAGCACCTCGATGCGGATGTTGGCGTGCGGGCCCCAGGTGGCGTCGCGCCGGCCGCGGCTGCCCTTGCCGCGCGCGTCGGTCACCGTGTAGCCGCGCGCGCCCAGTGTCTCGAGGTCGCGCAGCAGCGTGTCCTCGAGCGCGGCCTCGCACACGACGGTCAGCAGTTTGCGCATGCCAGACTCCACGTTGTGCCTCGTGCGTTCACTGTACGGCCTGCTGTGCGAGGCGGTGGTACAGCGGGATGCCCACCAGCAGGTTGAACGGGAAGGTGATGCCCAGTGCCGCGCCGATCGACAGGGCCGGATTGGCCTGCGGCACGGCCAGCCGCATCGCCGCCGGCGCGGCGATGTAGGACGCGCTCGCGTACAGCGTGGCCAGCAGCGTGACGCCGCCGACAGACAGGCCCAGCAGCGCACCGGTAGCCACGCCGAGACCGGCGGAGACGAGCGGCATGACGAGGGCAAAGACGATCAGGAAGGGCCCGGCGCGGCGCAGTTCGCCGAAGCGGCTCGCTACCACCAGGCCCATCTCGAGCAGGAAGAACGCGAGCACGCCCTTGAACAGATCGAAGAACAGGCGGTCCAGCGGGACGATGCCGCCGGGGCCGGCGAACCAGCCGATCGCCAGCCCGCCCAGCAGCAGCACGATGCTCTTGCCCGCGAACACCTCGTGCAGCACCTTGCCCCAGGGCGTGCCGGGCTCGCCGCGCCGCGCCAGCAGCACGCCGATCACCAGGGCCGGGAACTCCAGCAGCACGAGCAGCACGGTCATGTAGCCTTCGGCCTCCTGGCCAAGGCGCGTCAGGTAGGTCGTCCCGACCGCGAACGTGACCACGCTCACCGAGCCATAGTGGCCGGCGATCGACCCGGCATCGGCGCGCGACAAGCGGCCCAAGCGGCGCAGCACTGGGTAGGCTGCCAGCGGGATCAGCGCCCCGACGGCGACCACCACCAAGGCGGGAAGCGCGACGGTGGCAAGCGGGTAGCGCGCCAGTTCCACCCCGCCCTTCAGGCCGATGGCCAGCAGCAGGAAGATGCTCAGCGACTCGTAGAGGACCCCCGGGATGCGCAGGTCCGAGCGCACGAAGCCGGCCAGCGCGCCGAGCAGGAAGAACAGGATGACGGGCTCGAAGTGCTGCATCGTGTGGTGTCGGCACCGGCAGGCTCAGCGCACGCTCACCGGACGATGAGCACCGGCACCTTGCCGAGGTGCACGACCTTGTAGGCCACCGAGCCGAGAAACAGCGACTCGGTGGCGGTGAGGCCGCGCGAACCGATCGCGATGCCCCGGCTGCCGAGCGCTCCGGCCAGCGCCACGATCTCTTCGGCCGCCTCGCCCATGCGCACGTGCACGTGCCACGGCACGCCGGCCTCGTCCAGGCAGGCGCGTGCCGCGGCGGTGGCATGCCAGCCCCGGCGCGGCAGTTCGACCTCGGCGGCCTCCTTGACCAGCCAGCCCTGGACATGCACCAGGTCGATGCCGGCCTGCGGGTTTGCCTCGATCAGGCGGGCCGCCATGACGACCGCGCGCAGCGATCCTTCCGAGCCGTCGACGGCAACCAGCCAGCGGCCGCGCTCGGACGACCGCGCCTCCGTCGCGCCCTGCCAGTCGATGGCGATCAGGCGGTCGACTTCGTCGCGCTGCGAGCGCTCGGGTACCGGTATCGGGGTGGAGAGCGAATGGCTTGTCATGGTGTGTCACGCGAGAGTTTTCGAGCCGAGAGCTTGAGGCTGAGGAGCACGGAGATCAGGATCACCGAGCCGACGATCGCCAGCGACCACTGCACAGGCATGTGGAACCAGGGTGCGACCAGCATCTTGCCGCCGACGA
The DNA here is from genome assembly GCA_022842825.1 of Rubrivivax sp. GTDB lineage: Bacteria > Pseudomonadota > Gammaproteobacteria > Burkholderiales > Burkholderiaceae_C > Rubrivivax. Next base: position 4,432 of record JALHOU010000349.1, read on the forward strand.
AGACCAGCACCAGCGCCAGGCCGTACTTGAGCAGGTGAAAGCGATCGGCCAGGTCGGCGAGCAGGAAGTACAGCGCACGCAATCCCATGATGGCGAAAATGTTGGAGGTGAAGACGATGAACGGATCGGTGGT
>JALHOU010000350.1 GCA_022842825.1 Rubrivivax sp.
CCGACGGCCGCGTGGCGGAGGCCCTGGCCGCCGTCAGCGCCGCACGCGGTGCGCCGCGCGCGCAGGTGGCGCTCGCCTGGCTGCTGGCCAAGCCGGGCGTCACGGCGCCCATCGTCGGCGCTTCCAGGCCCGGCCAGCTCGATGACGCGATTGCGGCGCTGTCGCTCAAGCTCGGCGGCGACGAGATGAAGGCGCTCGAGGCGCCTTACGCGCCGCACGCCGTCGTCGGCTTCGCGTGAATGGAACCATTGGACGCGCGCCGGCCGTTCAGAAGCTGACGCGCACGCCCAGCCCGGCGGCCCACAGCGCCGTGCGCGGCACCGCGACGTCCGGGCGCGGCCAGAAGTGCCCGATCACCACCTCGCCCACCAGCCAATCCCGCAGGAAGGGCTGCTCCCACTTCAGCAGCAGACCGGCATCGTCGAGCGACGGTCCGGTACCCTCCACCGCGCTGAACAGCGCCTCGAGCGAGAGCAGCCGCCGGTCATCGAAAGCGCGATAGGCGCCCACCACACTCGAGATCTCGTAGCGCCGCGTGCGTTGCGTGATGGTGGCGGCATTGAGCCAGCGCAGTGCCAATGCCGGCGACCAGGCATGCGCAAGGGACAAGGTGGTCGTCGAGCCCAGCTGGTCGGCCTTGGTGAGGAAGAAGGTCTGCCGGAACTCGATGAGATGAACGTCGTCGGGCTCCCACTGCTCGCGGTACCGCAGTTGCAGATAGGGCTTGAGGCCACCGCGCAAGCCCAGCCGCACGTCGAAGGTTTCGCGCAGCGCCACGCCGATGCCGGCCAGGAACTCGCGGTCATCGCGGGTCTCGCGCCGCAAGCGCTCCTGGCGCGCCACGGAACCGGGCGTGTCGGTGATCACCTCGCGCGGGTTGTCGCGGCCGAGGAAGGCGAAGCCGCTCTCGCCCAGGTTGGGCAGGCGCAGCCGGGCATTGAGGCGCACGTTCACGTCGATGGGCTCACCCTCGCGACGGAACATGCCGATGCTCAGCTCGCCGTCGCTGACCTTGCCCCCGGCCTCGAAAGGCCGGTCGCCGAACCAGCTGTCGATGCCGCGCGCCAGCCACACGGTGGTGGCGCGCACGGCATCGCGCGTGGACTCGAGCAGCGGCTCGCCTACGGCGGCTGGCGCCGCGGCAGGTGTGGGTGCGGGTGCGGGCGTGGGTTGGCCGCCGGCCGCCTCCTGCGCGAAGGCGGCGGTGGTGGCGGCGGCGGCCAGCACCGCCACGACGATCGAGCCGCGCAGACCACCGCGGCAACTGCCGCGCCCGCGGCCTGCAGGGCACCGCGGCGTCGGGCTCATCCGTCGGCGGCGCCCGACATCTGCGCGAACGGTGGCCGGGGCGAGTACTTCAGGTCGATCTCGACCTCGGCGCGCATGGCGCCCAGCAGCGCCGCCTCGGCGGCGGCCAGCGCCGCCGGCTCCACGCCGGGGGGTGGCTCGGCGAGCCAGGCGAGCAGCAGCGTGATGACCTTGTTGCCCTGGTCGCGCGCGGCCATCAGGTCGGCCGCCGAAGGGATCTGCGGCACAGCGCCCGGCACCCCGGCGGGCATCGCGGCTTCGCCGCGCAGAGCTTCCGCGACGGCGCCCAGCGCCCGGCGCTGCGCCTCGAGTTGCTGCAGCAGCAAGTCGGCCGACCAGTCGGCGCGTACCTTCAGCGTGTTGAGCAGGTTGATGACCCCCCACACCTGGCCGCGCGCGTGCTCGTCGTCGACGTGCGGCAACACCTCGGCCCGCAGGGTGCTGAGGGTGCCGTCGATCAGGCGGGCGAAGCTGTTGTTCATGGCGATGTCACCTGGGGTGCGTGCGTTCCGCGGCCGGGCCCCTGCGGATCTCGCGCTCCATCAGGCGCAGGCAGATGGCCACCTGGGCCCCCATGGCGGGAATGCGCATGTCGTTGCTGCGGCCCTCCTCGAAACAGCGTGCAGCAGCCATGTGCGTGGCGGCGAGCTTGAACAGCGCGAAGACCTGGTAGTAGTGCAAAGCCTCCGCCGTGATCTGGACGCCGGCCTTCTCGCGGTAGCGGGCATAGAAGTGGGCCGGCTCGAGCAGGCGGCACAGGTAGGGGGAGCCGGCCGTGTAGATGGGCAGGCTGACCCATGCCAGGTCCTCGTGCGGGTCGCCCAGGTGCACGAACTCCCAGTCGAGGATGGCGGTGATGCGCCCGCCCTCCTCCAGGAAGTTGCCCGTGCGGTAGTCGCCGTGCACCACGACCACGCGCGGCGCCACTGGCGCGTTGCGTTCCAGCCAGCGCTGCCCCCAGGCCGCCAGCGGGTAGGGTCGCATCGACCAGCGCTCGATGAGCGCTGCCCACTCGGCAACGACACGCCGCGCCGCATTGCCGGGCGTGATGGGGTCCGCGGTCGAGGTCAGGCCGCCGATGGGCCGGCCGGCCCAATCGACGCGGTGCAGGGCCGCCAGCGCGTCGGTGAACTGCTCGCCCAGGCGCATGCGGTAGTCCTCGTCGAGAGGCGGATCGCCAGGCGTGGCCCACGGCGCGAGGGCCGCTCCGGGGGCCTTCTCGCAGAGCATGAACGGTGCCCCGAGCAACCCGGTGTCGTCGCTCGCCCAATGCAACCTGGGCACGGGCAAGCCGCAGTCCTGCAGCGACTGCATGGCCCAGACTTGCGGCCAGACGTTGTAGGGGGCAAAGAGGCCGGCGTCGCTGCCCAGGCGCAAGATGAGCTCGTGCGGGCCCGTCGAACCCGGCAGGCCGCGCGCCGTCAGGGCGCAGTTCAGCCACGAGAAGCCGCCCGGCAGCCGGCGCAGGCCGCTCACCTCGACCTTGGCTGAGACCTGTGCCGCCAGGTACTGCTCGACGTTGCAGGCGAGCGTTTCGTTGTCGCCGAAGGCGGCCAGGCCCGCGGACAAGGGCATGGCCACGTTCATGTTCTCTCTCGGGACTGCAGATGTGGGCGCACGGCAGCCTCGCATGATGGCGCAGGCTTTCCGCGCCTTCCGCACCAGCCCCCCGAAACGCGTGGCCGCACGATCTCGCCGGGCACGCGCGGCGAGAACTGCGCGCGGATACGCTCGCGCAGCGCCTCGCGCAGCAGCCAGGTCTGGGCTGGCGTCGAACCCGGGCAGGGTCGGTTCATGGCCCGCACACTACACGATCGACGCGGCAGTCTGTTGCTACAGTGCATCCGCGCCCGACGGGGAGGCGCACGGTCCCGCCGCACGGCGCGGCGCATCCCTTGCGAAGGTGGCACGATGGCAGGGCGTTGGTTCGAGGAATTCCATGTCGGTCAGGTCTTCGAGCACCCGATCCGGCGCACCGTGACCGAGGCCGACAACACGTGGTTCAACGGCGCCACGTGCAACCCGGCCGCCGTCCACATCGACGCCGAGTACTGCAAGGGCACCGAGTTCGGCCGCCCGCTCGTCAACAGCATCTTCACGCTTGGCCTCGTCATCGGCCTTTCGGTGCACGACACGACGCTCGGCACGACGGTGGCCAACCTCGGCATGAGCGACACGCGCTTCCCGGGCCCGGTGTTCCACGGCGACACCATTCGCGCGCGCACCACCGTGAAGGAGCTGCGCGACAGCAAGAGCCGGCCCAACGCGGGCATCGTCACCTTCCTGCACCAGGGCTTGAACCAGCGCAACGAAGAGGTCTGCACCACCTTGCGCCAGGCGCTGATGCTGCGCAGGCCCGCTGCCTGACGGAGGTGCCCCCATGAAGCCGCGCTCGATGCTCTTCGTGCCCGCGGGCAGCGAACGCAGGCTCGCCGTGCTGCCGAAGATCCGCAGCACGGCCAACATCACGCGCCTCTCGCGCGGCCTGGACGCGCTGGAGGCGAGCGCCGGCGCGGCTTCCGCGGCCGGCTGTCCATCCGTCCGGACCAGGTCGAAGCGATCAGCGAAGCCTACTCACCGAGCGAGGCCGAGCGCGCGTTTGCCCGTCGCATCGTGGGGGCCTTCGCAGCGCAGCCCGACGCCGGCACGCTCAGCCTGGACGGCGTGATGATCAACAAGCCGCACCTGAAGCAGGCTCGGCGCACGCTCGGCCTCGCAGATTGATCAGGCCTTGCGCCAGACCACGCCGCCGCACGGCCGAACGGCACGCGGTCGAACGGCCGGGCTTGGCGCGTCCGCCTGGCTGAAGGGTCGACGCCGCAAAATCGGACCATGGCCCAAGCACACACATCACACGCCGCGCCCGGCTCGCCCGGCTCGTCCGGCTCGCCGAGCCCGGCCCGCCTGCGCGCGCTGCTGGCTGCCCTGGCCCAAGGCCTGATCGAGCGCGACGAAGCCGTGCACCTGGCGCTGCTCGCCGCGCTGGCCGGCGAGCATGTGCTGCTCATCGGTCCGCCGGGCACCGCCAAGAGCGCGCTGGCGCGTCGCCTGCACGGCGCATTCGACCAGGTGCGCTACTTCGAGCGCCTGCTGACGCGCTTCTCCACCCCCGAGGAGCTGTTCGGCCCGCTGTCGCTGAAGGCGCTCGAGCACGACCGCTACGAGCGCCTCACCGAGGGCTTCCTGCCCACGGCCGGCATCGCCTTCCTCGACGAGGTGTTCAAGGCCAACTCGGCCATCCTCAATGCGCTGCT
>JALHOU010000351.1 GCA_022842825.1 Rubrivivax sp.
CACGCTGAAGTCGTGCATGCCCAGGGTGCACAGCACGGCGCGCACGGCGGGCATGTCGACCGAGGGGCGAAGCGTCGTGTCGATGGCGCCGCTGTCGCGCGCGTCGCCCACCGTCAGCCCGAGGCCCGGCGCGGGCGGCAGGCGCGAGGCGTCGCGCACGAGCGCGCGCACCGGCCAGCCGCGGCGTTGAGCCTCGGCCAGCACGCGGCGGCCGGTGCGGCCGCTGGCGCCGAACAGGGCCAGGGTCCCTGGGGCATTCATGGTTGCTCTCCTCGGCGCTGCGGCTCCGTGCGGTGGCCCGGCGCCGCGGCTGGATGCCTTCGCTGCATGTCGGTGATTCAGCCCGCGGGTGGCGCGCCGTCGAACGCGCGTTGTATCAGGGCGCGCAGCGCGGCGCGCTCCAGCGGCCTCGGGTTGGGGTACTGGTTGGTGACGGCGAGATCGGCGGCCCGGTCAACGCCACTCGCGGGCATGCCGAGCGCACGCAGCGAGGTCGGCGCGCCATGGCGCGCGGCCAGCGCCTGCAGCGCTCGCGGCACTTCGGCCGGGGCGACGGCACCCGTCGAATCAGGCGCGTCAGGCACGAGTGCACCGGCCGCGGCCAGCGCGCGCGCGATGCGCATCATCGCCTCGGGTGCCATGGCCGCGTTGTAGGCCAGCGCGTGCGGCAGCACCACGGTGTGCGTCTCGGCGTGCGGCAGGTTGAAGGTGCCGCCCAGCGTGTGGCACAGCTTGTGGTGCAGCCCCATGGCAACACTGCCGAGCACGATGCCGCACAGCCACGCCCCCTGCAATGCACTGGCGCGCGCCGCGAGATCGCGCGGGTCGCGCTGCAGCGCCGGCAAGGCCGCGGCACTGGCGCGGATGCCCTCCTCGGCCATCAGCGCGACGATCGGATTGCCGTCATGCGCATAGAGGCCCTCGGCCGCGTGCGCGATCGCATTGAGCGCGCTCGTCACCGTCAACGAAAACGGCAGCGTCAGCGTGAGCTCGGGGTCGTAGATGACGGTGCGCGGCAGCACGCGCGCGTCGCGCCCGGTCTTCTTGACGCCGCCTTCAGTGATGCCCCAGATCGAAGTGACTTCGCTGCCGGCGTAAGTGGTGGGGATGGCGATGATGGGCAGCGACGACTCGAGCGCGATGGCCTTGCCGAGCCCGGTGGTGGAGCCCCCGCCGATGGCCACTGCGCAGTCGGCGCCCAGGCGCGCCGCTTCGGCGCGCGCCTCGCGCGCGGTCTCGATCGGCACGTGCATCACCGCCCTCGGGAAGACCCCGGCCGCGCGTTCGCCGAGCAGCGCCGCCACGCGCGCCGCGGCGTCGGCCTGCTCCGGCGTGGAGAGCACGAGCGCGCGCCGCGCGCCCAGCCGCTCGACTTCGGCGCCCACCTCGCGCAGCGCGCCGACGCCGAAGACGACACGCGACGGATGGGCGGTATAGACGAAGGTGGCGGGGGCGGGGGCGGTGTTCATCGTGGGCGCGATTGGAGCAGCGCCGCGCCCGGGCGTCATGGCGGCAGGCGGAGAACTCATTTTCGCGCTTCGGAGGCACGCGATCCCGTGGGAGGGCTGCCGAGGCCACGTCTGCCGAAAAAGAGCCTTCCACGGCGCGAAAGCGGCGCCGGGGTACGCCCGAGGTGGCATCCAGCGGGCTCGGTGCTCCAATGCGTGCACCCACGGTCCACCAACGCGCACCATGCTCTTCCCCACCACCATCGTCGGCAGCTTCCCCCAACCCGACTGGCTCATCGACCGCGAGAAGCTCGCCGGCCGCTTCCCGCCGCGCGTGCGCGCCAGGGAACTGTGGCGCGTCGCCGAGCCGCACCTGCAGCAGGCCTGGGAGGACGCGACGCTGCTCGCCATCCGCGCGCAGGAGGACGCGGGCCTGGACATCGTCACCGACGGCGAGATCCGGCGCGAGAGCTACAGCAACCGCTTCGCCACCGCGCTGGAGGGCGTGGACCTCGACAACCCCGGCATGGCGCTCGACCGCTCGGGCCATCCGAACCCGGTGCCGCGCATCAGCGGCAGGATCCGCCGCAAGCACGCGGTGGAGGTGGAGGACCTGCTCTTCCTGAAGGCGCACACGAAGAAGCAGGTGAAGATCACCGTGCCCGGCCCGTTCACGATGAGCTGCCAGGCCCAGAACGACTTCTACAAGACCGACGAAGAGGCGGCGCTCGACTACGCGACGGCGGTGAACGACGAGATCCGCGATCTCTTCGCGGCCGGCGCCGACGTCGTGCAGATCGACGAGCCCTACATGCAGGCGAGGCCGGAGAAGGCGCGCGAGTACGGCCTGAAGGCGCTGAATCGCGCACTCGAGGGCATCACGGGCACGACGGCCGTGCACATTTGCTTTGGCTACGCGGCAGTCATCCACGTGCGGCCGAGCGGCTACTCGTTCCTGCCCGAGCTGCGCGGCTGCGGCTGCAAGCAGGTGAGCATCGAGACGGCACAGTCCCATCTCGACTGTTCGGTGCTCGCGCAGCTCGACGACAAGCAGATCATGGTCGGTTGCATCGACCTCTCGGACATGGCTGTCGAGACGCCCGCGGTGGTGGCCGCGCGCATCCGCCGCGCGCTGCCCTACGTGGCCAAGGAGCGTGTGATCCTGGCGCCCGACTGCGGCATGAAGTACCTGCCGCGCGAGGTGGCAGTGGGCAAGCTGCGCGCGATGGTGGAGGGGGCGCGCATCCTGCGGCGTGAGCACGGGGCTGGCTGATCTCGCCTGCGCGGCCGCTTCGGTCGGGTCTGGGCAACTTGGGGCCCGCACGTCCACGATCGGCGGTGGGATCGGGACGACGGGGTACCCTGCTCCGCGAATGTCCTCTTTGGGCGGCCCTGCTTCGCAAGCTCGCAGGTCCCCCCAATGCCCCCTTGATTTCGCTGCGCAGGGCACCCCATCGTCCCGATCCGGCACCAGCGGCTGTTCTCGAAGGGGACCATCGCCGGTTCACGCCGAGGACGCCGGGTGGTCGGCGCAGCGAAATCAAGGGGGCATTCGAGGGCCCTGCGAAGCCGGGCCCTCGAAAGAGGACATTCGCGAAGCCGACCACCCGGCGTCCTCGGCGCGCCGCTGCCTTGACGCACTGGCTACTCTGTATACAGAACACCGTGTGCGGTGCTAGCATGGCTTTCATGCCCACTGACCTGCAACATGTCGAAGTCGCCCCCGACTACGTCGATCAGGTCGCGCGCGCGCTGGTCGACGCCATCGCCGCCGGGCACTTCGCACCGGGCGAGCGGCTCACGCAGGAAGACATCGCGCGGCGCCTGAACGTCTCGCGCCAGCCGGTGCTGCAGGCGCTGCGCCTGCTGAAGAAGGACGGCCTGGTCGAAGACGCGCCCGGTCGCGGGCTGCGGGTGAGCCCGCTGGACCAGGCGCTCGTCGCGCATGTCTACCAGGTACGCGGCGCGCTCGACCGCCTGGCCGCCGGCCTGGCGGCGCGGCGTCGCGCCGCCATCGACCCGGCGCTCGTGGCCGCCGGACGCCGCGCCGTGCGCGGCCGCGACGTGGGCGCGATGATCGAGGCCGACCTGGCCTTCCACCACGCCGTGTATGCGGCCTCGGGCAACCCCCTGCTCGCGCCGGCCGCTGGCGTGCCTTGGCAGCAGGTGAGGCGCGCCATGGGCGCCGTTCTGCAGCGATCGGCCGTGCGCCAGACGGTATGGGACGAGCATGAGGCCATCGCCGCAGCCGTCGCCGCGGGCCATGCGGCCGAGGCCGAGCGCCTGATGGACCGCCACACCTCGCAGGCCGGCGAACACATGCGCCGGCACCTCGGCACCGATGGACACGCGGAGGCAGGCTCCGGGCCTTCCTCCGCGGCACGCGCCGCGCCCGTTGATGCCGGTGCCCGGATCTCCTCCCCCGCCGCGCACGCCCGCCCGCGCACTCCCTCCACGACCCGACGCACGGAGACCTCCCGCCATGCATCTCACCGCTGAACAGATCGCCGCCTTCGACCGCGACGGCTACCTTTTCTTCCCGGGCCACTTCAGCCCGGCGGAGATTGCCGCCCTCAATGCCGAGGTGCCGGCGCTCTATGCCCGGCGCGAGGCCTACAACGTGCGCGAGAAGGGCAGCGACGCCGTGCGCACGAACTTCGCGGCGCACATGTATTCGGCGCCTTTCGCGCGCCTGGCGCGCCACCCGCGCATGGTGAAGCCGGTCGAAGACCTGATCGGCGAGAAGCTGTACATGCACCAGTTCAAGATCAACGGCAAGATGGCCTTCGAGGGCGACGTCTGGCAATGGCACCAGGACTACGGCACCTGGAAGAACGACGACCTCATGCCCACCGAGCGCGCCATGAACATCGCCGTCTTCCTGGACGACGTGAACGAGTTCAACGGGCCGCTGATGTTCATCCCCGGCAGCCACAAGCGCGGCGTCATCGAGGCCGGGCACGACCTCACCACCACCAGCTACCCGCTCTGGACGATCGACAACGCGCTCATCGCGCAGCTCGTCGAGCGCGCCGGTGGCAAGAACGGGGGCATCGTCTCGCCCAAGGGCCCGGCTGGCTCGATGATCGTCTTCCACTCCTGCCTCGTGCA
>JALHOU010000352.1 GCA_022842825.1 Rubrivivax sp.
AGGTGGCACCTCACGCGGCACCTCACGCGGGCCGCCCATGCCGCCCCGCCCCGGCCGCGAAGCGCGCCGCGCCGGCCATGGCCTCGGCCTCCACCACGGGGTAGCCCGCCGCCCCCTCGCGCCGCAGCGCCTCGGCCAGGGGCAGGTCCCACTGCGCAAACGCCGAGGCCCGGTCGGCGCGCATGCACAACTGCGGGAAGGCGGCGATCTGCGTGGCCAGCACCAACGCTTGCGCAAGCGCGCTGCCGTCGTCGACGACGCGGTTGGCGAGCCCCATCGCCAGCGCCTCCTCGGCACCCACCGGCCGCCCGGTGAGGATGAGGTCGAGCGCGCGCCCCATGCCGACGATGCGTGGCAGCCGCACCGTGCCACCGTCGATGAGCGGCACGCCCCAGCGGCGGCAGAAGACGCCGAAGGTGGCGCCCTTCGCCGCCACGCGCAGGTCGCACATGAGCGCCAGCTCGAGACCGCCGGCGACGGCGTAGCCCTCGATGGCGGCGATCACGGGCTTGCCGAAGTCCATGCGCGTCGGCCCCATCGGCCCGGCCGCCGAGCCGGTCGGCTCGATGTGGTTGCGGCGCGCGGGGTCGCCGAGCGCCGCGAGGTCCGCGCCGGCACAGAAGTGGCCCCCGCCGCCGGTGAGCACCGCCACGCGCAGCCGGGCATCGGCCTCGAAGGCTTCGAAGGCCTCGCGCAACTGCGCGGCCGTGGGGCCGTCGACGGCATTGCGGCACTCGGGGCGGTGCAGCGTGATGGTGGCGACGGCGCCGGTGCGGGTGAAGGTGACGGCGGACATGTGTCGGAACTCCTTCGAGCGAGGGTCAGGACCGCGTGCCCGTGCCCTGGCGGCAGGCCGCGAGATGAATGTACGCTTCCCTTGCTGCACCCTCATTCCCCTGCCCTGGAGAGCCGCCCCGATGCCCGACCTCCCACGCCGCCGCTCACTGCGCCACCTGTTTGCCCTGGGCGCGGCACCGGTCCTGGCCTCGGCTTGCGCGCCGGCGGCCCTCGTCCGCGACGCACGCGTCGCCGACATGCCCCGCTTCGGGCTCGGTGTGGCTTCGGGCTCGCCCACGGCCGACTCGGTGGTTCTGTGGACGCGCCTCGTGGGCGACGACCTGCCGGCGGAGGTGCCGGTGGCCTGGGAGGTGGCCGCCGACGAGGGCTTCGGCCGCATGGTCGCGCGCGGCAGCGAGCCCGCGCGCGTGCAGGATGCGCACAGCATCCACCTGCAGTTGCGCGGGGTCGAGCCGGCACGCTGGTACTGGTACCGCTTCACCGCGCTTGGCCAGCGCAGCCTCGTGGGCCGCACGCGCACGGCGCCGGCCGCGGCGGGGGCGAGCGCGGCGGTGGCCCGGCTCGAGTTCGCCATCGCCAGCTGCCAGCGCTGGGACCACGGCCACTGGGCGGCTTGGCGCGACGCCGCCGCGCACCCTTCGGGGCGGCCGCTCGACCTCGTGTTCTTCCTCGGCGACTACATCTACGAGTACGGCTCGCCGCCCGGCGTGGTGCGCGCACACGAAGGCGGCGCCGTCAGCACGCTCGCGGGCTATCGCGCCCGCTACGCGCAGTACAAGAGCGACCCGCTGCTGCAGGCCGCACACGCCGCCTGCCCGTGGATCGTCATCTGGGACGACCACGAGGTCGAGAACGACTACGCCGCGCTGCAAGGCGAACACCTGCAGCCCGCCTTCGCGGCGCGCCGCGCCGCCGCCTACCGCGCGTGGTGGGAGCACATGCCGCTGCCGCCTTCGTTGCGGCCGGAGGTGGCGGGCGGCGGGGCGGCCACCATCCACGGCCGTCTCGACTGGGGGCTTCTCGCGCGGCTGCAGTGGATCGACACGCGCCAGTTCCGCGACCCGCAGCTGTGCCCGCGCCCGGGCCGCGGCGGCAGCAACTCGGTGCGGCTGCGTGACTGCCCGGCGCTCGCCTCGGAGCCCGCGCGTTCGCTGCTCGGTGCCGCGCAGGAGCGCTGGCTCGCCGAGGGCTGGAGCCTCGCGCAGCCGTGGAACCTGTTGGCGCAGCAGACGCTGATGGCGCGCTTCACGCGCGAGGCCGTGAGCGCGCGGGCCGACCCGCGCGACCCGGCGGCGATGCAGGGCCGCTATTGGACCGATGGCTGGGACGGCTACCCTGGCGCGCGCCAGCGTCTGCTCTCCGTACTGGCCGAACGCCAGGTGCCGGGCGCCGTGGTGCTGGGCGGCGACGTGCACGCCAACTACGTGGCCGAACTGCGCGTCGACCCCGACGAGACCGATCCCGCGAAAAGCCCGCTCGTCGCCACCGAGTTCTGCGGCACCTCCATCAGCAGCCGCGGCAGCCCGCAGAGCGCGGTGGATGCGGCGCTGCGCCTGAACCCGCACATCCGCCACGGCCGCAGCGAGGAGCGCGGCTACGTGCGCTTCGCGCTCACGCGCGAGCGTCTGGAGGCCGACCTGCGCGTGGTGGCCGATCCGATGGATGCAAGCAGCGCGGTGACCAGCTCGGCGCGCTTCATCGTCGAGGCGGGCAAGGTGGGCGCGGTGCCTGCGTGAGGGGCGCCGCTCGGCGTGTCGGTGAGGGCGGCTGACGCAGCGCCCACCCATTGGCGCCAAGGCGGAAGCGGGCCGCAGCCTCAGCTGGCGTCGTCGTCGTGGCGCCCGCCCCGCCGGATCGACTGCACCAGCCACAACCCGCCCACCACCGCCCCGGCAAAGCCCATGAAGCCGAACGCCGGCAAGCCGAAGATCGTCGGCCCGCCCGACACCGTCATGACGATCGACGAGCCGATGATGAGCGCCGCGATCACGAGGGCGATGGCGATGCGGCTTGCGGCGCGGTCGATCTGGTCGCCCACACGCTTGAGGTGCGCGAGCTCCAGCCCCAGGTGCCATCGCCCGCGCCGGGCGTTGCGCACGAGGCGCGTGATGTCGTGCGGCAGCCGCTCGGCCAGTGCCAGCCCGCGCCGCAGCGACTGCCAGGTGCGCTGCGCCAGCACGCGCGGCTGGTAACGCGCGCGCATCACCTGGCGCAGGATGGGCAGCGCCTCGGTGGCCATGTGGAAGCCGGGGTCGAGGCTGCGGCCCATGCCCTCGAGCGTGATGAAGGCCTTGATGAGCAGCGCCAGGTCGGCCGGCAGTGCGAGATGGTGCTCGCGCAGGATGGCCGTGACGTCGGTCAGCATGTCGGCCAGGCTCAGCTGCGCCAGCGGCGTGCCGTGGTACTGGTCGACGAAGGCCTCGATCTCGGCCTCGAGCTGCCCGAGCTCGATGGGATGCTCATTGCCGGCCCACTCGAGCAGCACGTCGGCCACCGCGTCGGGCTGGCGCTGCACGAGGCCGAGCAGCAGTTGCAGCAGTTCCTCGCGACGCTGCGCCGACAGCCGCCCGACCATGCCGAAGTCGATGAAGGCGAGCCGGTTGCCCGGCAGGTAGAAGATGTTGCCGGGGTGCGGGTCGGCATGGAAGAAGCCGTCCTCGACGATCATCTTCAGCACCGCGCGCGCGCCGCGCCGGGCCAGCAGCGCCGGGTCGAGGCCGGCCGGGCGCAGGCGTTCATACTGTTCGCCGGCGATGCCCTCGATGTGGTCCTGCACGTTGAGGCGCTCGCCGGTGTGCGCCCAGTGCACGCGCGGGATGACGACGAAGGGCAGCGTGGCCAGGTTGGCCGCGATGCGCTCGGCGTTGCGGCACTCGCGCGCGAAGTCGAGCTCGCGCCTGAGCGAGCGCGCGAACTCGCGCACCAGCCGCGTCGGGCCGTAGGGCTTGAGCGCCGGCAGCTCGGCCTCGCCCATCGCGGCCAGGCGTTCGAGCAGCCGCAGGTCGGCCTCGATCTTGTCGCGGATGCCGGGGCGGCGGATCTTCACGATCACCTCGGTGCCGTCGCGCAGCTGCGCGCGGTGCACCTGGGCGATGGAGGCGCCGGCGAGCGGCTCGGCGTCGAAGCGTGCGAACACGGCTTCGGGCTCGGCGCCGAGGTCCTCGCGCAGTTGCGGGCGCAGCGCTTCCAGCGGCACCGTCGGCACGCGGCTGTGCAGCTTGCCGAACTCGGTGATCCACTCGGGGCCAAAGAGGTCGGCGCGGCCGGCGAGGATCTGCCCGAGCTTGACGAAGGTGGGCCCCAGCTCCTCCATCGCGCGGCGCACCTGCACCGGTGGTGAGAGGCGGGCCAGGTCGGCCGCATGTTCGTGGTGCAGCACGTGCCCGGCGCGTCCCAGCGCGTCGGCCAGGCCCAGGCGGCGCACCGTGTCGCCGAAGCCGTGCTGCACGAGGATGCCGGCGATCTCGGCCAGGCGGCCGAGGTCGCGCACCGAGCCGAGGGTTTCGGTCAGCATGCCGGGAGTATCGGGCAGGCGTGGCAGGGGTCGACGCCGTGGCGCGCGGCCGGGCATCGGCGCTACAGTGCCGGCCCGAGCCGTCAGGACGCCCGCACCATGCCCACCACGAAACCCAGGCCCACCATGGCCGACAAGCGCCGCGAGTTCCACCGCCTGCACGAGAGCGGCTGCTTCCTGATCCCGAACCCGTGGGACGTGGGCAGCGCGCGCTGGCTGCAGGGGCT
>JALHOU010000353.1 GCA_022842825.1 Rubrivivax sp.
GCCTCCACCGGCGCCGCCGCCACCAGCGCCGCCCCCGCCAGCGCCGCCTCCACCAGCGCCGCCTGCACCAGCGCCGCCCCCGCCGCCTCTCGAAGCGATTGCGCCGAGCCTGGGCGCCTTCACACCCGAGAACCAGGCGGCGACCTTTCGGAACGTCGATCGCCTGTATGTGACGCGCACTTTCGCGCGTGCCGGCGCCGTGCAGCCGCTTCCCAGGCATGCCCGCTCCATGCTCGCCTTCCGCTACACCCACCAGGGCGTCAGCACGACCCCCGAGGACTACATGGCGCGCAATCGCATCAGCGGCTGGCTGGTGCTGAAGAACGGCGAGATCGCTGCCGAGCGCTACGCGATGGGCAACACCGAGAACGCCCGCTGGATATCGTTCTCGCTGGCGAAGTCACTGACGGCGACGCTGGTCGGCGCGGCGGTCCACGACGGCAGCCTCGACAGCCTGGACCGCCGGTGCGACACGATCCTGCCTGCCTTGCGTGGTGGCGGCTATGAAGGTGCCACCGTGCGCCAGCTGTTGCGCATGAGCTCGGGCGCGGGTTGGAACGAGTCCTATCTGGACCCGACATCCGACATCGCGCGCTTTGGCGAGGCGGTGCTGCAGGGCCGGCCCGGAGCGGCGCTCGAATTTGTCGCCGCGCGACCGCGCGTGGCCAACCCGGGCACGCGCTTCAACTACAACACCGGAGAGACTTACGTGCTCGGGGCCATCGTCTCCGCCGTCACCGGCAAGAGCTTGTCGCAGTACCTCTCCGAGCGCATCTGGTCGCGACTGGGCATGGAGGCCGACGGCTATTGGATGCTGGACGCGCCCGGCGGGCAGGAGCTTGCCGGCAGCGGGTTCTGCGCCACATTGCGCGACACCGGCAGGCTCGCGCAGTTCGTTCTGAACGACGGGGTCGTGGGAGGACAGAGGCTCCTTCCCGAGGGCTGGCGCGACCTCGCCGGCCATCCCGACACGCCGCTGACGGCAGCCTATGCAGCCGTCGGCGGGTACCCGCTGGGCTACGGTTACCAGTGGTGGAGCTTCCCGGCGTCCACTGCCTTCACCGGGCAAGGGATCTACGGGCAGTTCATGTATCTCAACCCCGACGAGAAGGTGGTCAGCATCGTCTGGGGCGCATGGTCGCAGCCGCAAAGCAGCGCGGTGGAGTTCGAGACCTATTCCCTTTTTGCCGGCGCCGTCGACTGGCTGCGCTGAAGGGCGCCTCGACTCGCGGGGGCCATGCCGTCTGCGTCGGGGCCGTGATCAGGGGCGTCCGCCGCCAGCCGGGATGGCCTCGGTAACGTCGGGCACCGCCGCTTGCAGGCCGTTGTCGAAGTGCTCGCGCATCAGTCGGCGTGCCTTGGCCGCGTCGCGGCCGAGGATGGCGCGCATCAGCTCGCGATGCTCCGTCAGCGAGTCGGCAAGGCGTCCTTCCCTGAACAGCGAGTGGTGCCGGTTCAGCTTCATGACCTTGCGCAGGTCCGTCACCACGTGCTCAGCCCAGCGGTTGCCGGCGATGCGCAGCAGCGTCACGTGGAAGCGTTCGTTGGTGGCGAAGAAGGCCTCGCGGTTCTTCGACTGGCGCTCGAGTTGCTGGTGCAGGGCTTCGAGTTCGGCGCGCTGTGCCGGTGTGGCGCTGGCGGCCGCACTGGACGCGGCATCGCTCTCCAGCAGTGCCAGCAGGTGGTAGACCTGCTGAACGTCCTCGCGCGACATCTCGGTGACATAGGCGCCGCGGCGCACCTTCATCGTCACCAGGCCCTCGACGGCTAGCACCTTGAGGGCCTCGCGCAGCGGCGTGCGGCTGATGCCGTACTCGGCCGCGAGCTTCTGCTCGTCGATCCAGGTGCCGGGTTCGAGGCGGCGCGCGAAGATCGCCTCGCGCAGCCGCTCGGCCACCTCCTGGTACAGCGCGCGCGGCGCCAGGCGCAGGCCGGCCGCGGCGGCGCGCGGGTCGGGCGGTGCGAGGGCGGGCGGCATGGGCAAGGGGTGCTTTCGGAACCCGGCGCGGGGCGGCGCCGTCAGCTTGGCGTGGGTTATGAATTCATAATTATGCATAATTGGGGGCGAGAGACAAGGCGGCGGGTGCATCTCCCCGTTCCCGTTCCCCGTTCCCGCCATCCAGGCCTCCAGGAGACGCCACGATGACCGCACCCTCCAACTTCCCCCGTGCCACCCTGCCTCAATGGGAGAAGGCGGCCGCCAAGTCCGCGCCGGGCGGCGACCTCGCGGCGCTGAACTGGGTCACGCCCGAGGGCATCGTCGTCAAGCCGCTGTACACCGCGGCCGATGTGGCGGCGCTGCCCGATCCCGCACTGGCCGATACGCTGCCCGGCTTCGCGCCCTTCATCCGCGGCCCGCAGGCCACGATGTACGCCGTGCGGCCGTGGACCATCCGCCAGTACGCAGGCTTCTCCACCGCCGAGGACAGCAACGCCTTCTACCGCAAGGCGCTGGCCGCTGGCGGGCAGGGCGTGAGCGTGGCCTTCGACCTAGCCACGCACCGCGGCTACGACAGCGACCACCCACGTGTCACCGGCGACGTGGGCAAGGCGGGCGTGGCCATCGACAGCGTCGAGGACATGAAGATCCTCTTCGACGGCATCCCGCTCGACAAGGTCAGCGTGAGCATGACGATGAACGGCGCCGTGCTGCCGGTGCTCGCCGGCTACATCGTCGCGGCCGAGGAGCAGGGTGTACAACAGGAGCAGCTGAGCGGCACCATCCAGAACGACATCCTCAAGGAGTTCATGGTCCGCAACACCTACATCTACCCGCCGGCGCCGAGCATGCGGATCATCGGCGACATCATCGAGTACACCTCGCGGCACATGCCGAAGTTCAACTCGATCTCCATCTCCGGCTACCACATGCAGGAGGCGGGGGCGAACCAGGCGCTGGAGCTCGCGTTCACGCTCGCCGACGGCAAGGAGTACGTGAAGACGGCGCTGGCCAAGGGCCTCGACGTCGACGACTTTGCCGGCCGGCTCAGCTTCTTCTGGGCCATCGGCATGAACTTCTATCTCGAGGTGGCCAAGATGCGCGCCGCGCGGCTGCTGTGGGCGCGCATCATGGCCGGCTTCGGCGCCAGGAGCCCCAAGAGCCTGATGCTGCGCACGCATTGCCAGACCAGCGGCTGGAGCCTGACCGAGCAGGACCCCTACAACAACATCGTGCGCACCACCATCGAGGCGCTGGCGGCGGTGTTCGGCGGCACGCAGAGCCTGCACACCAACAGCTTCGACGAAGCCATCGCGCTGCCCACCGAGTTCAGCTCGCGCATCGCGCGCAACACGCAGCTCATCATCCAGGAAGAAACGCACATCACCCACGTCGTCGACCCCTGGGCCGGCAGCTACATGATGGAGAAGCTGACGCAGGAGATGGCCGACAAGGCGAGCGCCATCCTCGACGAGGTGGAGGCGCTGGGCGGCATGACGAAGGCGGTGGACTCCGGCTGGGCCAAGCTCAAGATCGAGGCCAGCGCGGCCGAGAAGCAGGCGCGCATCGACAGCGGCCGCGACGTCATCGTCGGCGTCAACAAGTACCGGCTCGACAAGCACGACACGGTGGACATCCTCGAGGTCGACAACGTCAAGGTGCGCGACGGGCAGATCGCCCGCCTGGCGAAGATCCGCGCCACGCGCGACGCCGCCAAGGTGCAGGCGGCGCTGGAGGCGCTCACCGACTGTGCCGGCACTGGACAAGGAAACCTGCTCGCCCTCAGCATCGAGGCCATCCGCCGGCGCGCCACGGTGGGGGAGGTGAGCGATGCGCTCGAGAAGGTCTTCGGCCGCCACCGTGCCGACATCCAGAAGGTGACTGGTGTGTACGCCGCTGCCTACGACTCGGCCGAGGGCTGGGACAATCTCAAGGCCGAGATCGCCGCCTTTGCCGAGGAGGCCGGGCGCCGCCCGCGCGTCATGATCGCCAAGCTCGGCCAGGACGGCCACGACCGCGGCGCCAAGGTGGTGGCCACGGCCTTCGCCGATCTCGGCTTCGACGTCGACATGGGACCGCTCTTCCAGACGCCCGAGGAGTGCGCGCGCCAGGCCCTCGAGAACGACGTTCACGCGGTGGGCGTGAGCACGCTCGCCGCGGGGCACAAGACGCTGGTGCCGGCCATCATTGCCGAACTCAAGAAGCAGGGCGCCGACGACATCGTCGTCTTTGTCGGCGGCGTGATCCCGGCGCAGGACTACGACTTCCTCTACGCCGCCGGCGTGAAGGGCATCTACGGTCCGGGCACGCCCATTCCGGTGAGCGCCAAGGACGTGCTCGAGCAGATCCGCAAGGCGCAGGCCGGCTGACCATGGACCGCGCCGCCGCAAAGGCCGTGGTGCGCGCTCCGTGGGCGCGCTTGCGGGCACGTGACTGGGCCAGCGCGCGCCCGTTGCTGCGCGACGCCTTCACGAGCACGTCGTGGACGAGCGGCGAGCGCTGGCGGCACATCGACTGGCGCGACGACCCGCGCGCCGTGGCGCCGTGAGCCGCAAGCCGGGCTCTGCCGCACCGGCCGCGG
>JALHOU010000354.1 GCA_022842825.1 Rubrivivax sp.
CAGTTCGGCAAACGGGTTGTCCCTGGCCAAGGGCGCCGAGGTCGAGAACGCGGCCGGCGGGGCTGCCGGTGTCGGTGCCGCCGGCCAACCTGCCTGCGGCGGCCGCGGCGAGACGCCGCGCGCCGGCAGCCCCGGGGCCTGTGCCGAAGACACCACCGTCGCGGCGACATCGGCGCTCATCGGGCTGGCGCCGGCGCCGTCCGTGCGGCACTCGGCGCGCAGCAGGTAGCCGCCGATACGGACTTCGTCGCCATGGCGCAGCGGCGTCGCTTCGCCCGCGGCCAGCGTCCGCTGGGCCACGGTGATGGGGTTGGCCGCGCCGACGTTGCGGATCGTGTAGCCGTTGCCGGCAAACGCGATCTCGGCCTGCTTGCGCGAGATGAAGCGCTCGGGGTCGGGCAGCGCCATCGTGCAATGGTCGGCACGGCCGATTGAGCCCCCGGTGGCATCGAACCTGGCGGTGATGGGGCGCGTGAGCGCCTGATCGTTGAGGGAGACCGCCAGCAGCGTGAGGATCATGTCGGGGTCCGGGCGGGCGCGCGCAAGGCGCGCATTGTGGCGGCGGCCACCGTCGGCCGCGCCCTCGGCCCAGAGGAGCTCGGGGCGCAACCATCGTCGGCTTCGCGGCCCGGGTCGGGCAACCGACCAAAGTCACTGGCCTCCGCCGTTGCGGCCCCGAACGCGAAAGCGGCACGCTCCAACGGGGGGGCTTCCCTCGGTCCTCGGGTGGACCCCGGACGGCCGGTGTCGCGTGCCGAACGGATGTTCAGGGCGCCTGCGCGTGGCAAGGTCGTGGTGGGAGTCCACGATGCCACATCGCCTTCAGTCCAGAGACCTCGCGCCTGCGCCGCATGCCCGCCGGGAACCGCGCGCCACCCTCGGCGAGCGGCGCGGCCCGGCGCGCAATGCCTGGCGTCCCGTCGGGGCCTTGCTGCTCGTCGTGGTGTGGTTGTTCGCCGTTGGGGCCCTGCAGGCGGCGCAGGCGGCCGAGATGGCGCCCGCGGTGCCGGCTCGCCCAGCCACACTCGTCATCGACCCCGGCTTCCACACCGCTCCGGTGCGCCGCGTGGCCCTGAGCGCGGACGAGCGGTTGGTGGCTACGGCGTCCGACGACAAGACCGTGGCCCTGTGGCGCAGCGATACCGCGGAGCGCCTGCATGTGCTGCGGGGCCAGCCGGGACCGGGGGCGCAGGGTCGCATGTACGGCGTGGCGTTCCATCCGCAGCAGGACCTCGTGGCGCTCGGCGGCAGCGGCGCCGAAGGGAGCGGCGCCACGATCCACCTGCACACCGCCGGCTCGGGCGAGTTCGTGCGCGCCGTCGATGCCGGGCGCGGCGAGATCAAGCGGCTGGCATGGAGTGCCGACGGGCGCTGGCTGCTCGCGGCCTTTGCGGCGCCGGGTGCGGTGCGCGTCTTCTCGGCCGAGGGCCACATGGCCGCCGAGGTGCCCCTGCGCGGCGACGGCTACGGACTGGCGGTTCATGCGGCTGGGGCTGTCGCCGCCACGGACACCGCGGGCGCGGTGCATCTCTTCGCTCTCGGTGCCGACGGTCGGCTGGCGCCGCAGGCGCGCGCCGAGCTCGGCGGCACGCCGGTGGCGGTGGCCTTCGCGCCGGCGGGCGATCGGCTGGCGGTAGTGCACTTCGACCCGGCACGCCAGGGCACGGTGACGCTGGTGGAGGCGCGTGGAGGCGCCGTCCTCGCGACGTGGCGCGCGCCGCGCCTGACGCGCGGCCGCCTGCAGGCCGTGGCCTGGTCGCGCGACGGTCTGCGCCTTGCCGTGGGCGGCGTGAACGGCGCCGATGGCGTCTCGGGCCGCGCCGCCATCGATGCCTTGCGTGGCGTGGTCCAGGAGTTCGACGCCCGCACCGGCGCCGCGACGACGCTGCACGAAGTGGCCACCGACGCGGTGACCGACCTGCAGGCCGGCGGGTCGGGCGGCTTCGCGTACTCGACCTTCGACGGCCGCTGGGGCCGCACCGGCGAGGCGGGCCCGCCACGCCAGCCGCTGCACGAAGCGGTGCGCCGCCCCGACCGGCTGTGGCTGGCGCCGGGTCCGGTGCTGCAGTGGCAGGGCGCCGCCGCCGAGGTACCGCGCCACTTCAGCCTTGTCGAGCGCGTGGCGCGCATCGGTGCCGCGGCCCAGGCCAGGGCGCCGCAGGAACCCGGCGCCTTCAGCACGCGCGGCACGCGCGACTGGGACAGCGTGGCCAACGCCGTGCCCACCCTGCTGGGCGGCGCGATGGCGCTGAACGCGGGCGAGATCTCGCGCGCCGTGGCGCGCATCCCCGACAGCGAAGACCTCGTCTGGGGTACGGGGCACCGCGTGGCGCGTGTGGCCGCCGGCGGCAAGCTCGTGTGGAGCCTCAAGCCGGGCACTGAGACGCGCGCCGTGCACGCCACGGAAGATGGCCGCCTCGTCGTCGCCGCCCTGTCCGACGGCACGCTGCGCTGGCTGCGCGCGCGCGACGGGGCGCTGCTGCTGTCGCTGTACGTGCTCGACCCGCAGCGCTGGGTGCTGTGGTCGCCCGCCGGCTACTACGACGCCAGCGCCGGTGCCGAGCCGATGCTCGGCTGGCTGCTCGCAGCCGACGCCGTGCACGGCGCGGCGGCGGGCGAGGGCGACCGCTTCGTCTCCATCGCGCGCTTCCGCGAGCGCTTCCATCGGCCCGATGTCATCGACCGGCTGCTCGTGGACCTCGACGAGCGTGAGGCCGAGCAGCGCGCCGACCTCGGGCGCGCCGAGGCCCTGCGGGCTGATGGCGAACTCGGCACGGCCCTGGCGCAGGCCGCGGCTGCCGTGCCCGCCACACCCGCTTTGGCACCCTCACCGGCACCGGCACCGGCACCGGCACCGGCACCGGCCACGCCGGCGCCTGCGCCCGCGCCGATCGACCTGCATGCAGTGCTGCCGCCTGTGCTCGTCTACAAGCAGGCGCCGGCCATCACCACGCAGGGCGCCTCGGTCACGCTCGACTTCGGCATCCGCCTCGGAGCGCGCGAGGCGCTGGCGTCGATCGTCGTGCGCCGCGACGGCGTGCTGCAGGATGACGCCGAGATCCGCCTGCCGCCGGTGCTGCACGGCGCCTCCCCCGTGCGAGTGACTGTGCAGGTGCCGCCGGGCGACTCGGTCGTGCACGTGAGTGCGGCCAATGCGCATGGCTTCTCTGATGCCCTGGCGTTCAAGGTGCGACGCGAGGTGCCGCCGCCGGCGGCGTTGGTGCCTGCCGCGCCCGGCGCCGCGGCCGCGCCGGCGGAGGCCGCAGCCGACAAGCCCCGCCTCTTCGCCTTGCTGGTGGGTGTCGGCCGCTACGCCGACCCGGCGATCAACGGTCTGGACCTGCCGGGCAAGGATGCCGATGACCTGGCGCGCGTCCTCGAGAGCCAGGGTGGGCGCGCCTATCGCAGCGTGCACACGCGCGTGCTCACTGACCGGCAGGCCACGCGCGGCGCCATCGTCGCCGGGCTCGAGTGGCTGTCCAAGTCGGTCGGGCCGCGCGACTTCGGCATGCTCTTCATCGCCGGACATGCGCTCAACCATGCCAACGGCGCCTACTACTTCCTCGGCCACGACACGGTCGCCGACCGCCTCGCGGCTACCGCGGTGGCACAGGCGCAGATCCGCTCGACCCTGGCGCGCCTGAAGGGGCGGGCCGTGCTCTTCGTCGACACCTGCCACGCCGGCAATGTGTTCGGTGCCGGCGGCCGGACGCCATCGCGCGACCTCGCGCGTCTGGCCAACGAGCTGGCCTCGCCCGAGAACGGCGTCATCGTCTTCGCCTCCAGCACCGGCCGCCAGCTCTCGCTGGAGAGCCGGATCTGGGGCAACGGCGCCTTCACGCGTGCCATCGTCGCCGGCCTCAATGGCGGCGCCGACCTCATGGGCCGCGGCCGCGTCACCTTCCAGGGCCTGGGCTACTACGTCTCCGCGGAGGTCGAGAAGCTCACCAGCGGGCGGCAGACGCCGGTGGTCATCGCGCCGCCGCCCGGCCTGCCCGACTTCACGCTGGCGTTGCTGCGCGCCGAGCGTGTTGGTGCGAAACAGGAGGCGCCGCAACACGCCACGCGCCATGGTCGCGCGCTGCAACCCGCGCGCCCGTTCGGACGCGCTGCCGCTCTGGCACCCGTTCCAGCGCCCGGGGCTGCACGCGCGTCTTCGCCCCTCTCTGCGCCCGCGCCTGCACATGACCCGGCGCCCCACTTGCCCCACGTCACCCTCGCCGCTGCGGCCACGCCGCTGCGCGACGGCAGCCTCTGACCGGCGCCCACCCCATGGCGGGCCCGCGCCCTCGAATGCACCCCGGAGATCCATCCATGTCGTCCCTTCTCGCTCGCGATTGCATGACGCCCTGGCGCCTCCCGTTCGATGCCCTGGCGAGGAGGCTCGTGCTGGTGGTGCTGCTCGCCGTGGCGGCGCTCGTGAGTGCGTGTGGTGGCGGTGGGGGAGGCGACGACCCGCCACCGTCGCAGAACACGCTGCCCACGCTGGTGACCGACTCGGGCCCGC
>JALHOU010000355.1 GCA_022842825.1 Rubrivivax sp.
GCACGGCACCACGTCGATGCTGGCGACGACGATGACGGCGCCCATCGAGGAGGTGCAATCGGCCCTGGCCGCGCTGGGCCCGCTCGTTCGCGAGGGTGCGGCGCGGGCACCGGGCTCGGCGCGCTGGCTCGGCATCCATCTCGAAGGGCCTTACCTGAACCCGCAGCGCCTGGGCGCGCAACCGGCCTTCGCGCGCCGCGCCACGCTGGCCGAGGTGCTGGCGCTGCACGCGCTGGCCCCCATCCGCGTCATCACGCTCGCGCCGGAGGTGGAGGGTCACCTGCCGCTCATCGGCGCGCTGCGCGACGCGGGCTTTCGCGTGCAGGTCGGGCACAGCAACGGCAGCTACGAGGACGGCGTGGCCGCGCTGGCCGCCGGCGCGGCCGGCTTCACGCACGTGTTCAACGCCATGAGCCCGCTGCACCAGCGCGCCCCGGGCATGGTCGGCGCGGCGCTGGCGCACGCGTTGTACGCCGAGCTGATCGCCGACCTCGTCACCGTGCACGCCGGCGCGGCGCGCGTGGCGCTGCGCGCGATTCCAGGCCTGTACTGCGTGAGCGACGCCACGGCAGCCGCCGGCATGCCCGATGGCGACTACCACCTCGGGCACGGGCCGGGCGCGCAGCGCGTGCACAAGTGCCTGGGCGCCGTGCGCCTGGCCGACGGCACGCTGGCCGGCAGCGCGCTCACGCTCGACCAGGCGCTGCGCAATCTGGTGCAGATCGGCCTCGGCCTGGGCGAGGCGTCCAGCCGCCTTTCGGCGGTCGCGGCGCGCTACCTGGGCTTGCCCGACCGCGGGCGCCTGGTCGTGGGGGCGTGGGCGGATTGCGTGGTGCTCGGCGGCGACCTGCATCTGCGGGGGGTATTCGTCGAAGGAGATTTCGTCGAACCGCGCACGCCAGAGGCATGGGCCGCGGCCGAACAGGCGCGTTAGAGTCCCTTCATGGGAGAGACGGACACGACGCGCGGGACGGCGGGAACCAGCCGCCTCGCCGATCTGCTGGCCGAGGCGGCGGCGGGTTTGCCGGGTGCGGACAGCCGCCTGGAGACCCGGCTGCGCCCCGAGCTCCAGTCGCTGTTGAGCCAGCGACTCGCAGGCGCCGAAGCCGCCTCGGTGGCCGATGCCGGCGCTCTCATACAGCGACGCTGGCAGCAGTTGCGCGAAGCCGGCGACCTGGCGGACATCCAAGTTGCCACCGACGGCGAACCGCCGGGCACCATCGACAAGAAGGGCAAGGCCGCCCGCAAGGCCTCGGCGAAAGCGAAGTCGCGCAAGGCAGTCAAGAGCGCCGCCGGTGTCGGCCCGACAGTCGAGTCCTCCACCCTGTACCTGACTTACGCCGAACAGGCCGCCTTCGTCATGCAAGGGCTGGTGCGCGACCTGGCCTCGCGCGCGCCGCCGGATGAGTGCGCCCGAACCACGTTCGCCGCGGTGCAGGCACTCGATGCCCTCGCCGCGCTCGACGCCCCTCTTGCTCGCATCGCACGGCTGCGCTGGTTCGGCGGCATGCAGCCCGATGCCATCGGGCGTCTGCTCGACCTCGGCGAGTCCGAGATGCAACGCCGCTGGGTCAAGGCCCGCGCGTTTCTGGCGGCGGCGACATCGAGCTCGCCGAACCCGGCGCCTTGAGAGCCGAAGTCAGCTCAGGCATGCGCTCGACACCAGACGCCGAAGGCTGGGCCCGGGTTTCGGCCCTT
This sequence comes from Rubrivivax sp., assembly GCA_022842825.1. GTDB lineage: Bacteria > Pseudomonadota > Gammaproteobacteria > Burkholderiales > Burkholderiaceae_C > Rubrivivax. Next base: position 1,699 of record JALHOU010000355.1, read on the forward strand.
TTCGACATCGGCTGTGAGCTGCCCTCGGCACTGCGCCGGGCCTGGCTCATTGCGCTGGTCGATGACGAACCGCCCGTCGTCGTCGAGTGGCTGCGCAAGATGCTCGCCTCGCTCGACGAGACCGATGGCAAGAGCCGTTGCGACGACGGCCCCACGTTGCCGGCCTGGTCGGAGCCGGTCGATCGGGCCGCGCCAGCCCCCGACGAAGCGCCCGACGGCGAGCCGGGCCACGTGGCGGGCTCGGCGCACGAGGCAACGGCGACGACGAAGACCCCCGCAGAGCCGGACGCAACGCCTGCACCGGCTGCCGACGGGGCGCTGTTCTCCCCGCAAGAGAGAGCGAGCCAGTCCGCGTCAGGCCGTGAAGAGGCGCCCCCCGAGACGCCTTCGATGGTGCGTCCGGAGATCCTGCCCGCATCCGCGTCGGTGGCGGAACGGGCCGACGAGCTTCCGACGGCAGCCACCGACCGGCCGCCGGATACCCTCGCGGCAGGCGACGGGCCGCTACCGGACGCTGAGCCCACCGCAGACACCAGTTCCTCGCCCGAGCCGCTGCCCGCGGAGGACCCCGCGCAGGCGGCTGCTGCGGCGGCGGCCGCGCCCGAGGAGTCATCCGAAGAATCAACTGCACCCGAGCAGACGCCACGCCTGCAAGCGCCGGCCCTGGCCACCGGCATGCGCGTTGGCCCTTGGCTTCTGCTGGGTCCGATGCCCTCGAGCGACGCGCGTGTCGAGCAGTGGCGAGCCCGTCGCGCCGACGAGCAGCCGCCTGGCCCTGACGTCGCCCTGCTGGTACCGTGGCAGTGGCGGCCGCGCGCCGACCTGGCCGCCTGGCTTGCGCATGCTTCGGCGCGCGCTACGGCCCTCTTGCATCCGCACATCGCCCGGCTCACCGCCGTCGGCTTCTCCGAGGAAGGCACGCCCTGGCTCGCCGGCGAGCTCGCCGAGGGCCAGGCCATCGATCGCTGGTGCCGCGACCACCCTTCCCTGGGTGCCAACGAACGCCGGCTCCTCGTAGAGCAGGCGCTGGAGGCTGCCACGTTCGCGCACGGGCGGTTGGTCCTGCACGGCCACGTGCACCCCTCGCAGATCATCATCACGCCCGGTGGCCGGCTCCGCTTCCTGAACTTCGGCCTGTCGGAATTGCTGGAACTGCTGGACACCCCACCGCCGGCCCCGGCGCAAACGTCGGCGGGGCCGACCATGCGCGCCTACGTCGCGCCGGAAATGCAGGGTGGTGGTGATGTCGCCGCGGGCGGCGCAACACGAGGCCAGCCCGATGCCGGCGGCGACATCTACGCCCTGGGCCTCGTGGCCTTCGAGGTGCTGTCGGGCGCTTCACCTTGGCAACCGCGGGCGCCCGGCACCACGGTGGTGCCCGCCTCGGGGTCGCTCTGGGCACGTCCCAGCGACCTGACCCACGTGCCCCGGCTGCGCAAGGCCCTGCGCGGCGACCTCGACGCCATCGTGGCCAAGGCGACGCAGACCGATCCTTCACGGCGCTATGCCAGCGCCGCCGAACTGCTGGACGATGTCCGGCGCGTCGGCATGCACCGGCCGGTGTCCGCGGTGGAAGGTGGTTTTCGGTATCAGGTGGGCTGTCTTGCAAGGCGCCATAAGCGCCTGGCTTCGGCGGCGACGATCGGAGCCGCCGCTTTCCTTCTCTTCCTCGGCGCGCTTTCCTGGAATGCCTGGGTCTGGTCCGGCGGGCGCGCCCAGGCCCAGGCCGCGCGCCAGAGCAGCGAGGCCGTGACCCGCCTGCTGCGGGACCAACTGTTCGAGAACGCATCGCCGGGCGTCACACGCGACTGGCCCGAAGTGCTGGCGCGCGCAGAAGCCGTGGCACGGTCCAGCCTCGGCCAGCGGCCGCAGGACCTGGCCGCCGCGCTCGCGCTGATCGGGCGCGAGCGGGCCGAACTCGGCGCCTTCGCAGAAGCGCGCAACCTGCTTTCAGAAGCGCTCGCCCACCTGACCGACCCGACGGTCGCGCTCGAGGCCACCTGCGACGAAGCCTGGGCGCAGGCCCGGCAGGGCGACAAGCCCGATGAAGCCGAACTGCGCATCCGCCGGGTCGTCGAGAACTCGTCGGTTCGACACGCCACGCGGGCCCTGTGCCTGGTGCGGGTCGCCGACCTGGAACGCCGCTCAGGGCGCGCTCGCGACGCGTACCAAAGCGCGTTCCAGGCATGGGAGCAATGGAACGCCTCGCCGGACAAGCCTCTGCAGCTTGGCGTCCTCCTCGGGCGCCCCGGGGGACTGCACAGCGCAGCTCTCGGCCACTTCCACGAAGGTCAGACGTGGTTCGAGGCAACCATGAAGCGACTCGAACTGCTGCAGCAGGACAAGGGCTCCATGGCCATCGAACTGCGCGAGCAATGGGGCGAATTGAGTCTCGCCGCGGGTGACGCCGAGCGCGCGATGAAGCTCGCCGACGAGAACCTCACGGCCGTCGCGGGGGCGCCCATGCCGGCCGACGCGGACCCGGCGACCGCCGCCCCGGCGCTGCTGTTTCTCGCCGCAGCCGAACCCCGGCTGGACCTGCACCGACTCGCAGAGGCGCGCGCCCGAATCGAACGCGCAGTCAACCTGGCCGATGCGCGCGTCGACACCGCCATGCGCCAGCGCGCACGCTGCGTGATGGCCATGGTCGCGCTGCGCGATCGCGACACGACCGCCGCAGAGCGATGGATCAAGGACGCCACGACCGCGGTGCCGGTGAGCTCCGGCCGATGGAACCCGGGCACCGTCGGCGCGTCGGGCGGTGCGGCTGCCGCGGGCGGCGCGGGCGGCGCGGGC
>JALHOU010000356.1 GCA_022842825.1 Rubrivivax sp.
GCTGCGGCGCGACGGGCCGGTGCTGCACGTCACGCTGAACCGGCCCGAGGTGCGCAACGCGATGTCGCTGACCATGGTGCGCGAGCTGCGCGCGGTGCTGGCGCAGAGCGAGATGTCGGACAGCACGCGCGTGCTGGTGCTGCGCGGCGCCGGCGGCCACTTCTGCGCTGGCGGCGACCTGAAGGACATGGCGGCGGCACGCATGCAGCTGGACGCCAATCCGAAGTCGCTGGAAGAGGTCAACGCCGCCTTCGGCGAGCTGTGCGTGGCCTTCGCCGACACCGGCCTGGCCACCGTGGCGGTGCTGGAAGGCACGGTGATGGGCGGCGGCTTCGGCCTGGCCTGCGTGGCCGACGTGGCGCTGGCCACCGACAGCGTGGCCTTCCGCCTGCCCGAGACCTCGCTGGGCGTGGTGCCGGCGCAGATCGGGCCCTTCCTCGTCGATCGCCTGGGCTACGCCGAAGCCAAGCGGCTGGCCGTGACCGGCGGCCGGCTGGGGGCCGCCGAAGCCTTGCTGCTGCGCCTGGTGCACGAGGTGCACACCATCGAACACATCGACGCCGCACTGGCCCGCGTGCTGGGCGACATCCTGGCCTGCGCACCGGGCGCGGTGGCGGCCACCAAGGCGCTGATCGCCAAGGCGCGGTTCCAGAGCCCGGCCTCGCTGGTGGCCGAGGCGGCCGAGGTGTTCTCGCGCGCAGCGCTGGGGGCCGAAGGCGTGGAAGGCACCACCGCCTTCCTGCAGAAACGCAAGGCGAAGTGGGTACCGCAGTGAGGGCACCCCTATGACGAAGGCGCGGCCGTGAGCTTCAGCAAGATCCTGATCGCCAACCGCGGCGAGATCGCCTGCCGCGTGATGCGCACGGCGCGCGCGCTGGGCTACCGCACGGTGGCCGTGTTCAGCGACGCCGATGCCGCCGCGCCGCACGTGGCGCTGGCCGACGAGGCGGTGCGCATCGGCGAGGCGCCGGCTTCGGCGTCCTACCTCGACATCGCCGCGGTTCTCGACGCCGCGCGACGCACCGGCGCCGACGCCGTGCACCCCGGCTACGGCTTCCTGTCCGAGCGTGCCGACTTCGCCGAGGCCTGCGCCGCCGCCGGCCTGGTCTTCATCGGTCCGCCGCCCGAGGCCATCCGCGCCATGGGCAGCAAGGCCGACGCCAAGCGCCGCATGGCGGCCGCCGGCGTGCCCTGTGCGCCGGGCTACCTGGGCGAAGAGCAGGACGATCACCGCCTCATCACCGAAGCCCACGCGCTGGGCTTGCCGCTGCTGGTGAAGGCCGTGGCCGGCGGCGGTGGCCGCGGCATGCGGCTGGTGCGCGACCACGCGGAACTGCCCTCAGCACTGGCCGGCGCCCGCCGCGAAGCGCAGAGCGCCTTCGGCGACGGCACGCTGATGCTGGAGCGACTCATCGATGGGGGCCGACACATCGAGGTGCAGGTCTTCGCCGATGCGCACGGCAACGCCGTGCACCTGGGCGAGCGCGACTGCACGGCGCAGCGGCGGCGGCAGAAGGTGATCGAAGAGGCGCCCTCGCCCGTCGTCAGCCCCGCGATGCGCGAAGCCATGGGCCGCGACGCGGTGACCGCCGCGCTGGCCGTGGGCTACCGCGGCGCCGGCACGGTCGAGTTCATCGTCGACGCCGAGCTCCGCCACTACTTCCTGGAGATGAACACGCGGCTGCAGGTGGAGCACCCGGTGACCGAGTGCATCACCGGCTTCGACCTCGTCGAATGGCAGCTCCGCGTGGCCGCGGGCGAGCCGCTGCCGGTGCAGCAGGCCGACCTGCGCTTCACGGGCCACGCCATCGAGGTGCGCCTGTACGCCGAGGACCCGTACGACGGCTTCAAGCCGCAGACCGGCCGCATCCTGCACTGGCAGCCCGACGCCGCGCTGCACCCGGGCGTGCGCATCGACCACGGCATCGCCGAAGGCGGCGAGGTGACGCCCTTCTACGACGCCATGGTGGCCAAGCTCATCGCGCACGGCCGCGACCGCGGCGACGCCCTCCGCCGGCTGTGCGCCGCGCTGGAAGACGCGCCGTTGCTGGGCCTGAAGAACAACGGCCGCTTCCTGCGCGACCTGCTGCGCCACGACGACTTCCGCCAGGCCCGCATGACGACCTCGCGGCTGGACGAGTGGGCCGCGGCCGACGGCGACACCCGACCGGCGCTGATGAACCGGCCGCTGCCGCCGGACGAAGCCTGGCTCGTCGCCGCCGCGCTGCTGGCGCGCGCCGATGCGCCGAAGGGCCTGCGCCCGCAGAGCGTGGCCCGATTCGAGATGACCTTGGTCTGCGACGGCGTGAAGCGCACGCTGCCGGCGCCGCCGCCCGGCGTGCAGATCGTCTCGCACGAAGGCAGCACCGCGCGCTGGCTTCACGACGGCGTGTCGCGCCGCGCCGTGGCGCTCGTGCAAGACGGCGCCGTGCATCTCGTGATGGACGCGGCCACCTTCACCTTCACCGAACCCTCGCCCTTCCCCGCCCGCGACAGCACGCTCGACGCCCGCCGCGCACGCGCCCCGGTGGCCGGCGTGGTGGCCCACGTGGCCGTGGCCGTGGGCGACGTGGTCGTCGCCGGTCAGCCGCTGGTGTGCGTGGAAGCGATGAAGATGGAGATGTGGCTCAACGCCGGCGCCGCCGGCACCGTGCGCGCGGTGAACGTCCAACCCAAGGACAGCGTGGCCTCGGGCGCCGTGCTCATCGAACTGGAGATATCGGAATGACGGACAAGGCCATCCTCACCTGCGCACTCACGGGCGTTCTGACGAACCCGAAGCAGCACCCGGTGCCGGTCACGCCGGCGCAGATGGCGGCCGAGGCGCGCGACGCCTTCAATGCCGGGGCGAGCATCATGCACGTGCACCTGCGCTCGCAGGAAGAAGGCTACGGCCACATGCCCAGCTGGGACCCCGACGTGGCCGAGGCGGTGGTGAACGCCATCCGCGCCGCCTGCCCCGGGGTCATCATCAACCTGACCACCGGCGTGGTGGGCAAGGACATCTCGGGCCCGCTGGCCTGCCTGCGCCGCGTGAAGCCCGAGGCCGCGGCCTGCAACGCTGGCAGCCTGAACTACCTGAAGATCAAGGACAACGGCGAGTGGGCCTGGCCGCCGATGGTCTTCGACAACCCGGTGGCCAAGATCCAGCAGTACTTGCAGGTCATGGCCGAAGAGCACATCCACCCCGAGTTCGAGTGCTTCGACGTGGGCATCGTGCGCAGCGTGGCGATGTACCTCAAGGCCGGCCTGTTCACCGGCGTGCCCGAGCTGAACTTCGTGATGGGCGTGGCCAGCGGCATGCCCTGCGACGCCGATCTGCTGGCCCTGCTGCCGCGCTACGCGCCGCCCGGGGCCGTGTGGCAGAGCACGCTGATCGGCCGCGCCGAGATCTGGCCCGTGCACCAGAAGACGGCCGAGCTCGGCGGCATGCTGCGCAGCGGGCTGGAAGACACCTTCTACCTGCCAGGTGGCGAACGTGCCAGCGGCAACGGCGTGCTGATCGAGGCCCTGGCCGCCTGCGCGCGCCGCGCCGGCCGCGAGGTGGCCAGCCCGGCCGAGGCGCGCCGCACGCTGGGCCTGCGGCCCGGCCCGACACGATCATGACCGCGGCACCCCTGGTCCCGCGCAGCGCCGCCGAGCAGGCCAAGCTGGAGAGTGCGCTGGTCGAGATGTTCGAGCAGCGCATCGTGTTCAACCAGGTGCTGGGGCTGAAGGTCGATTCGGTGCAGCCCGGCGACGTGCGAGCGCACTTTGCGATGCGGCCCGAACTGGTGGGCCACTTCACCTACGGCCGCCTGCACGGCGGCGTGATCTCGTCGGTGCTCGACGTGATGGGCGGGCTGGTGCTGATGGTGGGCATCGCCGCGCGCCATCCGCACGACAGCGCGGCGCAGGTGCTGCAGCGATTCTCGAAGATGAGCACCATCGACCTGCGCGTGGACTTCCTGCGGCCGGGCCTGGGCAGCCACTTCCTGGCTTCCGCCGACATCACGCGGCTGGGTGGCCGGGTGGCATCGACCCAAATGCGCCTGACCAATCCGGAAGGCACGCTCATCGCCACCGGCGCGGCGGCTTTCGTCGTGGCCTGATCAGACGGGCTGCAGGTACCGCTCGCGCAGGGCCTGCCGTGCCGCCGGCGTGAGCTTCAGGCGTTCAGCCAGGTAGCGCTCGACGCCGCCGTGATCACGGTCCACCGCATGCAGGGCCGCCTCGATGAAGTCCTCCCGCACGCCCCACAGCACGGCCACTGCCTCCGGCGGGATGGCGCTGGGCGGCATCTTCGGGTGACGGAAGTGGCGGTTGGTGAGCAGGTAGTCCTGCAGCACCAGCTCACGCGGCACACCCAGTGCGAGCAGGATCATCGCGGCGGCAAAGCCGGTGCGGTCCTTGCCCGCGGTGCAGTGGAAGACCGCCGGCGCGTCGTGGTCGAGCAGGTGCTCGAAGAGCTCGGCGAAGCGGTGCGACTGGTCGTT
>JALHOU010000357.1 GCA_022842825.1 Rubrivivax sp.
CCGCCGGCCTCGGCGGCAGCGGCGCCGTCGGCGCGCGCCGGCGCCGCGAGACGCCGCGCCGCCATCACGTCGAGTTCGCGCAGCACGCGCATCGGGTCAATGGGCCGCGCCATCCATGCGATCGCGCCGTCGGGCGGCCGCGCGCCGACAAAGACGGTCTCGGGCATGCGTTCCACCGCCTGCACGAGTTGCACCGACGGGGCGTGGTCGGCATCGGCGACCACGAAGTCGGCCTCGTTCAGGTCCAACACCTGTTCGTAGCGCGGGTTGCGCGTGCTCGCGAGGCGGAAGTACGAGCCGAGGGTGTTGCGCTCGAAGGCGCTGAAGCCGAGCAAGGCGATGCGGTGGAGGGTCGTCATGGTCGGTTTCCTTGCGGACGGGGGCGTGGGTGCTCCAGGCATGCTGCGAGGCCCCCTCGGCGAAGTCAATCGCCCCACGGGTGGAGGCGCGCGGCATGCGGCACGCATCCAGCCGCCGCGGCGCCGGCCGCTTCCCCAGCCCGCCCGCGCAGGCGCGTTGGCGTACCGCCCCGCAAGGCCCGGCCGCCCACCCTGCCGCTTCCCCCGCTACGATGGCTGCCTCGCCACCCCACTCCGGAGCGCCCACCATGCCTGGCACGATCTACGACTTCAAGTCCTTGTCGATCGCGGGCCAGCCCGCGCACTTCGCCTCCCAGCGCGGCAAGGTCCTGCTCGTGGTCAACACCGCCAGCGCCTGCGGCTTCACGCCGCAGTTCAAGGGGCTGGAGCAGCTGTGGCGCGACTATGGCGACCGTGGCCTGGTGGTCGTGGGCTTTCCGAGCAACGAGTTCGGCGCGCAGGACCCGGGCAACAACGAGGAGATCGCCTCGTTCTGCGAGATGAACTACGGCGTGAGCTTCCCGATGATGGCCAAGGCTCAGGTCAATGGCGCCGAGGCGCACCCGTTGTGGAAGTGGCTGAAGGCCGAGGCACCGGGGCTGCTGGGCAGCGAGGCCGTCAAGTGGAACTTCACGAAGTTCCTCGTCGGCCGCGATGGCAAGGTCATCAAGCGCTACGCCCCCAACGAGGCGCCCGAGGCGATGCGCAGCGACATCGAAGCAGCGCTCGCAGTGCCCGTTCCGGCTGCCTGACTGCGCCGGTCCTCCACACCGCTTCTCCGTCTCTCCGCTTTTCCGTCTCTTCGCTTCTCCGCAACGCCGCCAGGCTGCCATCCCAGAGCCACCCATGTTCCAGCACCTTGAGCCGTACGCCGGCGACCCCATCCTCAGCCTCAACGACGCGTTCCAGAAGGACCCGCGCACCGACAAGGTCAACCTGTCGATCGGCATCTACTTCGACAACGAGGGCCGCATCCCGGTGCTGCAGTGCGTGCGCGACGCCGAGGCGCAGATGCTCGCCGAGGGCGGCGCCAAGCCCTACCTGCCCATCGAAGGCGCAGCCGCCATGCGTCGGGCCGTGCAGCACCTGCTTTTCGGTGCCGAGCATGCGGCGGTGAAGGCCGGGCGCATCGCGACGCTGCAGACCGTGGGCTCCAGCGGCGGCCTGCGCGTCGGCGCCGACTTCATCAAGCGCTGGCTGCCGGGCAGCGCCATGTGCATGAGCGACCCGAGCTGGGACAACCACCGCGCGATGTTCGAGGGCGCCGGCATCGCCGTGCATGCCTACCCCTACTACGACCCTGCCACCGGCGGCGTGCGCTTCGACGCCATGCGCGAGGCCATCGCGGCGCTGCCGGCGCGCAGCGTCGTGCTGCTGCACGCCTGCTGCCACAACCCCACCGGCGTCGACCTGAGCCGCGAGCAGTGGCAGCAGCTGGTGCCGATGCTGCGCCAGCGCGAGTTGCTGCCCTACCTCGACCTCGCCTACCAGGGCTACGGCGACGGCATCGCCGAGGACGCCTACGCCGTGCGCCTGCTCGCCGACAGCGGCCTCAGCTTCTTCGTCGCCAATTCGTTCTCCAAGAGCATGAGCGTGTACGGCGAGCGCGCCGGCGCGCTCTCGGTCGTGTGCAGCGACGCCGCCGAAGCCGAGCTCGTGCTCGGCCAGCTCAAGGCCACGGTGCGGCGCAACTACTCGAGCCCGGCCATCCACGCCGCCGGCATCGTCAGCCGCGTGCTCACCGACCCGAAGCTGCGCGGCGCCTGGGAAGCCGACGTCGCCGCCATGCGCGGCCGCATCCAGACCATGCGCAGGAGCCTGCACGCCACGCTGTCGGCCAAGAAGCCGGGCCGCGACTTCGGCTACTTCCTCACCCAGCGCGGCATGTTCAGCTACACCGGGCTCAGCGCGGCACAGGTCGACCGTCTGCGCGAGCAGTACGGGGTCTACCTCATCCGCTCCGGCCGCATCTGCGTGGCCGGGCTCAACACCGGCAACGTCGAGCGCACCGCCAGCGCGATGGCAGCCGTCATCGACTGACGGCCGAGGAGCCCGGGCGGCGCGGGCCCGTCGTGGCGCGCCGCCGTCAGCCCGGCGCCGCCGCCGCGACCACCCGATCGCGCAGCCAGCGGTGCGCCGGATCGGTGTCGTGCCGCAGGTGCCACAACATGCCCACGTGCACCGTCGCCGGCGCGATCGGCAACTCGACGATGGCCAGTTCGTCGCGGTAGCCGGTGGCCTCCAGGAAGCTCTCGGGCAGCACGGTCAGCAGGTGGCTGCGCGCCACGACGCGGCCGGCGGTGAAGAACTGGTTCACCGTCAGCACGATGCGGCGCTGGCGGCCGATGGCTGCCAGGACTTGGTCCACGGCACCAAACGGCCGCCCCGAAAAACTCACCAGCAGGTGCGGCGCGGCGCAGTAGGCGTCCAGCGTCAGCGCGCCGGCGCGGGCCAGCGGATGGTCGCGGCGCATCACGCAGACGTAGCGCGTGTCGTACAGCGGCCGATGGCGCAGTTGCGCCTGGGCACCCTCGGCCTGCAGCGCCGGCACGACTTCTGGGAACGAACCCAGCGCCAGGTCCACGGCATTGGCCTGCAACAGGCGGCGCGGGTCGCGCGTGGTCAGGGGCATCACGCGCAACGTGGCCGCCGCGGCCTGCGCCTCGATGGCAGTGACAAGCCCCGGCACGAGCAGCGCCGCGGTCGCATCGGCCATCGCGAGGCGGAAGAGCACGGCGTCGCGCCCGACATCGAACGCGGCCGGCTCGACGGCCTGGCGCAGGGCGGCCAGCGCCGTGCGCACCTGCGGCCAGAGGACCTCGGCCGCCGGCGTCGGCTTCACGCCGTGCGTGGTGCGCGTGAAGAGCTCGTCGCCCAATGCCTCGCGCAGCCGCTTCAAGGCATGGCTCACGGCCGGCTGCGTCATGGCCAATGTGGCACCGGCCCGCGTCAGGCTGCCCTCGGCCATCGCGGCGTCGAACACACGCAGCAGATTCAGGTCGAGCGTGCGGAAGTTGGGTGTGGCGGATCTGGCGATGGCCATCGCGTGACATGCGAATGATGCATATCAGTTCTGAACAACTTTCATCTTGCAGTCATTAGTGTGAACCCTAATATGCACTGCGTACCGGCCGAAAAGGCCTGTGATGCTCCGGACACGGGGCCCGACACCAAAGGATTCGCCACCATGAGCCAGATCACCCTGCACGCACCCGCCCCCGTCGCCATGCCGCGCGGCGCCGATTGGGCCGCCAGCGCCTTTGCCGCCCTCCTGGGTTACGTCGAGCGGATCTGGGCGGCCGCCAGCGCGCGCCGGTCCCACCTGCAACGCATCGACGAAGCGGTGGCGCTGCGCCGCTTGGCGGCCGATGTCAGCCGCTACGACCCCGCCTTTGCAGCCGACCTCTTCGCGGCGGCCGACCGCCACATCGACCGCCACGGCGCCGAAGTCTGAGCCGGGCGGCCCGGGCCGGCCTGCGGCCGGCTGGCGGGCTCAGATGCAGCGCCCGCCGTCCACTTCCATGCACACGCCGGTGATCATGCTGGCCTCGTCGCTGACAAGAAAGCAGGCGGCGTTGCCCAGGTCCTCGGGCTGAGAGAAGCGCCCGATCGGGATCGTCGAGAGGAACTTCGCGCGCATCTCGGGCGTGTCCTCGCCCATGAACGACTTGAGCAGCGGCGTCTCGCCCGCCACCGGGTTGAGCGCGACGACGCGGATGCCGAAGGGTGCCAGTTCCACCGCGTTCGCGCGCGTGGCGGTGATCACCCAGCCCTTGCTGGCGTTGTACCAACCCAGGCGCGGACGCGGGCTCACGCCTGCGGTGCTGGCCATGTTCAGCACCACGCCGCGGATGCCGCCCGCCCCCTGCGCGTTGGCCTTCAGGCGCGGCACCGCCTCGCGCATCGCGTAGTAGATCGCCTTCATGTTGACCGCGAAGATGCGGTCGAAGTCGGCCTCGCTCACGCTTTCCAGCGGCCCGGGCAGGTGCGTGACACCGGCGTTGTTGACGACGATGTCCAGGCGGCCGAATTGCCGCACGGCCGTCTCGACCATCAGGCGCGCATCGGCGGCGCTGGCCACGTCCACACGCAGCGCGT
>JALHOU010000358.1 GCA_022842825.1 Rubrivivax sp.
GGCGGCGGAGGACGACGCAGGGCTCGAGGCCGCCGCCGGCTCAGGCAAAGGCGCGGCCGCCGCCGCGCCGCCAGCGCCCGTGAAGCCGGCGGGCACCGCGCGCCCGTCGAGACACCCGCCCTCCTGCCACATCCAGCCGCGCAGGTCGCGCAGCGGTCGTGACTCGCCGCTCACCTCGGCATCGGCGTCGAAGGCGATCAGGCGCCCCCGTTGCGCCACCGCTGCCGTCGTCGTGACCGCCGACGCTGGCGAGGCGGGCGCCGGCGCCTCGCCCTGCGCCTGGTATGGCGCGATCCAGCGCCAGCTCTCGCCCCCCGCCAGCCGCACCTCGACCCAGGCGCGGTGCGACTGGCTGAAGTCCAGTTGCCCGGCGCGATGCGGCACCAGGGCCGTCGTTGGGATCTGGCCCACGACATAGACGAATGCGCCGGCGAAGGGGTTGCTGCCGATGCCCGCGCACAGGCTGGCCCCGTCGCCGTACACGACGCCGCAGCCGGCCAGCTCCACCGCCTGCTGCGCCTTGGCGCGGTCGTCGAAGTCGATGGCGCCGAAAGGCAGCACCAGCGGCACGAGCGGCGTGGCCGGCAGGTCGGCCGCCGCCGCGTTGAGCAGCATCAGCTGCCCCGTGGGGTGGCGCAGCCGCGCCGCGACCTGCGCCTCGCTCTTGCGCAGGCCCACGGCATAGGCGCGATGGCTGCGCTGTTTTTCGTCGTGCAGCACGTCCAGCGCGAGTGCCAGCGTGGCCGCCAGCAGCAGCACGAAGGCGCCGCGGAAGAGCAGGCGCAGGCGCCGCGGCACGACGAGCTCGGGCGAGCGCCGCGCGTCCGGCTTTGCCGGCGCGCCGGCGACGTCCCAACGGGGCTCGATCCGCCCAGGCGACCCGGGGTCGCCGCGCGCGGCTGTCATGGCCGCCAGCGAAAGCCGCGCATCGGCACGTTCTCGATCGCGTCGAACGCCGGCTCGATCTCGCGCAGCGCTTCGCGGATGGTGCTGACATGCTTGCGCACGTTGTCGCGGTTGCGGCCGCTCTTGATGGCGGCGTAAAGGTCCTCGTAGGAGACGACCTCGCCGCGCCGGGCGTGCAGCACGGCGAGGATGCGCTGCGCCGTGAGCGGCAGGTTGACGCGCTGGCCGCGGTACAGCGCGGCGGCCTGGCGCAGCGGGTCGAGCACCAGCTCGTCGGCGGCGCTGGCGCTCTGCCGGGCCTTGTCGGTGCGCCCCTGGGCGGCGCGCAGGATCTCGAGCAGCGTCTCGGTGAACTCGCCCTCGTCGAAGGTGGTCTTCTGCAGGTAGTCCCAGGCGTCGAGCGCCTTCATGATGCTGCGGTACAGCGCCGCCGGCATGGCCGAGACCACGAGCACCGGCGTGCCCGGATGCCGCTTGTTGATGGCGTTGATGATCGCCACGCCGGCGTGGCGCTCGCGACCGAGCTCGATGTCGAGCACCACCGCGTCGTAGCGCTGGCGCTCGAGCGCCGCCTCGGCCTCGTCGCGCGTGAAGCACTGGTCGACGACGAGAGCTGGCCGTGCAGCCAGGATCCAGCCCTTCAGCTGGTTGCTCGTGGGCCCGTCGTCCTCGATGACGGCCACACGCTGCGGCGCCGCTTGCGAGCCCGGCGGCGGCGATGACTGCGAACCTGCCTGCGGCGCGAGTGATGAATGAACCATCCACCCCATTGTGTCGGCCCGCGGCGCGCCCGGTGCCCGGCCCGCGTGAAGGTTTCTTCCGCGGCCGGAAGCAAGAGGGTGGGCGGCGCGCTTTCGCGCTCCGCCCGCTCTTCGAAGAATGGTCCTCATACCCAAGCCCACCCGCCCGAAAGGCACCGAGGAGTGAGTTCCATGTTCAGCCATCGATGGACGCAGATCGCCCAAGCTGCGCGCCAGTTCCTCAACCAGTTCACCGTCAGGCGCGCGCCGCGCCCGAGCCTGGGCACCGACTTCTTCGGAGGGCTTGACACCGACGCGAGCGCCGACCGCGCCAGCAGCGGCATGTGGCGCGCTCTGCGCAACACCCTCGTCGCGCACCGCCGCGGTCTCGCCACGCTGGGCTTGGCTGCAGCCGGCGCCGCCGCGCTCTTCGCCTGGCCGCCGGTGCACCAGGTCGGCGACGGCGCGCTCGCGGTGCGCATCAACCAGTTCAGCGGCGAGAGCGAGCTCTTCGGCGCCGGGCCGATGCTCGCGTTGCCGCTCGTGCACACCTTGCGCGAGTACACCCTGCGCGAGCGCCTGTACCGGCCCGAAGGCAGCCGCCAGGCCGCCGGCGAGGCGCCGTTCCAGAGCGTCGAAGGCCTGTCCATCGGCGTCGAGCTCGCCGTGCGCTGGGCGCTCGACCCGGCGCAGATCGCCCGCATCGCGCGCACGCTGCCGGCGGACATCGACGGCGAGATCGTCAAGCCCGCCGTGTTGGCGGTGGCGCACGAGGTCCTTGCCCGCCACACCGTGCGCGAGATCTTCTCGGCCAGGCGGGCCGATATCCAGAAGGCCATCGAAGCCGAGCTGAAGACGCGCCTGGCCGCCGACGGCGTGCTGCTGCGCAGCCTGATGCTGGGCCCCGTGAACCTGCCGCCCGAGTACCGCGCCGGCCTCGACCAGCTGCTCGCCGAGGAGCTGGCCAGCGAGAAGATGCGCTACACGCTCGAGCTGCAGGAAAAGCGCGTCCGCGAGACCACCCTCGTGGCCGAGGCCGAGAAGGCGCGCCGGCTGACGCAGGCCGCCGCGGCGGCGCAGGAGCAGATCATCGCCGCGCGCGCGCAGGAAGAGGCGATGCGCCACGTGCTGCCGTTCAAGACGCAGCAGATCCAGCAGCGCCAGCTCGAGGCCGAGGCCGAGAAGGTGGCACGCATCCGCGCCGCCGAAGGTGCCGCGCAGGCGCGCCGCATCGAGGCGGCCGGCGAGGCCGACAGCCGCCGCAAGCTGGCCGAGGCCGAGGCCGAGCGCATGGAGCGCATCGGCAAGGTCGCCAGCGCCCAGATGGCGCGCGACGGCGAGCTGCTGCACCGCCACCCGCTGCTGATCCAGAAGACCATGGCCGACAAGCTCTCGGACAAGATCCAGGTGATCATCGCGCCGCCGTCGGCGAGCGGTGGTTTTGTCGCCGCCAGCCTGCTCGGTGGCGCGCTCACCGGTGCGGCGGGGCGCGAAGCCACCACCGCGGCGGCCAGGGCGGAGGACGAGTGATGGCCACGCCCTCCCCCAGCCGCAGCGGCGGCCTGCCCTCGCGCCGCGGGCACACGGCCTACGCGGCCACCGTGTTGGGCGCAGTGATTGCCGCCATCGTGCTGGCCCTGGCCTCCTCGCCCGCCCTGGCGCAGCGCGCTGCGGCGGAGCAGGCACCGAACCGCCTGCCAGCCGGTGCCTCGAGCGGCGCGCCGACGGGCGGGCCGAAAGGCGCATCTGCGTTCGCCGGCGTCGCTGCAATCGCCGCCCCGGCCTCCTCCGTCTCCCCCGCCGCCAGCGCGCACGCGCTCGTCGCCATCGATCGCACGCCGCTGCGCGCTGCGCCGCGCGAAGGCGGCGCCGTGCAGGCCGAGCTGACCCAAGGCGACCTCGTCGAGGTGCGCGGGCAGCGCCTGGACCACCTGCAGGTCTACGACCACCGGCGCGAGCGCGCGGGCTTCGTGCGCGCCGAGGCCCTGCGGCGCGTCTCGTTGCAGTCCGGCGAGGCCGACGAGCTGCTCGCCGTGCTGCGCTTCCTGCGTCACACGCCGGGGCAGGAAGCATTGGGCATCGCCTATGCCGCCGCCTACCTTCGCGCAGCGCCGGCCGAGCGCATCGACGCCGAGCCCTTCGACGCGCTCGGCACGATGGCCGAGCGGCTGGCCCGGCGCGCCTCGAACGCACGCGCCGGCGACACCGTGGCGGCGCAGGTGGAGGCGGTGGCCGCCTACGGCGTGCGCTTCGCGACGCTGGAGCGCGAGGGCCGCCTGTATCTGTGCTACGAAGGTGACGCCTTCCGCCGCGTGCTGGCGCTCAAGCCCGACGCCGGCCAGCAGGCGCGCGCCATGCTCGCGTTGACGCGCCATGACTGCGTCGACCCGATGCTCGCGCCCACGGCGCGCGTGGCGCTCGACGCCTGGCGGGCCGACCTGCTCGACCTGCCCTGGCCGCGGGGCTACAACGAGCTGCCGGCGCTCGAGAAGAACCGCCTGCACCTGCGCCGTGCCGGCCTGTGGGCGGCGCGCGCGCACCAGTTCTCGCGCCTGGGGCGCGCCTCGCAGCCGGCGGCCGAGCGCGCGCTCGCCGAGCTCGCCACCGTGAACAGGCACGAGTTCACCGACGACGACCGACTCGAATACACCGAGGCGGCCATCCGCGTCGGCGCCGTGCGCTGGGCGGCCGTGCCGCAGGCCACGCCGGTGGGGCTGATCGACGCGGGCGCGCATGGCCTGCGCCTCGTCGTGCGGGCCGGTGCCGAGCTCGGGCAGACCTGCGTGTTGCTGCTGGCCGCGGAGGTAG
>JALHOU010000359.1 GCA_022842825.1 Rubrivivax sp.
CCAAACACCCCGCGCGACCCAAGCGCACCGCGCCGCCGCCGCGCACCTGGCGCGACACGCACCTGGCGCGCTTGTGGGGGTGGATCCGGCGCGAGTAGCGAGACCGGCGCGCTGCGCCTCAGCGCGTCAGCGCGTCAGCGCGTCAGCGCCTCAGCGCCTCAGCGCCTCAGCGCCGAGGCGGCGCCGTGCCCGCAGCCGCCGCCGCGGCGCCCTGCATCAGCCGCTCGCGCGCCTGCTCGTTCTCCAGGCGCTTGCGCGTCTCGGCCTGCTGCTGCAGCTCCTTCGCGCGCTCGGCCTCCACCTGCTCCGGCGTCATCGGCTCGGGCTCCAGCGCCAGCGACATGAAGGCCGAGGCCTCGGGCTCGCCGCGCTCGCTCTTGAGCTTGATGTTCAGCCGCAGCTCGTTGGCCGAATCGGCATTGCGCAGCGCCTCGTCGAAACCGATGAGCCCGGCGTTGTAGAGCTCGAACAGCGCCCAGTCGAAGGTGCGCATGCCCAGCTCGCGCGAGCGGGTCATGATGCCCTTGATCTCGGTCAGGTCGCCTTGCAGGATCTTCTCGGCAATCGTCGGCGTGTTGAGCAGGATCTCGATGGCTGCGGCGCGACCGTTGCCATCTTCGCGCCGCACCAGGCGCTGCGAAACGATGGCGCGCAGGTTGGCCGAGAGGTCCATCAGCAGCTGCGCGCGCCGCTCTTCGGGGAAGAAGTTGATGATGCGCTCGATGGTCTGGCTCGAGCTGTTGGCGTGCAGCGTGCCCAGGCACAGGTGGCCGGTCTCGGCGAAGGCGATGGCGTGCTCCATCGTCTCGGTGTCGCGGATCTCGCCGATGAGGATGACGTCCGGCGCCTGGCGAAGCGTGTTCTTCAGCGCGTGATGCCACGAGTGCGTGTCCACCCCCACCTCGCGGTGCGTGACGAGCGACTTGCGCGAGGGGTGCACGTACTCCACCGGGTCTTCCACGGTGATGATGTGCCCGGCCGAGCTGCGGTTGCGGTGGTCGATCATCGCCGCCAGCGTCGTCGACTTGCCCGAGCCCGTGGCGCCCACCACGAGCACGAGGCCGCGCTTGTTCATCACCACGTCCTTCAGCACCTCGGGCAGCTGCAGCTTCTCGAAGCTCGGAATCTCGTTGGCGATGGTGCGCACCACCATGCTCACGGTCTGCTGCTGCACGTAGACATTGACGCGGAAGCGCGAGACGCCCGGCAGCGAGATGGCGAAGTTGCACTCCATCTCCTTGGCGAACTCCTCGCGCTGGCGCGCGTTCATCATCGCCTGCGCCAGCATGCGCGAGGCCTCGGCGTTGAGCTTCTGCGCCGTCATCGGCTGCATGCTGCCGTGCGCCTTCATGCTGGGCGGAAAGTCGGCCGCGATGAAGAGGTCGGAGCCGCCGCCCTGCACCATCGCCGCGAGCAACTTGTGCATGTAGGTGCGGGCCTGGTCTTCGGTGAGTGTGGACATGGATGGGCTCCGGTGCAGTGCGGCGCACGAGCCGCGCCGCACCCGGCAGCATCGGGCCGAACAGGCCCGGCCGATCGGCCTAGCTGAAGGGAAAAGCCCGTTCAGATGCGGCAGTCAAGCCGACCCGAGTTCCCACAAGGCCCGAAGAGGAACTGCATGCAGCGATGGGCCGAATGGCAAGGCACGCTCACCGTCGTACAGCACCACGCCGCGGCGGAAGCGCCCACCTGCCGCTGCCTGCAACTTGCGCAGGCCTCGAAAGTCGGCCTCGGTGACGGTGGCCGCCGCCTTCACCTCCACACCCACCACCTCGTCGGCGCTGCGCTCGAGCACCAAGTCCACCTCGCCGCCATCCTTGTCGCGGAAGTGGTGAAAGGCAATCGGCTCGGCATGCCAGCTCGCAAGGCGGCGCAACTCCTGCAGAACGAAGGTCTCCAGCAGCTGCCCGAAGAGCTCACGCTCGCGCAGCAAGGTCGCGGCATCCACGCGCAACAGCGCGGCGGTCAGGCCTGTGTCGCACAGGTGCAGCTTTGGCGTCTTCACCAGCCGGCTCAGCCGGTTGCTGTGCCAGGGCGGCAGTTCTTCCAGCAGGAAGAGCCGCGCCAGCAGCGTCACGTAGTCCCGGATCGTCGGCCGGGTCACCTGGAAGGGCCCGGCCAGGTCGCTGACATTCACGAGCCGCGCGGTCTGCGCCGCGGCCGCCTGCAACAGCCGCGGCAGCGTGTCGAGCGCGCCCACACGACGCAGGTCGCGCACGTCGCGCTGCACCAGCGCTTCGATGTAGGCGCGGTACCAGTAACGCCGCCGAGCCGCCGGCCGCGCCAGCGCCGCGGGAAAGCCGCCGGCCACCACACGCTCCGCCAGATCTGCACCGAGCCGGCCGTACGCGCGCAGGCCGAAGGCCGGCCCGTCCTCAGGTCCGGGCGGGCCGCCGCGCCCCGGGCTTGCATGCGACTGGGCGAACAGCGCCTCCACGAAGCCGCCCGCGCGGCCGGCCAGTTCGCACTGCGCCAGCGGATGCAGCCGCTGCACGTCCATGCGCCCAGCCAGCGAGTCTGCGAGCCGGGGCATCAGCAGCACATTGGCCGAACCGGTGAGCAGGAAGCGCCCGGGGGTGCGGTCGCGGTCGACGGCCACTTTCAGCGCCGCGAAGACCTCCGGAATGCGCTGCACTTCGTCCAGCACCATGCGTGGCGGAAGATCGCCCACGAAGCCCACCGGGTCGGCCAGTGCCGCGGCACGGAGCGCGTCGTCGTCGAACGAGAGGTAGCCATAGCCCAGCGGCTCGCAGACCTGCCGCGCCAGCGTCGTCTTGCCGCACTGGCGTGGGCCGTGCAGCAACACCACCGGCGTGTCAGCCAGCGCCTGGACGAGGCGGGCCTGCAGGAACCGGGGGTAAGGCAACCCCGGCGCGTGGCTTGGAGGGTCGATCGCGTCGACGGCAGTCATCGGCTGATTGTAAATTTCTGGCCGTCCAAATGAAAGCCCGAGGGCCGGCCATTTGAAAGTGACGGGGTCGGCCGATCGCAAATTCCGTGCGGGCCAAGCCGCAGGAGCCTGCCAACCGCCGATCAAACCCGCGCGACGCCAGCCGCTGCAGCTCCCGCTCTTCAACCTCATCGAGGCGCATGTGCGGTGCGCCCAACTTCAGGCACCCGCCCCACTGCCCGCGGGCAGATAGGCAATCGCCTCGCCATTCATCCGCACGTACCCGATGGCCACCAGGTGGTCGACGACGCGGCCCACCGCAGGGTCGGCCTCGCCCGTGCCGAGCATGGAGGAGACGTAGCGCCGCAGCTGCCTGAGCTTCTTGGGCTGCTTCTCGCCCATCGTGCGCAGGTTGGCGAGCACCTTCTCGGCGGCCGGTGGCTTGCCGGCCACGCGCTGGGCTGCGGGTGCCTTGGGTTGAGGCCGGGGCTGTTGCTTGGGCTGTTGCTTGGGCTGTTGCTTGGGCTGTTGCTTGGGCTGTTGCTTGGGCTGCTGCTTGGGCTGCTGCCTTGCCTGCTGGTTGGCCTGCTGGTTGTCCTGTTGTTTGGGCTGTTGCTGTTGCCTGGTCTGCTGTTTGGGTTGTTGCTCGGGCTGTGGCTTGGGCGGTCGCGGCGGCTGTACCTTGCGCTGCGGCTTGGCTTGGGGCTTGAGTTCGGGCGTGGGCGGTTGCTGCGGCTGGCGCTGGCGCTTGGGTTGGGCCTGTGGCCGGGCCGATGCGGCCTTCCTGGCGGGCGGCTCCCCGCTGTCCACCTGCGGCACGGCGCCGGGTGCTTTCGCCTTGCGCGCCGCGGGCGGCGTGGCCGCGTTCACCTTCTTCGCCGCCTTCCTGACCAGGGGCTGCTTCGCGGGGGACTTCTTCGCGGGCGCCTTTGCCGCAAGTGCCGGAGCCGCGGGTGCAGTTGCCACAGGCGGCCTCGGGATGGCTGCCTTCGCGACGGGCGCTCTTGCCACCGGCGCCTTGGCGACAGGCGCGTTCGCCATGGGCGCGCTGGCCACATGCACCTTCGCAACGGCCGTCTTCGCTCTCGACACCCTCGGCGTCTTTGCCACCGGCGCCTTGGCCACCGCAGCCACCTTCTTCGCCGGAGCCCTGCCCGCGGGCGCCTTCCTGGCCGCGGTCTTCCTGCCCACCGCCTTCTTCGCCGGCGCCGCCCCCGGCTTGAACGGCACCTGCGTCACGTCGAAGCCCAGCGACAGGGCGTGCTCGACCAGGGGCTGGTAACCCCGGTCGATGGCCACGATGACGAGCCGCGCCCCCGGGTTGCGCGCCGCGATGTAGCCCACGTAGAACGCAAGGTGGAAGTCGAGCGCGTTCTTGCCCGGGCGCGAGATGGGCACGGGCGTCTGCTCCGCCCCCAGCGGCGCGAACGACGCCAGGCGCTTCACCTGGCTGCGGCTGTGGAACAGCCACGCGTGCGTGACGCCGGGGACGAGGCGCTTCACGTCGTCCAGGGTGGGCTGGTTGTTTTCGAGGTCGACGAGGACATGAACCGCTTG
>JALHOU010000360.1 GCA_022842825.1 Rubrivivax sp.
AGTTGCACCATCCCGATGACGGCATTGATGCCCGCCACCACCGCCAGCAGCACGAAGCCCAGCGCCAGCGCCAGCGGCAGGTCGCCCTTGCTCGTCTCGAGCGCGATGGTGGTCGTCATGACGCGCGTGACACCGTCGATGTTGCCGCCGACGATCATCACCGCGCCGACCTCGGCGATGGCGCGGCCGAAGGCGGTGAGCACGACCGTGAGCACGCCGTAGCGCTCGTGCGCGAGCAACAGCGCGGCGCTGGCCAGCGGCCCGGCGCCGAGCGAACGCAGCTGGTCACCGCCCTCGGCGAGCGCCGAGAGCACGAGCCGCCGCGCCAGCGCCGCCACCAGCGGCACAACGAGCAGGCTCTGAGCGATGACCATGGCGGTCGGCGTGAAGAGCAGGCCCCAGTGCCCGAGCGGGCCGGCGCGCGAGAGCAGCAGGTAGACGAGCAGCCCGAGCACGACCGAGGGCATGGCCAGCAACGTGTTGACGAGCCCCACGAGCAGCTGCTGCCCGGGAAACCGGGCCACAGCGAGCCAGGCGCCGAGCCCCAAGCCGACCGTCGCGCCGAGCAGCGTGGCGGTGCCGCTGACTTGCAGCGAAAGCGCGACCGTTTCGATGAGCCTCGGCTCGGCGGCGGCGATGAGGGTGGCGGCGGTGGCGAGGCTCTCGGCGAAGGCGGGCATCGAAGGGCGGTGGTGTCGGTCGGCGGGTGGTCGTCGGTTGCGGCCCTCATGCCGTCTTGGCGGCGTGCGCCGGCTGCGGATTGTCGTGAGGCGATGGCGCACTGGCGATATGTCGGGTGCTGCATACCGTGGCGCCAGGCCCTGCGCCGGGCAGGTTGTTCGAGCCTGTAGCAGTGGCGCCGGGTTAACCCTCGTGCGAAGCACTCCCGGTCCGGCCCGCGCACGGCTCGCGGCCATGGCACGGTGGTTGCAACAGGCTCCGCCCGTACCGCCGGCACGGGTGCCGGCGGCCGTCCCTGGAGGAGACTATTCACATGCAGATCCAACTTTCCTCGCTGCTCGTCACGGCGGCCCTGACCGTCATGGCGTCTGCGTCCGCTTTGGCGCAAAGGCCGGTCACCGACCAGATGATCGACAACGATGCCCGCACCACCAGCGACATCCTCAGCTGGGGCCTGGGCTATCAAGGCCAGCGCTACTCACCGGCCAAGCAGATCAACACCGGCAATGTGGCCCGCCTGGTGCCCGTTTGGAGCTTCAGCTTCGGAGGCGAGAAGCAGCGCGGCCAACAGACGCAGCCGATCATCCACGACGGCAAGATGTACGTCACGGCCTCCTATTCGCGCATCTTTGCGCTGGACGCCAAGACGGGTGCCAAGCTGCGGAAGTACGAGCACCGCCTGCCGGAGGGCATCATGCCCTGCTGCGACGTCATCAACCGCGGCGCAGCCATCTACGACAACCTCGTCATCTTCGGCACGCTCGACGCCCAGCTCGTCGCGCTCAACGCCACCACGGGCGAGGTGGTGTGGAAGGAGAAGATCGACAACTACGCCGACGGCTACAGCTACACCGCGGCGCCGCTCATCGTCAACGGCCTGTTGCTCACCGGCGTCTCGGGCGGCGAGTTCGGCGTCGTCGGCCGCGTCGAGGCGCGCGATGCCAAGACCGGCCGCATGGTCTGGATGCGTCCCGTTGTCGAAGGCCACATGGGCTACAAGTACGACAAGGACGGCAGGGCGAGCGAGAACGGCGTGTCCGGCACACCGGGCAAGACCTGGCCGGGCGACCTGTGGAAGACCGGCGGCGCGGCCACGTGGCTGGGCGGCACCTACAACGCCAAGACGGGCCTGGCTTACTTCGGCACCGGCAATCCGGCGCCGTGGAACAGCCATCTGCGCAAAGGCGACAACCTGTACAGCACGTCCACGGTGGCCCTCGACATCAAGACGGGCCAGATCGTGTGGCACTACCAGAACACGCCCAACGACGGCTGGGACTACGACGGCGTCAACGAATTCATCACCTATGAGGACGGCGGCCGCATCCTCGGCGGCAAGGCCGACCGCAACGGCTTCTTCTACGTCAACGACGCCAAGACCGGCCAGCTGGTCAACGCCTTCCCCTTCGTCAAGAAGATCACCTGGGCCACCGGCATCGACCTGAAGACGGGTCGTCCGAACTTCGTGCCCGAGAACCGCCCCGGCGATCCCACGGGCGCCACCGACGGCAAGGGCAAGGTGGTGTTCGCGGCGCCCAGCTTCCTGGGCGGCAAGAACCAGATGCCGATGGCCTACTCGCCGGAGACCAAGCTCTTCTACGTGCCCGCCAACGAATGGGGCATGGAGATCTGGAACGAGCCCATCACCTACAAGAAGGGCGCGGCCTACCTGGGTGCCGGTTTCACCATCAAGACGCTGAACGACGGCCCCATCGGCGCGCTGCGCGCCATGGACCCGAAGACCGGCAAGATCGTCTGGGAGGTGCCCAACAACGCGCCGCTGTGGAGCGGCGTGCTCACCACCGGCGGCAATCTGGTCTTCTGGGGGACGCCCGAGGGCTTCCTGCAGGCCGCCGATGCCAAGACGGGCAAGGTGCTGTGGAAGTTCCAGACCGGTTCGGGCGTCGTGGCGCCCCCGGTCACCTGGGAACAAGGTGGTGAGCAATACGTGGCCGTGGCCAGCGGCTGGGGCGGCGCGGTGCCGCTGTGGGGTGGTGACGTGGCCAAGAAGGTGAGCTACCTCGAGCAGGGCGGGTCGATGTGGGTGTTCAAGTTGATGAAGTAAGGGCGTGACAAGGGCGTGACAAGGGCGTGACCGTCGGGCGCCAGGCGTGGCCTCGCGGCACGGCCGGGCGCCGGCTCCGGATGGCTGAAAGAGGGCCGCCAGCGATGGCGGCCCTTTCTGCGCGCATCGCGTGGCAGGCGCGCATCAAAAGATGGAGGAGAGCCGATGACGAGCGCAACCCTGGGCTCGTGGAGGGCGGCGACCTGCCTGCTCTGCCTGCTGGGCGGCAGCGCCCCGGCGCTGGCCGACCGCCCCTTCGTGGCCACCACCAGCGCTGCCGCCGAGGAGGACGACGACCGCGTCTGGTCGGTCGCCACCTGGGCCCAGCGCGACAAGCGGCTGGGCGAGATCGGGCTGAGTGCGGAGTACGCCTTCGAGCCGCGCCTGTCGACCGAGTTCACGCTCGTGCGCAGCCGCCCGCGCTTGAGTGGAGCCGAAACGACGCTCGAAGCGGAAGGCGAGGTGAAGTGGCTCTACAACAACATCGCGCGCGACGGCTGGGGCATCGGCGTGAGCCTGGGCCTGGGTGCCGCAAAGGAGGGCGACGCCTCCTGGCGTGGCGGCAGCTGGCAACTCGTGGTGCCCTTCAGCTGGCAGTGGAGCCAAGGGGGCGGCCTGCTGCACCTCAACGCCGGCATCGCCAAGGAGCGCGGCGAGCGCCGCGAGTCACTCGCCTCGGTGGGTGTCGAGTGGCCGGTCGCCTCGCGCTGGAGTGTCTTCGGCGAGTGGGCCAAGAGCGGCGACGAGAAGCTGGCCCATGCAGGCGTGCGCTGGTGGTTCAAGCGCGAGAAGCTGGCCATGGATCTATCGGCGCTCAGGCGGCAGCCAGAGGGCACCAGCGCCAGCACCGGCTGGGTGCTGAGCCTGAGCATCTACGACCTGTGATGCGGCTGTCGGAGCGCCACGTGGGAACGGCGAGCATTCGAGTTCGTGTGCTGGCGGCGGCACTGGTGCTCGCAGCGGCGGCGCCACGCGCCGACGCCTTCGAACTGGATGGCGAGCGGCGCATCACGCTGCACGCCCGCGACGGCACGGCCCTGGACATCGGCCGCGTGCACTTCCAGCGCCGCGACGACGGGCGCAGCACCTTTCGCATTCAACTCGATCCAACGCGCTTCACCGACCACTTCCTGTCGATGCGCGAGTTCAAGTGCGTGCCGGGGCAGGGCGAGATCCTGTGCCACGTGCCCTATCCGCACAAGCAGCGTGCCGAGGTGACGGCGGCCGACCTCGCGTGGCTCGAGCACTCGCTGCTCTTCATGTACAAGACCCCCGCCGAGTTCGGCGCCCGGCTGTGGAACGGCATCTACTTCAAGCTCACGCCGAACGCGTCGGGGCTGGAGGGCGTGGCGCAGGCGGTCGATCTCAACCTCATCAGCGCGCCGCCGGCACAGGCCGACGTGGCGCCGTTCAAGCCTGCGCTGCGCGACGACATCGCGCCGAATGCGCGCTGGTTTTCGCGGCTGACGATTCGCTGAGTTGCCGGCTGCCACGAACTGGTGAACCGACGCGCGCCGATGCGCCGGCGTTAAGCGCCGGCATAGTGCCGATTAATCGCTGCCGGCGAGACTGCGCCGCGCAGGGAGCCTCCCTGCCTGTCGGTTCAACGCAAGGAGAGACTCATGGCTATCGAATGGGGAATCACGGGCTTCAGCAGCGACATGACCTG
>JALHOU010000361.1 GCA_022842825.1 Rubrivivax sp.
GCTCGGCGCGCCGTGGCACGGCGGGCGCCGGCCGGGGCGCCGAGGGCGGCATCGCCATCATCGGCATGGCCGCCCGGGCCAGTGGCGCAGCGGATGTCGAGGCGCTTTGGCAAAGCCTCGTCGGCGGTGCCGAAGGCATCCGCCACTTCGCGCCGCACGAACTCGATGCTTCGGTGCCGGCGGACTGGAAGAACCGCCCCAACTTCGTGGCCGCGCGCGGCGTGCTGCAAGGCGCCGGGCGCTTCGACGCGGCGTTCTTCGGCATCTCGCCGCGCGAGGCGGTGCTGCTCGATCCGCAGCAGCGGCAGGTGCTGGAGCTCGCCTGGAATGCCCTCGAGCATGCCGGCATCGACCCAGGCCGCGTGGCGGGCCGCGTCGGCGTCTATGCCGGCACCGCCAACAACAGCTACGGGCCGGCGCTGCGTGCCGAGCAGCCCGACCTCGTGCGCCAGTCGGGCGAGTTCGCGACCATGCTGGCCTCGGAGAAGGACTACGTGGCCACGCGCGTGGCCAACCGCCTCGACCTGCGCGGGCCGGCGTTGAGCATCCACACCGCCTGCTCCACCGGCCTCGTGGCGGTGGCGCAGGCCTGGCATGCGCTGGCCAGCGGGCAGTGCGAGGTGGCGCTGGCCGGCGGCGCGACGGTCATCGTGCCGCAGGAAGGCGGCTACCTGCATGTCGAAGGCGGCATGGAGTCGGCCGATGGCCACTGCCGTCCCTTCGACGCTGCGGCCAGCGGCACCGTGTTCGGCAGCGCCGGCGCCATGGTCGTGCTCAAGCGCCTGGCCGACGCGCTGGCCGATGGCGACACCATTCACGCCGTCATCCGCGGCGTCGGCCTCAACAACGACGGCGCCGAGAAGGCCAGCTTCACGGCGCCGAGCGTGCGCGGGCAGGCCGAGGCCATCCGCGAGGCGCTCGACCACGCCGGCGTCAGCGCGCGCAGCATCGGCTACGTCGAGGCGCACGGCACCGGCACGGCGCTCGGCGACCCGATCGAGATCGCCGCACTCACGCAGGCCTGGCGCGAGGACACGGCCGACCGCCAGTACTCCGTGGTCGGCTCGCTCAAGGGAAACTTTGGCCACACCATCGCGGCGGCCGGCGTGCTCGGCCTGATCAAGGCGACGCTGGCGCTGCAGCGCGAGATCATCCCCGGCACGCTGCACTTCAGCCAGCCCAACCCGCACATCGATTTCGCGGCTTCGCCGTTCCGTGTCAGTGCGCAAAACCTGCCTTGGCCGCGCACCGTTGAGCCGCGGCGGGCCGCCGTCAGCAGCTTCGGGGTCGGCGGGACCAACGCCCACGTCGTGGTGGAAGAGGCGCCGCTGCCTGTGGTCCGCCCGCACGAGACACCAGAGGGCGAGATGGCGGGCCGCCGTTGGGTGCTGCCGCTGTCGGCCCGCACCCCCGAGGCCCTGCGCGCGCGCGCCGAGTCGCTGGCCGCGCTTCTCGAACGGCATCCGAACCTCCCGATGCCGGAGGTGGCGGCCACCCTCATGCGCGGTCGCAAGGCGATGGAGTCGCGCCTGGCCGTGGTGGCTTCGAGCGTGGCCGAGGCCGCCGCCGCATTGCGCCAGCCGCGCCCGGCGGTCGCTGCCCTCGCCGCGCCGCGCCTGGTGTTCGTCTTCCCCGGGCAGGGCTCGCAGCACCCGGGCATGGCCCGTCGCCTGTACGACGAGGCACCGGCGTTCCGCGAGGCGCTCGACCGCTGCCTGGCCCTGGCAGCGCAGCACCTGCCGAAGGCCGACTGGCGCCACTGGTTGCTCGAGGCCGAGCCCGGCAACGAAGCCGCCGCCGCGGCGCTCGCCCACACCCTGCACGCCCAGCCGGCGCTGTTCAGCATGTCGTGGGCGCTGGCCGCCTGGCTGGAGAGCCTCGGCATCCGCCCGCACGCGATGATCGGCCACAGCATCGGCGAGTACGCCGCAGCCTGCCGCGCCGGTGTCTTCAGCGTCGAAGATGCGATGGCCGCCGTGGTGGCCCGGGCCCGGGCCATGGCAGCGCAGCCGGGCGGTGCCATGCTGGCCGTGCGCTGCAGTGCGGCCACGCTCTCGACCCACCTCGCGCCGGGCGTGGAGATCGCCGGCGTCAACGCGCCCGAGCTCACCGTGGTGGCCGGCTCGCCGGCCGCCATCGACGCCCTCGCGCAGCGCCTCGAAGCGGCGGCCCTCCAGGCCACGCGGCTGAAGGTGTCGCACGCCTTCCACAGTGCCAGCATGGATGGCGCCCTGGAGGCCGTGGCCGCGGGCCTCGCCGCCGTGAGCTTGTCTGCGCCGAGCCTGCCGGTGTACTCGTGCATCAGCGGCCGCCCGCTGCAGGCCGGCGAGGCTACCGATGCGCGCTACTGGGCACGCCAGGTGCGAGCGGCCGTTCAGTTCAGCGCCGCCGTGTCGGCCGAGCTGGCGCAGGACGCCGCGTCCGTGTTCGTCGAGGTCGGCCCGGGCCAGGCGCTGTCGGCCCTGGTCCGCCAGCATCGTGGGGCTGGCGGCGCCGCACCGCGCGCCGTGCCCTTGCTCGGCGGGGCCCAGCAACCTGGCGATGCCGCGGCCCATGCGCTGGGAGCTGTCGGCGCGTTGTGGTGCGCCGGGGTCGCGGTGGGCTGGCCGGTGGCCGCCACCGCGCGCCGCTGCCCGCTGCCGGGTTACCCGTTCGCCGGCGAGGAGCATTGGTTCCGCCGCAGCGCGGCCACTGCCTCGGCCCCCCTGACTCTGCTTGCTTCCAGCGACGCGGCCGCTTCAACAGCCGCCGCCGTCGTGCCCCCCATGCCCTTGCCCGCCGTACCCGCCATGAACCGACTGCCCCGCATCGAACAGGAACTGAAGCAGATCCTGGCTGACGTCTCTGGCGTCCCCGCCGACGAACTGGTCGCCCAGGCCAGCTTCGTCGACCAGGGGCTCGACTCCCTGTCGCTCACGCAGGCCACGCTCGAGCTCGAGCGGGTCTTCGGCGTCAAGGTGCGGCTGCGCCGGTTGCTCGAGGACCTCGCGACCATCGAGCAGCTGGTGGCGCATCTCGATGCCGAGATGCCGCCCGAGCGCATGGCGCCGGCACCCGCGGCGTTGCCGGTGCAGGCGGCTGTGGCGGCGCCGGCGGGCCATCCAGCCCCGGGCGCCGCGATGGCCGCGCCGCAAGCGATGCCGATGCCGTTTTCGTCGTTCGCGCCGGTGGCCGGCAATGCCGTCGCGCAGATCGTGCAGCAGCAGATGCAGCTGATGGCGCAGCAACTCGCGCTGCTGTCCGGGCAGGGCGTGGCGATGACCGCGTCCGCCGCGGCGTTGCCCGCATCCGCCGCGACGCCTGTGCAGGCCTCGGCGCCCACCGATGCCGCCACGGCGGCCGCGCCCACCGCGCCATCCTCGGCCGCACCGGCCGCCGAGCCCGCGCAGCCTGGCAAGAACGCGCTCATCGAGAAGCCCTTCGGCGCCGCCGCGCGCATCACGCTGGAGCGCCGCAACGACCTCACGCCGGTGCAGCAGCAGTGGCTGGTCGACTTCATCGCGCGCTACAACGCGCGCACCGGTCGTTCCAAGGCGTTCAGCCAGCAGCACCGCAAGGTGATGGCCGACCCGCGCGTGGTGACCGGCTTCAACCCGATGTGGAAGGACCTCGTCTACCCCATCGTCGTCGACCGCTCCAAGGGCGCGCGGCTGTGGGACCTGGACGGCAACGAGTACATCGACCTGCTGTCGTGCTTCGGTGCCAACCTGCTCGGCTACCAGCCCGAGCTGCTGCTCAACGCCATGGTCGAGCAGCTGCACGCGGGCATCGAGGTCGGCCCGCAGCACCCCATGGCCGCCGAAGTGGCCGACCTGATCTCCGAGTTCACCGGCATGGAGCGGGTTGCCTTCTGCAACACCGGCTCCGAGGCGGTCATGGGGGCGATGCGCATCGCGCGCACGGTGACCGGGCGCAAGACCATTGCCATCTTCACCAACTCGTACCACGGCATCTTCGACGAGGTTATCGTGCGCGGAACGCGGCAGCTGCGCTCGCTGTCGGCCGCGCCGGGCATCCTGGCCAACGCGGTGGAGAACGTGCTCGTGCTCGACTGGGCGAGCGAAGCCTCGCTGCAGGTGCTGCGAGAGCGCGGCCACGAGCTGGCGGCGATCATGACCGAGCCGATCCAGAACAAGTACCCGACCGTGCAGCCGCGCGAGTTCGTGCAGGCGCTGCGCCACATTGCCGACGACGCCGGCTGCGCGCTCATCTTCGACGAGGTCGTCACCGGCTTCCGCGTCGCCCCGGGTGGCGCGCAGGAGTTCTACGGCGTGCGCGCCGACATCTCGACCTTCGGCAAGGTCATCGGTGGCGGGCTGCCGTTCGCGGCCATCGCCGGCGGCTCGAAGTGGCTCGACGCGCTCGACGGCGGCCACTGGCAGTATGGCGACGACTCCTACCCCGAGGC
>JALHOU010000362.1 GCA_022842825.1 Rubrivivax sp.
GGCCGCGGCAGGCTTGTCCAGAATCGCCGGCAGCGCGTGCGCCCTTCGCCGGGGAGGGATCGCCCGCCAGTCGGCCATCGATGGGGGCCATGGCGGGCGCGGATGGCAGGCGCAGTGGCACAAGAGCATGAGTGGGAGTGGCGGATGAACGAACTTCGCGAGCTGCTGGCCACGCGCGGCACGCAATCGGACACGCTGGTGCTGCACGCCCTGCGCGAGGGCCTGGCGAGCGACGCTGAACGTTCCGGCCCCGCCGCGCCGCTGCACCGCCTGCTGCGGGGCTGCTTCGCGCTCGACGAGACGGCCTCGAAGAGCAGCTTCGCGCGCGCCCTGCGCCGCCACGGCGACACCGCGCAGGCCTTGATGGCCATGCTGGCCGAGGGCGGGGAGGCGCAGGTCGCCGGCCTCATGCACTCGCTGCTGGAGGGCCGCCCGAAGCCCACCGGCGCGCTGGCCGCGGGCCTCAAGGGCGAGGCGGCCGCCCAGGCGCAGGCCGCGGGCGGCGCGGTGAAGGCGGCCTTCGACGCCTTCACGAACACGGCGCTGCGCAGCAAGGGCTCCACGGCCGAGATGGAACTGAGCCTGGCCTGGGGCGCAGTGGAAGGCGCCCTGCTCGACCGCGTGGAGCAGCAGGCCGGCACGCTGGCGTTCGCGCACGGGCCGACGCACCGCGCGGCGGTGGCCCGCGCACGCGAACTCGACGAACAGGTGGCGCGCAGCAGCATCGCCGAGATGCTGCAGGCGCTGGCGGCGGCCGAGCGGCCGCGCATCCTGGCCCGCCCCAGCGAGTGGGATGTCGGGCACGAGGGCGCACCGTGGGCTCTCATCGAAGTGCCTGTACGGCACGTGTGGCACCGCGCCGCCCCTATCGCTGCGCTGCAACTGCGCGGCAACCCCGCGGCGCAGCAGCTCCTGCAGCTCTACGCGGCCGTCAACGGGGCCGGGCTCTTCGTCCCGCTGCAGCATGCGCCGCACGAGGCGGGCCTGGTGCTGATCAGCGACGACCAGTGGGACACCGAGCGCGAGCACGTGATGACCTGGCTCACCCTGGGCGGGGATGAAGACCTGCCGGCGTGGGCCCATTCGCTGGTGCCCATCGCGGCGCTGCCGGGCGACGCCAGCCGCTGGGTCGTGCCGCTGGAAGGCCCGCTGGCCGGCGCGGTGCTGCTGTCCAACGACGATGTGCCCGAGGAGCGCGCGCGCTACGCGAGCGTGGCGCACTTCATCGCCGCGCTGCGCTTGCGTCCGCACGAGGTGATGGCCAACGGCGGCTACGTGAGCTACGCGGTGCCCGAGCACGCGTTTCTGCTGTACCCCGAGGGCTACGCCGAGGAGGATGGCGGCGCGGACAGCCATGTCGAGGGCCGCGATAGCGACGCGCCCGGTCGCTTCAGGCCGACAAGTGGAACGAAGGGCCGCGCGGCGCGTTCTTCGTCAACCTCGCGGTGCAATTCCCGGCGCTGATGCGGCAGGCTGCGCGACGTCCGGGCATGGACTGGCTCATGCAGTACTTCGACGAGGTGGACGAAAGCCTCGGCCAGCTGCGCCAGCGGCTGGGGCACCTGCAGTCCGAGCTGCCGGCCACCCACCCCTGCGCGCGCCCGGCGCACAGCGACGAGTTCGGGTTCGGCCACGGCAGCAACCTGGCCACGTTGGCCGACGAGGTGGTGCGCGCCACCAGCGAAGTCGGCCTGCCCTGGCTGCAGCAGCATGCCGGCCTGCGCGCGCTGGCTGATTTCGAAGGCTCGCTGCTCACCGCCGATGTCGACGTGCGCATCGGCGCCGCGGTGCAGTGATCCCGACGTTGAAGGGCTGGCTCGAAGGCGTGGCCGCTCTCGCGCAGGCGGGCGGCGCGCCCAAGCAGCTGAAGCAGGCCGTCGAGCGGGCGCTGAAGGAATCGCTGGCCCGTTGAGACTCGAAAGCCGCTGGCTTGCGGCCGGCGCTTGGCCGCGGCCGGTCGCTTGCGGTGGATGGCCCTCGGCCGGTTCGAGGCCAGGGCTTTGCAGCCCAAGCCGAGCGGCCCGAAGCCGGCCGCGTGCCGCCAGGCTATCCGCGCGCAGGCCGCAGAAAGTCCACCCTGCCCGGCCGCCCGGGCAGCATGAGCGATGCGGTCGCCGCCGGCATCGACGCCACGCGCCGCCCGCGCCGGTACACCGCCAGCCGCGTCGCCCGCAGACGGATCGCCTCCACCGGGTCGCGCGCCTGCAGCCACACGAAGTCGGCGTGGCAGCCGGCCTCGAGCCCATAGCCCTCGAGGTGCAGGACGCGCGCCGGCGCACCCGTCACCGCGTCGAAGCACTGCCGCATCGCCGCCTGGCTCGTCATCTGCGCCACATGCAGGCCCATCGCCGCCACCTCGAGCATGTCGCCCGAGCCGAGGCTGTACCAGGGGTCCATCACGCAGTCGTGGCCGAAGGCCACGGTGAGGCCGGCGGCCAGTTGCTCCGGCACGCGCG
Organism: Rubrivivax sp.; assembly: GCA_022842825.1. Taxonomy (GTDB): domain Bacteria; phylum Pseudomonadota; class Gammaproteobacteria; order Burkholderiales; family Burkholderiaceae_C; genus Rubrivivax. The sequence continues at coordinate 2,457 of JALHOU010000362.1, forward strand.
TCATGCCGCGGCGCTTGGGGTAGGTGTCGTGTCGGCCCTGCAGCGTGATGTTGATGAGCGGGTTGGCCACCACGTTGAGCCGCGCCTCGGCCATCAGCGGCAGCAGCTTGCTCACGTAGTAGTTGTCCATGCTGTGCATGGAGGTGAGGTGCGAGCCCGTGACGCGGCCCTGCAGGCCCAGGCGCACCGTCTCGGCCGCCAGCGTCTCGACGTGGCGCGAGTGCGGGTCGTCGCTCTCGTCGCAGTGCATGTCCACGAGGCGGCCCTGCGCGGCGGCGATCTCGCACAGCGCGCGCACGCTCTCGGCGCCGCTGTCCATCGTGCGCTCGAAGTGAGGGATGCCGCCGACGACGTCGACACCCATGGCGAGCGAGCGCTTCAGGTTCTCGAGCGCGCCGGGCGAGCGCAGCACGCCGTCCTGCGGAAAGGCCACGAGCTGCAGGTCGAGATAGGGCGAGACGCGCTTCTTCACCTCCAGCAGCGCCTCCACCGCCAGCAGCCGCGGGTCGCACACGTCGACATGCGAGCGGATGGCGAGCAGCCCGCGCGCCACGGCCCAGTCGCAGTAGGCGAGCGCGCGCTCCACGAGCGCCTCCTGCGTGAGCAGCGGCTTGAGCTCGCCCCACAGCGCGATGCCCTCCAGCAGCGTGCCGCTGGCGTTGAGACGTGGCAGACCGTAGCTGAGCGTGGCATCCATGTGGAAGTGCGCGTCCACGAACGGCGGGCAAACGAGCAGCCCTTGGGTGTCGAGCACCTCGCGCGCCGCCGGGGCAGCTGCGGCATCGAGCCCGAGGCCCTCGCGCACCTCGACGATGCGGCCGTTCTTCACCGCGATGCCCACGCCGCGGCGGCCATCGGGCAGCGCGGCATTGCGCACGAGCAGGTCGAGCATCAGCGTTCCCCTTGGCAGGTGCGCGTCGTTGACGCCGCGGCGCTGTCATCGTTCGTCATCGTTCGCCCTTGCGGTACGGTTTCATCAGCGCCTGCGGGTAGCTGGCGCGGCGCGCCACGAGCACGAGGGCGGCGATGGACAGCAGGTAGGGCAGCATCAGGTACACCTGATACGGCACGACGCCCGCGCCGCCCGCCTGCTGCAGCCGCAGCTGCAGCGCGTCGAAGAAGGCGAACAGCAGCGCGCCGACGAGCGCCTTGCCCGGCCGCCAGGAGGCGAACACGACCAGCGCCACGCACACCCAGCCGCGGCCGTTGACCATGTTGAAGAAGAAGGCGTTGAACGCGGCCAGCGTGAGGAACGAGCCGGCCACGCCCATCAGCGCAGAGCCGGCGACGATGGCGCTCGTGCGCACCGCCGCCACCGACAGGCCCTGCCCCTCGGCCGCCTGCGGGTTCTCGCCCACCATGCGCAGCGCCAGCCCGGCCGGCGTGCGCTGGATGAACCAGGCGAGCAGCGGCACCAGCGCCAGCGCCAGCAAGGTGAGCGGCGTCTGCTGCGAGAGCACCGGCAGCGGCAGCCCGCTCATCTCGGCGAACGGCGTCACTGTCGGCGGCGTGCTCACCTTCGGGAAGCCGACGCGGTAGCCGTAGTAAGCCAGCGCCGTCGCCAGCATCGTGATGCCCAGGCCCGAGACATGTTGCGAGAGCGCCAGCCCCACGGTGAGGCCCGCGTGCAGGAGGCCGAACACCGCGCCCGTGGCCGCGGCGACGAGCACGCCACCCCAGAGGCCGAGGCCGCCATACACGGCCAGCCAGCCGGCGAAGGCGCCTGCGACCATGATGCCCTCGATGCCGAGGTTGAGCACGCCGGCGCGCTCGCACAGCAGCACGCCCAGCGTGCCCAGGATGAGCGGCGTGGCGATGCGCAGCACGGCCACCCAGAAGGGCACGCTGGCAACGACTTCCAGCATGTCGGCCATGGTGCGCGCGGGCCCGTCCTCTCAGCGCGGGGCGGATGCCGCCGCCAG
>JALHOU010000363.1 GCA_022842825.1 Rubrivivax sp.
CGCCGCGCTGCCCGGCGGCGACGCCGGGCCTTATGCGCTGCAGGCGGCGATCGCGGCCTGCCACGCCACGGCGCGCTCGGCGGGCGAGACGGACTGGGCGCGCATCGTCGCCCTCTACGGCCGCTTGCTCGAGCGCCAGCCCTCGCCCGTGGTCGAGCTCAACCGTGCCGTGGCCGTCGGTATGGCCTCGGGGCCGGCGGTGGCGCTGCCGCTCGTCGAGGCGCTGTCGCAGCTGCCGCAGATGCAGCGCTACCACCTGCTGCACGCCGTGCACGGCGACCTGCTCGACAAGCTGGACCGCGGACCGGAGGCGCGCCGTGCCTTCGAGCGGGCGGCCGAGCTCACCGGCAACGAGCGCGAGCGGGCGCTGCTGGCCGATCGGGCGCGGGCGGCCGTTGTGCCCCCCGGCTGAGGGGCACGGGCGCTGTGAGGAGCGCGAGACCCTGCGCAAGCGCTGGGCTGCAGCTCCGCGCTGATGGCCGGCATGGCCGGGTTCAGCACCGTCAGGTCCATGGCCTACACCGCGCAGGGCAGCGCGATGACCGCCGGGCCCGTCCACTCGCGCCGCGTCGCCTTGGCTGGCATTGCGCCGGCCGCTGGTTCAGGTTTCGACAAGGGTCTGGAATCCGCCATAGATCATGCGCTTGCCGTCGAACGGCATCGGGTTGTGCTGGGGGTTCATGAGCGGGTCGTCCATCACCGCCTTCCAGGCCGCGTCACGCGCCTCGCGCGAGGGCCACAGGACCCAGGAGAAGACCACCGTCTCGTGCGGCTCGCACTTCACCGCCAGCGGGAACGAGGTCAGCTTTCCCTCGGGCACATCGTCGCCCCAGCAATCCACGACGGCGAGCGCGCCGTGCCGCTTGAACAGCGCGCCGACGCGCCGGGCGTACTCCACGTAGGCGTCGCGGCCCGCGGTGGGCACGGCGCAGACCACTCCGTCGACATAGCTCATGCCGGGTTCTCCTTGCTCAGTGTGGTGGGCGTGCGTTCGCTCAGCGCCCTTCGAAGGGGCTGCAGTGCCGCGATGTCGAGCTTCATCGCCACCTTGCCGGCGTGCTCGGGCATCGCGGCGTCAAGGCGCGAGGTCGCGAGGATGCGCCTGCGCTTGAAGATGCCGAGGTAGTGGTTCACCGCCTTCTCGGTGTTGACGTCGAACCATAGGCAGGGGGTGATCTTGGCGGGGCGGGCGTCCATCGGCGGGCTCCTTCGCAGTGTCGGACACGATATGAAGGCCGCCGGCGGCGCCGCCTTCATGACCACGACGAACGAGTGGGTGGGGAGTTCGACGCTCGGCCCTGGCGGGGCCCCCTCGGCTCGCGCGACTCGGCGCTCGCGGGGCGCCCCCGGAGCGCCTCCGCTACTCGTGCCGCAGGGCCTCGATCGGGTCGAGCCGTGCCGCGCGCCGCGCCGGGAAGTAGCCGAAGACGACGCCGATCAGCGCCGCGAAGGCGAAGCTGGCGAGGTTGACGGAGGCGTCGAAGACATAGGGCACGCTCATCAGCTGCGTCAGCGCCAGCGAGGCGGCGGTGGCGAGCACGATGCCGACGATGCCGCCCAGCGCCGCCAGCACCACCGCCTCGATGAGGAACTGCAGCAGCACCTCGTGCCCGAGCGCGCCGATGGCCAGCCGGATGCCGATCTCGCGCGTGCGCTCGGTGACGCTGACGAGCATGATGTTCATGATGCCGATGCCGCCCACGAGCAGGCTCACCGCGGCCACGGCGCCGAGCAGCATCGTCATCACCTCGGTCGTGCCCGACAGCGTCTGCGCCAGCTGCGCCGTGTCGAGCACGTTGAAGTTGCTCTCGTCGCCCTCGGCGAGCTTGCGGCGCTCGCGCAGCAGGCGCGTCAGCTCGGCCTTCACGCGCGTGGCGTCGGCGCCGTCGGTCATGGAGACGAGCAGCGTGCCGACGTTGACGTTGCCGGTGAGGCGCCGCTGCAGCGTGGCAATCGGCATCACGACCACGTCGTCCTGGTCCATGCCCATCGCCGCCTGGCCCTTGCCGCGCAGCAGGCCGATCACCTCGCAGCTCATCTGGCGCAGGCGGATGCGCTCGCCCACCGGGTCCACGGTGCCGAAGAGCTCGCGCCGCACGGTGGCGCCGATCAGGCACACCGAGGCACCGGAGCGTTCCTCGGCGGGCTCGAAGACGCGGCCCGACTCGAGCGTCCAGTTGTTGGTCTCGAAGTAGGCGTTGGTGGTGCCGTAGCCGACCGTGGACCAGTTGCGCGCGCCGTATACCGCCGTGCCGCCGGCGGTGGCCTGCGGCGCCACCGCACGCACGCCACTCACCTGCGCCGCGATGGCCTCGGCGTCGGCGGCGCGGAACGGCGGCGAGCCGGCGGCGTCGCGCCCGGGGCCGAGGCGCTGGCCGGGGCGGACCTGCAGCAGGTTGGTGCCCAGGCTCGTGATCTGGTCCTGCACCGCCTGCGTGGCGCCGTTGCCGACCGTGACCATGGTGATGACGGCCGCGACGCCGATGACGATGCCGAGGATGGTGAGGAACGAGCGCAGCAGATTGCGCCGGATCTCGCGCAGCGCCAGCAACAGCGTGTTGAGCCACTGGCCCCAGACCGCCGCCCGTGCGGCCGGCATCACGCGCCCTCCAGGGCCGTGGCCGGGGTCCGCGCCGCAGCGCCGCTCGACGTGTCGCTGGCCACGACGCCGTCGACGAAGCGCACGACGCGGCGGGCGTAGGCGGCCATATCGGGCTCGTGCGTCACCATGAGCACCGTGATGCCACGCTCGCGATTGAGGGCCGCCAGCAGGTCCATGATCTCGCGCCCGCGCTGCGTGTCGAGGTTGCCGGTGGGCTCGTCGGCGAGCAGTACCGTGGGGCGCGTGACGAGCGCGCGCGCGATGGCCACGCGCTGCTGCTGGCCGCCGGAGAGCTCGGCCGGCGTGTGGTGTCCCCAGCCTTCGAGCCCGACCTCGGCGAGCGCGCCGCGCGCGGCGGCGTGGCGGGCGGCCGCGCCCTCGCCGCGGTAGAGCAGCGGCAGCTCGACGTTCTCCTGAGCGCTCGTGCGCGGCAGCAGGTTGAAGCCCTGGAAAACGAAGCCGAAGTGGCGCCGCCGCAGCAGCGCACGCTGGTCGCGCGAAAGGCGCTGCACCGGCACGCCGCGGAAGAGGTAGGCGCCGCTCGTCGGCACGTCCAGGCAGCCGAGGATGTTCATCGCCGTCGACTTGCCCGAGCCGCTCGGGCCCATGACGGCGACGAACTCGCCCTCGGCGATGGCGAGATCGATGCCGCGCAAGGCCTGGAAGGCGGCGCTGCCTTCGCCGTAGGTCTTGGTGACCGCGCGCAGTTCGATCAGTGCCATGGCAGGGTTGGCGATCAGCGAGGGCAGGTCGCGAGTGACTTGCTCAGCGCTTGGCGATGATCTGGTCGACGATCACTTCCATGCCCGGCTGCAGGTTCTCGCTGCTCACCTCGGTCGAGCGGCCGTCGCTGACGCCCGGTGTCACCGGCATAGCCTGCGGCTGCCCGTCCTTCAGCACCCACACCTGGCGCGCGCGCGAGGTGTCGGTGCCGGCGCGCCTGGGTGCGCCACCGCCGGGCGCGCGCGGCATCAGTTGCGACACGATGGCCGTGCCGCCGCCGCTGGCTGCAGGGGCGCGGTTCGCATCGGGGCTGTAGCGCAGCGCGGCATTGGGCACGAGCAAGGCATCGGTGCGCTCCACGCTCGTGATGGTGGCCGTGGCCGTCATGCCCGGGCGCAGGCTGAGGTCGGCGTTGGGCACGTCGAGGTCGGCGACATAGGTAACGACGTTGTCCTTGGTCGTCGAGCCGTAGCGCAGGCGCGAGATGGTGGCCGGATAGCGGCGGTTGGCGTGCGCGCTCACCGTGAACGTGGCCTTCTGCCCTTCGCGCACGCGGCCGACGTCGGCCTCGTCGACGTTGACCTGCAGCGTCATCTTCGCCAGGTCCTGCGCGAGGCTGAACAGCGTCACCGCCTGCAGCGAGGCGGCCACCGCGTTGCCGGGGTCGACGTTGCGCGCCAACACGATGCCGTCGATCGGCGAGCGCAGCGTCGCCTTGCGCAGGTTGGTCTCGTCGGAGCTGAGCGCGGCAGCCGCCTCGGCGATGCCGGCTGTCGCGCTCGCTTCCGCGGCCTGGGCGCGCGCGAGGGCGGCGCGGGCGCTGTCGAGCTCCAGCCGCGAGGGCACCTCGCCGCCGGAGCGGCGCGCCACGTCCTCGAGGCGGTCGAGCGACGCACCCGCCTCGGCGAGCGTGGCGCGTGCCTGCTGCCGTTGCGCCTCGGCGGCGGCAAGACCGGCGCGGGAGCGGTTGACCTGGT
>JALHOU010000364.1 GCA_022842825.1 Rubrivivax sp.
CGCGCCAGGCCCCGCCTTGCCGCGCCGCGCGTCGCGCTCACCGGCCGAGGAGGAGCCGGCCTCCGGTTCGTCAGCCGAGCGCGCGCTGCGGCTGCTCGCCGTGCTCGCACACGAGGGCCGGGCACTCTCGCTGGCCGAGCTCGGCGTGCGCCTCGGCCTGCCCAAGGCCAGCGCGCACCGCCTGTGCGGCCAGCTGCTCGACAGTGGCCATCTCGCGCGCGATGTCGACGAGCGCTGCTACACGGTGGGGCCCACGCTGCAGCGGCTGGCGCTGGACACGCTCAACCACGGCCTGCTGCGTGGCCTGCGGCACGAGGTGCTGTCCGCGCTGGTGATGCAGGTGGGCGAGACCTGCAACTTCACGACACTCGACGGCGCGCAGGTGCTCTACCTCGACCGCGTCGAGGCGCAGTGGCCGCTTCGCCTGACGCTCGACGTCGGTTCGCACGTGCCGCTGCACTGCACGGCCAGCGGCAAGCTGTTCCTGGCGCACCTGCCCAGGCCAGAGCGCGACGTGCTGATCGGCCAACTGTCACTCACGCGCATGACGCGGCAGACGATCACCTCGGCCAAGGCGCTGAAGGCCGAGTGCGATGCCATCGTGGCGGCCGACCATTCCTGCGACCGCGAGGAGTTCATCGCCGGGCTCATCGCCGTGGCGGTGCCGGTGCGCGATGCGTCGGGCCAGGTGCGCGCGGCCATTGCGCTGCATGCACCGGTGGCGCGGCTGGGCCCGGCCGAGGCGCTGCGGCAGCTGCCGGCCCTGCAGGCCGCGGCGGGGAGGATGGGGCGGTTGCTGTAGCCGGGCCGGGCGCCGAGTGGCGGGTCCACGCCGCAGTGGCGCGCGGGCGGCCTCAGCGTGGCGGCGTGTTCTCTGCCGTGCCGGCCGGCGACACGGCGGCAGTCTTCAATCGAACTTCAGCCCGGCCTTGTCGATGGCCGGCACCCACGCCTTCCTGAAGCTCTCGATCATCGCCACGGACTGCGCGCGGTTCATCGACACCGGCGCGGCCTTCATGGCCGCGAACTTCTCGCGCATGGCAGGCGTGGCCATCACCGCGGCGATCTCGCGCGACAGGCGCTCGACCTTGTCGGCCGGCATCGTCGAGCGTGCCACGAAGACGTTCCACCCTTCGGCGACGATGGGCGTGCCGACCTCCTTCAAGGTGGGAAGGTCCGGCAGCACCCGCCTGGCGCCCGAGGTGGCGAGGATGCGCAGCTTGCCGGCCTCGTGCTGCGGCAGCAGCGTCTCGTAGGCGTCGATGGCCACCGGCACATGGCCGCCGATGAGGTCGGTGGACAGCGGCGCCGAGCCCTTGTAGCCGATGACCTCGGCCTTGACCTGCGCCTGCTCGGCGAGCATGAGCGCGAAGAAGTGCGGCAGGCTGCCGGCGGCCGGCACGCCGACGCTGGCCTTCTCGGGGTTGGCACGCAGCCAGGCCATCAGGTGCCTGAACTCGCGCACCGGCACGCGCGTGCCCACCGCCACCGCAAATTCGTAGGTGGTGACGATGCTCACCGGCTGGTAGTCCTTGTCCGGGTCGTAACCATTGCTCTTGAAGACCTTGGGCGCCACCACCATCAGCGCCGGGTTGGCGATCAGCAGCACGTTGGCATCGGCCGGGGCGCTGGCGAACTGGCGCATGGCCAGGCGCCCGCCGACACCGGTGACGTTCTCGACGATCACGGTCTGGTTCAGGCGCGACTGCAGGGCTTCGCCGACCAGGCGGGCGGCGCGGTCGGTGCCGCCGCCCGGCGGGTAGGGCACGATCAGGCGCAGCGGGTTGGCGTCCTGGGCCTGGGCCAGCACAGGCGTCGCCGGCATCGCGAAGGAAACGCACAGCGCCACCGACGCAACCAGGGAAGACAGGCGCGAGCGGACGATGCGGGCGGTGGACGGCGCGGTGCACGTCGGGTTTGACATAGGGCATGCCTCCTGTTGAGCGATGGGTGTGGCCTGCCCACGAAACGTGCGCTGGCGCGCCGCAATCATGTCACCACGCGCCGAGCGGGGACGGCCCCCCCCAGCGCCGGGCGCGATCAGAACCGCGCGCGCAAGGTCAGCCGCGCCGTGCGCGGCTCGGCCGGGTGCACGTGCCGGTCGGCCACCGGCGCCGCCTCGCCCGGCAGCTGCGACTCGTAGAGGTACTGGATGTCGTGGACCTGGCGGTCGAGCAGGTTGAAGACATCGAGCGACACATTCACGGCGCGCGTCACCCGGTAGCCCAGGCGCAGGTTCAGCGTCGTGGAGGAGAACGAGCGCACGCTGTTGTCCTCGATCAGGGCGCCGGGCCCGAGATAGCGCAGCTGCAGGCTGGCCGACCAGGGCCCGAGCTCGCGCACCGTGGCCGCCAGCGAGGCCACGCGGTCCACCGCGTTCGGGATGCGGTCGCCGTTGCGGAAGCGCGCATGCGTCCACGCGAGGTCGGCGTCGAACAGCAGCCAGGGCCGAGGGATGTAGCGGTTGTTCCACTCCACGCCGCGGCGCGTGCTGGCGCCGCTCGCCTCGGTGGCGCCGGCGTCGCCGATGTAGACGAGCTCGGAGTCGAAGTCGAGCTTCCACAGCGCGATCGAGCTCTGCAGGCCGCGCACGGCCTCGGTGCGCGCCCCGACCTCGAAGCCGCGCGAGGCCACCAGCGGCGGCACCTTGTCGACCGGGTCGCCGGTGCGCGGGTCCACCGTGGCCGTGGTGCCGCGCGCGTCGTTGCTGTGCAGGCCGCGGCCGGCGTTGAAGAAGAACTCGGTCTTGCCGGCGGGGCCGAACGGGTTGAACACCAGGCTCAGGTTGGGCGAGACCAACGTGTCGCTGGCCCGCCCGCCGTTGGCGGGCAGCGAGAGCGCATCCACCGTGCTGCGCACCTGGTCGGCGCGCACGCCGAGCACCGCACGCAGGCGCGGGCCGAGCTCCAGGCCGGTCTGGCCGTAGAGACCGGCCAGCGTCTCGCGCACCGCGTCCTCGCGCACGGTGGCGGTGATGGCGCGCGCCACGCTGTCGTAGAGGCCGACGCGGATGCGGTCGTGCCGCAGGCTGGCGCCGAACTCGCTGCGCGCGTCGAGCCCGCCGAGGCCGTGCGAGAACGTCTGGCTCGCATCGAGGCCGTAGACGCTGCGCCGGTCGGTCTGCTTGAACTGGTCGCCGTCGGCGGGCCGCTCGAGCGCGTAGGTGAAGTTGGAGTTGAGATCGAGCCGGTAGCGGATGGCGTAGGCCGAGAGCTTGCTGCGGCCGGCGAGACCGAAGGCCCCGTCGGCGCGCCACTCGGCCGAGGCGCTGGCACGCGAGGTGTCGCCGCCGGTGGTGGGGTCGAGCGAGTCGAAGCGGCCGAAGGGTCGCCCGTTCACCACGCCGGCATCGATGGCGCGCTGCGGCACCTGGTCGGTGGCGGTCCACTTGGCGCGGTAGCCCATCAGGCTCGCGCTCCAGCCGTTGGCCGCCGTGCCGCCGGAGAGCGTGACGATGCCGTTGGCCTTGCGCAGGCCCTCGGGCACGGTCCACGGGCCGTCGTTGCCCATGGCTTCGGCCGCGCCCAGCAGCGTGAGGCCGGGCGCGATCTCGAACGAGGTGCCGGCCACGCCGCGCCGGTAGCCGCCCTCGCCGAGCGTGACCTCGCCGAAGGGCGCGTCGAACTTCCGCAGGTAGACGATGTCGGCCGAGCCGGCGGAGGAAAAGTCGCCGTTGCCTGCGAAGTAAGGCCCCTTGCGGTACTCGATGCGCTGCACGAGCTCGGGCAGCAGGAAGTTGAGGTCGGTGTAGCCCTGGCCGTGGCCGTGCGTGGGCATGTTCACCGGCATGCCGTTGATGCGCGTCGCGAAGTCGGTGCCGTGGTCGAGGTTGAAGCCGCGCAGGAAGTACTGGTTGGCCTTGCCGTCGCCCGAGTGCTGCGTGACGATGAGGCCGGGCACGAACTCCAGCACCTCGCCCGGGCGCAGGGCCGGGCGGCTGGCGAGCAGCGCACGCTCGATCACGCCCTGGCTGGCGGCGTCGCTGGTGCCCACGGCGTTGTCGTAGTGGCCGGTGATGGTGATGCTCGCGGACGCATGGCCGGCTTGCGATGTGGCGTGGCTGCAGGCGAGCGCGGCGGCCCAGGCCATGCCGCGCACGCCCTTCGAGAAGATGGGTTGCATGGAGAAAGCTCCGTCGATGTCGATGACGAGCGCGGCACCCGCACGGGATGCCACGGCTCCCGGCCGGGCCGGGCTGTCTGACGGGCTTCAGCCGCGCGGCGGGCGGCGCGGCGGCAAGGGTTCGTGCTCGGCCAGGGCCCAGGCCACCGACACGGCGGGCCCGCCGCGCGCGGCG
>JALHOU010000365.1 GCA_022842825.1 Rubrivivax sp.
CTCCAGCCGCGGGCGCAGGGCGACTCGCGGACCGCACGCCATAGTGCGATGGACCGTTCCTGGTCGAGGTAGGGCAACACGTCGGCGGCAAAACGCACCACGTTGTCCCAGGGCGCCTGTGCCAGGCCACGCGCCTCGCAGCCGAAGAGCCGGTTGCGCGCCGCCGTGGCCATCGTCATGTCGGGCGCGTAACTCGCCTCAGCCGGCGGCACCACGCCTTCGCGCATGTGGGCCGCCAACAGGGCTGCCTGCACATACGGCCCTTCGCGCGGGCTCACTGCCGATGGCGCCCAGCGCGCCGCCTCCGGCCCCGGAGGCAGCCCGAATGCCGCCACGCCGTCCAAGGCACGCAGCACCGGCGCCTCGGTCATGTGCAGCAGCGTCAAGGACATCGCGTCGGCCTTGCGATACCGCGCCTCGAGCCCGCGCACATCGACCAGGGGGAAGAAGTCCGAGTTGGCCGGCACGGCGTAGCTGGTCATCACCGGCCCGAGCGCGCGGTGGTTGCTGACGTACTGCATCGCCAGATGCTGCTCGGACTCGATGCCCACGCGCATCAGCGCCGCCTTCACCGCCGTCATCTCGAACACCGCCGGCGAGCGTTGCTGTAGCTTCCCGTCGGCGCCGGCGACGATGATCATGTCGCCCGGCGAAGCCATGTACACCGAGTAGGCGGGGAAGCTCTGCGCCAATGCGACGAAGATCGATGCCACCAGCTCCGGTGAGATCTCGTACACGTGGATCCACTGCACCAGCAGCCCGTCGGGCTTGAGGTGCGTCTTCACGCGCTCGTAGAACTCCTCGGTGAACAGGCTGGCGATGCCGCTGATCCAGGGGTTCGAGGGCTCGGAGACGATGACGTCATAGCGGCGCTGCCCGCGTGAGAAGAACGCCTTGGCGTCGTCGATGACGATGTGGTGGCGCGGGTCGGTGTAGGCCGCCTCGTTGGCCGGGCGCAGCAGCCGCGCACCCTCGACGATGGCCGGCTCGATCTCGATCGTATCCAGCCGCTTCAGGTGCGGCGAGCCGAGCAGCGTGGCGCTGGACAGCCCGGTGCCGAAGCCGATGACCGCCACCTCCTCGGCCTGCGGCCGGTAGGCCAATGGCAGGGCCCCAGCCAGGATCATCGTCGGTTCGTCGCGTGTGGCCGGGCGGCCGGCCTGCAGCTGCAAGCCGCCGTCGCTCTTGCCGTTGGTGGACACCGACACCACGCCATCGGGGAAGCGCGCGATGTGCACGGTGGCCGTCTTGCCATCCTTGGTGAAGAGGATCGAAGTCCGTGGGTCCAGCGTGCTCTGGCCGTAGCGATAGACGCTGGAGCTCATGCGCAGGGGGTCGAACTGGAAGACCAGCGGAATGACACACGCCGCCGCCACGGCACCGCCGGCCAGCCAACGCACGCCTGGCGCCAGCACGGGCTCTGGCCGATAGCGCCGCGCCAACAGGGCCAGACCGAGCACGATGTCGATCGCCGCGCCCACCGCCATGGCGTTCTTCAGCCCCAGCCCCGGCATCAAGACATGCACGGTCAGCAGCACGCCGGCAATGGCGCCCAGCGTGTTGGCGGCATAGGTCTGGCCGATGGCGCGCTCACCGCTGCCATGGCGGTAGAGGTGGCTCGTGATCAGCGGCAGCGTCATGCCGGCGCAGAACGTGGCCGGCAGCATCACCGCCAGCGCCACCACGGTGAGCGTGCCGGTGTACAGCACGTACCCCGCCTCGGTGCGCGCCAGCCCTCCCATCAGCCACGCCATCGCATCGAAGGTGTGGTTGTAGAGCGGGATGGTGGCCAGCGCGAGCACGCCCATCACCAGCTGCACGACGCCAAGGTAGACGAGGGTGCCGTTGCCGATCCGGTCGATGCGCTTGCGGATCCACAGCCCCCCCAGCGCCAGGCCGAGGATGAAGCTGGCCAGCATGATCTCGAACGAGTGCGTGGCACTGCTGAGCACCATCGAGAGCATGCGAATCCAGACGATCTCGTACACGAACGACGACAGGCCGGTCAGCATCGACACCAGCAGCAGCGTGCGCACGAAGGGCGCGGCGACGCTTGCCTCGGCCGCACCCGCCGCTGCCATCGGCTCGGCCACCGCAGGCGCCGCAACGCCAGGCGGCGCCGCGGCCTCCTGGCGTGCCGGCTTGCCGAGAAAATACACGGCCATGGCCAGGAAGACGTTGCCGATGCCCGCGGTCAGCAGCGCCCCCGGCAACCCGATCCACGGGATCAGCACGAAGCCGCTGGCCAGCACCCCCACCACGGCGCCGATGCTGTTCAGGAAGTACAGCAGCGCCAGCTGCCGTCCCGGCAGCTGCGGCGCCAGGCGCAGGATGCCGCCCGTCATCAGCGGAAACGTGGTGCCCAGCAGCATGGACTGCGGCAGGATCATCAGCGTGGCCAGCGCCCACTGCGAGGCGCAGAAACCATCGGCCGCGCAGGTCGCCGGCAGCAGGGTCTCGTAGGCCCAGCCCATGATGCCGCCGAACGCCGGGTGGAACGCCAGCGCCGTGGCGCCGACGATCAGTTCCACGAGTGCATAGCCCCACAGCAGGTTGGGGATGCGCGCGGTCCACCTCGACACCAGCCACGCCCCCAGGCCCATGCCGCCCATGAACACGGCCAGAACCAGCGACTGCGCATAGGCCGCGTGGCCAACGAAGAGCTTCAGGTAGTGCGACCAGATCGACTCGTAGATGAGGCCACAGAAGCCCGAGAGGGCGAACAGGACCTGGAGCGCGAGGACTCGATTCTTCATGCGGTAGGCCATCCCGTGGAGCACGCGGATCGCGGACTTTAGGGCCGCCGGCCGAGGTGCTCGCGCGGGTAGCATTCGCACTTCGTTCCTCTGTCTCGCTTGGCGCCGATTGCCCGCCGACCCCGAAGCCCGCCCGCAGGCACGCCCGTTGGCCGACCCGACAACCCGCCCCAAGGCCGGCCCCCCCGCTGGCCCGCCCAACCGCCCGCCCAACGGCCCGGCAGCGCTCCCGACCGCACCCCGGGAGCTGCGCGCCGTCGCGATCCTCGCCGCCGCCGCTGCCGCAGCGCCTTCGCTGCTGGCCTACAACGTCTCGCCCTCCCCCACCTTCCTCAACCAGGCGCTGGCACTGGCCTTGTGGGCTTCGTTCGTGCTGGTCTGCGCGCCGCGCGCGCCGGCGGGGCGGAGCGCGCCGTGGCTCGTCGGGGCGCTCGCTCTCGTCGGCGTGGGCGTGCTGTGGTCATGGCGCCCGGGCGCCCTGCCTTCGAGCCTGATGCTCTCGGCCCTGGGGCTCATCGTCGCCGCGGCGCTGCTCGCGGCCGCGGGCGCCGCGGCGGGGCGCAGCGAACGCGCGTCCGACTTGTTCGTCGCCTTTGCCGCTGGCTGGGTCGTCGCGGGCCTGCTCAACATGGTGGTGGCCATGGTGCAGGTCTTCGCGCCCGACCTCGCCGACGGCAACTTCATCGCTTCGTCCAGCCTGCCCGGGCGTGCGGTGGGCAACCTGCGCCAGCCCAACCACCTCAGCAGCCTGCTGCTGTGGTCGGCCATCGCCGCCGTCGCTCTGGCCGAGCTGGGTGCGCTCTCGCGTCGCCTCGTCGGGGCGCTGGTGGCGCTGTTCGTCTTCGGCGTGGTGCTCACGGCCTCGCGCACCGGGCTGCTCAGCGTGCTGCTGCTCGCCGTGTGGGGCGCCGTCGATCGCAGGCTCGCGCCGCGCACGCGCTGGCTGCTGCTGGCCGCGCCGCTGTTCTATGCGCTCGCGTGGTTCGGCATGGACCAGTGGGCCACGCTCTCGCAAAGCACCTTCGGCGGTGCGGTACGCGTGGCCGAGGACGCGGCCGCGGGTGCCGACATCTCGAGCGCGCGCTTTGCCATCTGGTCGCACACGCTCGCCCTCATCCGCGAGTCGCCCTGGGCCGGGGTCGGCTTCGGCGAGTTCAACTTCGCGTGGACGCTCACCCCGTTCAACAACCGGCCCAAGGCGTTCTTCGACCACACGCACAACCTGCCGCTGCAGCTCGCGGTGGAACTCGGCCTGCCCCTGGCCGCGTTGGTGATGGCCCTGCTGCTGGCGGCCCTGTGGCGCGCCGCGCGCGCCGCCTGGTGCGCCCCGGTCGGCGACGCCGGCGGTGCCGGCGCGCGTGCCGGCGTGGTGATGGTGCTGATGATCGGCCTGCACAGCCTGCTCGAGTACCCGCTGTGGTACGCCTACTTCCTGCTGCCGGCCGCATGGGCGTGGGGCTTTGCGCTCGGTGCGCCGGCCCCGGCCGCCGCCGCCGGCAGGGCGGGGGCGAGCGCC
>JALHOU010000366.1 GCA_022842825.1 Rubrivivax sp.
GCCTTGCCCTGCATCTTCTCGTCGCCCACGCGGGCGATGAGCAGGGCCACCTCGCCCTGCACCTCGCCGCTCTTGAGCGCCTCGCGCACCTGGTGGCACAGGCTGAGCAGGCGCAGGCGGCCGTAGACGTGGCTGCGGCTCTTGCCGATGGCCTTGGCCACGTCTTCGGCGGTGAGGTTGTCGCTGTCGATCATGGCCTGGTAGGCCTCGGCCTCTTCCAGCGCCTTGAGGTTCTCGCGCTGCACGTTCTCGGCGGCCTGGGCGCTGCGGGCCTCGACGTCGCTCATGGCGCGCACCTCGGCGGGCACGGTGGCCAGGCCGGCGGCCTCGGCGCCGTAGCGGCGGCGGTGGCCGAAGACGATCTCGAAGCCGCCGGCCGTGCGCGGGCGCACCAGCAGCGGCGAGTGCACGCGGCCCTCGGCCCGGATGCTGGCCGCCAGCTCGTCAATGGCCAGCGTGGCCCGGTTGGGCGGGTTGAACGGGCTGTCGTGCAGCTCGTCGAGCGGGATCTCGATGATGGTGCGGTCGGTCATGCGTAGGCCTTGGTGAAGCTGCCGTTGATGGAGTGGCCCAGGTCTCGCACGGCATTGGCGAGACGAGCGCGGTCGTGGTGGCTGTGGCTGGCCTGGCGGAGCAGGCCGAGGTAGCTGTTGGCGAGCTGGCGCACCGTTAGGCGGTCGCGCTCAGGGGTGCGCTGCAGGGCCTGCAGGCGCGCGATCGCGCGGGCCACGGTGCCGCGGCGCGTGGTGCGCCGCCAGGGCTTGATGACGTGGCCGACGAAGTCGACGCCGCGGCTCACCGGCTGCAGGATGGTCTTGCGCGGGTTGAGGCGGCAGTGCAGCTGCTCGGGCAGCCAGGCCTCGAGGTCGCGGTGCGCGGCGGTGAGCCAGGCGGGCGCCTCGTGCAGCAGGATGAAGTCGTCGACGTAGCGCACGTAGTGCGGCGCGCGCAGGCGGTGCTTGACGCGCTGGTCGAGCTCGTCGAGCAGCACGTTGGCGAAGAACTGGCTGCTCAGGTTGCCGATGGGCAGGCCGGTGTCGGCCGGCGCGTTGAACAGGCTCTTGTGCGGGGGCACGAGGCGCAGCTCGGCGGCGCGGCCGCGAACCTCGACGTCGCCGCGTGGGTCGTGCATGAGCACGGTCTCGGCCAGGCGCATCCACCAGGGCTCGTGCACGCGGCGCTCGAGCTGCCTGAGCAGCACGTGCTTGTCGATCGCC
Organism: Rubrivivax sp.; assembly: GCA_022842825.1. Classification (GTDB taxonomy): domain Bacteria; phylum Pseudomonadota; class Gammaproteobacteria; order Burkholderiales; family Burkholderiaceae_C; genus Rubrivivax. Next base: position 1,218 of record JALHOU010000366.1, read on the forward strand.
ACGAAGAAGTTGGCCAGGTCGCACTTGAGGTACCAGGCCGGGCGCGACCAGTTGGCCGTGACGCTGCGCACCTGGTGCTCGAGCCGGCGAGCGCCGTAGAGCGTGCCGCGGCCGGGGATGCAGGCGCAGGTGTCGGCCGTGAACGCGGCGTGGAAACGAGGCGCGATGCGGTTGTAGAGCAGGTGGTGCACCACCCGGTCGCGGAACTGGGCGGCCCACACCTCGCGCGGCTTGGGGTGGGTGATGACGAAGCAGATGCTGCGGCCTGGGCGCCAGGCGCCGGCCTGCAGCTCGTCGTGGAGCTCGAGCAGGTGGTGCTCAAGCTGGGCCTCGAACGCAAGGGCGCTCGGGGTGTTGCGCTTGGTGCGGCGGCAGTCGAGGTATGCCAGCACCAGGCGCTCGAACAGGTCAGGATCTGCGGACGGCTCGGGCGCGGCCCTCGTAGCTCTTGTGGTTGTTGTTCTGGTTGCCGTTGTTGAAGTTCTGGTTCCAGGCGTACGAGCCGATGTCGCGCTATCAACACCTGCAGGCCGAAGGCGCGGGCCGATCAGCGGGCAGGCTGTGCCGGGCCGGGCCTGCACGGCGGCAGCGGTCTCCGTGGTGCACATGGCGGTGGCTTCGTGGGCCAGCGGCGCGACCAGATTCACTGTGCGCACGGGCATGAGGGCCTTGACCGTCATGCTGCAGGCGCCCTGTTCGTGGTGGTCTTCTTGAGCCAGCCACCGCCCTGCTTGCCGATGCTGCCCAGCAACTGCACCGACTGCGCCCACAGGCCGTGCGAGACGTAGCGGGCGTCATGGCCCACGCGCAGCAGCACCGTCACCGCACGCTGGTGCGTGAGCAGCTGCTCGATGTGCGCGGTGCGCTGCTCGCGCTGCGTGGCGTTGGCCAGGGCCATCTCGTCGAGCATCGACATGCAGTGCGCGGAGATCTTGTCGCCCAGGTGGCGCTTGACCTCGCGGGGAAGCTGCACCTGCACCTGGACGGCGAGCTGCATCAGCTGCACCCCGGTGCGGTAGATGGGCAGGTCGGTGTGGATCAAGGCTCAGAGAAGGACTGAAGGATCAAGCCGCGACTCTGCGGACGGCTCGGGCGCGGCCCTCGTAGCTCTTGTGGAGGTCGTTCTGGATGCCGTAGTAGAAGTCCTGGTACCAGGCGCACGAGCCGTTCTCGTGGGCCTCGCCGGACCAGTACCACGCCTCCTCGAAGGCGCTCTTGGCGTTGGCGAACAGCAGCGACTGCTCGCGGCGGCTGGGGAGCTCGCCGCCGGCCTGCTTGGCCCAGTCGAGCGCGGCCTGCCAGGTGACGTCTTCGGCATCGCCGGGCAGGAGCACCAGGTGGTGGCTGGGCGTGCCGTCTTCGTTGAGCAGCACGCCGGCGTAGCGCTCGCCGCGGCGCAGCTCGACGCCGGCGGTGCGACGGATCGCCTCGCTCGTGCAGGCGTCTGCGAACGCGGCCGCGGCCGCCATGAGCGCGCCCTTGTGGTCGTGGAGGGTGGTGGTCATCGATGGGTCTCTCTTGAAGGATCGAAGGATCAAAGGGCGAGGGGAATCAAGCGGACGGCTCGGGCGCGGCCCTCGTAGCTCTTGTGGCTGTCGCTCTGGCTGCCGTCGTAGAAGTCCTGGCCCCAGGCGTACGAGCCGTCGTCTTCGTCCGTTTCGCTGGTCCAGTGCCAGGCGCGCTCGAACTGGTCGCGCGCGTTGGCGAAGAGCAGGGCGCTCACCGGGCGGCTGGGCAGCTCGCCCTGCACGCTCTGGGCCCACTCCACGGCCTGCTGCCAGGTGAGCTTGCCGCCGGGCTTGTCGGCCAGCAGCACGACGGCGCAGTGCGTGCCGTCGGGCTTGGTGGTGAGGCCGGCGAAGATGCCGGCATCGAGAGCCGCGCCGAGCGCGGGCAGGTCTTGCAGATGCATGCGTGTGACTCCTCAATGGAGGTGCGTGGTGAAAGCCAGCTCAGCGCCGGCCGGTGATGGCGTCGAGCTCTTCGATGCTTCGGCGCAGATAGATGGCCTGGTCGAGCGCCTCTTCATAGGCGTGCTGCAGCCACTCGCGCAGCTGCAGGGGGTTGGCCTCGACGGTGCGGCCGTACTTGGCAACGCCAAGCTGCTGGCGTCTGGCGATGTCGGCGCAGACGCGCGCCTCGGTACCGGTGGCGGTGGTGGCCATGTGTTCTCTCTCCCTTGTGGTGGCTCAGGGCCGGGTGACGATCCGCACCAGCCAGGGGGTGCCTTCGCTGGGCACGACCAGGCCGCGGGTGATGGCGTAGGCCAGGGCCTCGCTGAACATGTCGATGCTCTCGGCGCTGTGCTCGTGCTTGTCGAGCATCGGGCGCACGTCGTAGCAGCGGTCGTGGCTGTCGCCAACGCGGACGGCCTCGCCTTCGATGTCGCCGATGACGGCGCGGTCGGCGATGCGGGCCATGGTGGCGGCCAGGTGCTCGAGGCCGGCCGGGGCGGCGGCGGCAGGTCGGCGGTGCTTGGCGGGCGTGATCTGGGGGGCGACGATGCGCGGCATGTCAGGCGGCCTTGGCGAAGTGGTGGCGCAGCGCGCGGCGGTCGTCGCGGCGACGGATGTTTTCGAGCGGCGTGCACAGGTCGACGTGGTCGGGGCACACGCAGGTGGCCGTGACGCAGAGGTGGTCGAGCTGCAGGCCGCTGTTGACGACGGTGCGGTACTGCAGGTAGAACTCGTCGATGTCGGTGGGCTCGGCGTGCAGCCATGTCCACAGGGCGATGTGTGCCTGCAGCGTGACGCGGCGTTGCAGGCCGGGCACCCAGAGGTTGAAGCGCGGGTAGCTGCCGCCGCCGCGCTTGCCCGTCCAGGGCCAGCAGCCGGCGTCGTGCTCGGGCTCCTCGGTGTTGGCGAGCAGGCGCTGGTACAGGTTCGAGTAGCGCGCGCCGTTGCGGCCCTGGCGCTGCCGTGGCTGAAGCGGTAAGGCATGGATCACGCCGGCTCTCCGGTGCCCAACGGGCGGCCGAGGGGCTTGTGCGTGGCCACGGTGCGGCGCGCCCAGGCCAGCGTGAAGGTGGTGACC
>JALHOU010000367.1 GCA_022842825.1 Rubrivivax sp.
GCGACGGCGAGCGGCGTGCGCCGCGCCAGCAGCGCCGTGGAGCGGGGCGCGCGCCGTGCCGGCGAGGCAGTGGACCAAACCGCGCGCAAGCTCGGCGTGCCCGGTGCCGGTACGCCCCCCGTGCGCGACCCGCAGCCGGGCAGCACCGGCACGGGCAACTGAGTGGGCTCTTCGCATTCCTTGCCGGTCGCCGTCAAGATCTGCTGCATCGCCAGCGTCGAGGAGGCACGCCTCGCACTGGCGCATGGCGCCGCGGCGCTGGGCCTTGTTTCGGCCATGCCGAGCGGCCCGGGCGTGGTCAGCAACGAACGGGTGGCCGAGGTCGCCGCCGCGATGCGCACCGAGCCGGTGCGCACGTTCCTGCTGACTTCGCGCACGCGCGCCGTGGAGATCGCCGCGCAGCATGCCTTCTGCGGCACGACGACGCTGCAGCTGGTCGACCATGTACCGCCTCGCGAGTTGCGCGAGCTGCGGTCGCTCTGCCCCGGCGTCGAGCTGGTGCAGGTGATCCATGTCACGGACGAAAGCGTGCTGGCCGAGGTGGAGGAAGCCGCACCGCATGTCGATGCGCTGCTGCTCGACTCCGGCAATCCGGCGCTTGCGGTGAAGGAGCTGGGCGGCACCGGGCGCACGCACGACTGGGCGGTCAGCCGGCGCATCCGCGATGCCGTGTTTCCGCTGCCCTTGTGGCTGGCCGGCGGCCTGCGCGCCGGCAACGTGGCCCGGGCGGTGGAGCGCGTGCAGCCGCACGGCGTGGACCTGTGCAGCGGCGTGCGCAGCGAGGGGCGGCTGGATACCGGCCGCCTGGCGGCGTTCATGCGCGCCGTGGCCGCGGCCTGAGCGCCGGGCGGCGCTGACGGGCACTGACGGCGCGCAGGAGCAGAAGGGCCGGGGGGCCATCGGCCCGCCGCTGCCGGCGTTGCTTCCCGCTACCAGTCGTTGGCCGCGAGGCGCCCGCCGACCAGCCAATAGACGTTCTCGCCGATGAGCGCGCTGCGCTGCGTCGCCAGCCCGCCGGCGGGCGTGCCGGGCGGCGGCGTGATCTGCGGCTTGGCGCGCAAGGCGCCGCTTCCAAGGTCGACCTCGAAACGCTGCAGGCGCTCGCTTGGGTTGGTGAAGCCGGCGTCGACCAGGAAGAGCGGCAGCGACAGGCGCATCGTCTGGCCGTTGCTCAGCAGCGCCAGACCCTGCCGTGAGGCGTCGAGCCCGCTCTGGCTGCCGGCGCTGCCGTAGGTCTGGCTCGCCAGCTCGCGCGGACGCGCGGCGTCGGCGACGTCGAACAACGAGACCTTCACGCCGGCGGCGCGCCCTGCGGTATCGGCCGCCTTGCCCACGCCCAGCAGCAAGCGGTCCGACAGCGGCACGAGATGGTCGGAGAAGCCCGGCACCTCGAGCACGCCGGCCACGCGCGGATCGGCAGCGTCAGCGAGATCGAGCACGTAGAGCGGGTCGACCTGGCGGAAGGTGACCACGTAGCCGCGCGCGCCGGCAAAGCGCACGCCATGCACCTGTTCGCCGGGCTTGCCGAGCGGCTCGGGCCGGCGTGTGTTGGGCAGTGTCGCCACCACCGCGAGCGTGCCGCCCTGGGTGCCCATCCCCTCGCGCAGCACGGTGAGCGTGGCCGGTGAGGGAGGCGTCGTCGTCGCGTCGGCCAGGTTGGCCCAGCCGGCGCCGCCGGTGAAGGTGAGCACGCGCAGCAGGCCCTCGTGCTCGCCGAGCCGGTAGGACTTGCGCTGCGCGTCCCAGCCGAGGTGGCCTTCGACCTCGCCGCTGGCGCGGTAGCTCAGGCGCCCCGCCTCGAAGCCGAACTTGTGGATGTCGGTGCGGATCGTCGGGGGATAGCGCCACACGCCCCCCACCGTGGTGTAGAGCCAGCGCGTGCTCGCCAGGTAGATCGACTGCGGCGTCATGTACAGCGCCTCGGTGCCGCCGATGAAGCAGCGGCTCGCCGGCGCGAGGTCGCCCGCACGCAGGTCGAGCACGGTGATGGTGGTGACGGAGAGCGCCAGCGAGGCGTTGGCCGGCTGCACCCAGCATTCCGTCTCGCCAAGCAGGCGCAACGTGTCGCCGTTGGCCAGGCGCCGGCGCGGCAGCAGGTCGGCGCCGCGCGTGGCCGCGATGGCGGCTTCGCGGTCTGCCGGCGGCGCATTCGCCGGCAGCTGGTCGGCCGCCAGCATCGGCTGGTACTCGCTCACGAGCACGAGATGGTCGCCGACGCGGCGCGCATCGACGAGGCGGCCGTCGAACTCCAGCCGTGCGGTGGCGCCCGGCCGCGCCGGGTCGGCCACGCCGAAGCGCTCCACCGCCACGAGGTTGCGCACCCACACCGGGCCGGGCAGCACGAGCGCGGGCGGGCAGATGTCGACACAGGGGTTGCCGACAACGCCGGCCCAGCCCTCGCTGGCGACGGCGAGTGACTGGCCGTCGCTGCCCATGACGAGCCCGCGCGGCGAAAGCGCCGTGGCACCGCCGAGCGCCAGCGCCACGGCGGCGCGCTCTTCCAGCGCGCTCGAGGCGAGGCGGCGCGTGGTGCGCAGCAACGGCTTCGCGCCGTCCTGCAGGTCGAGGCTGAACAGGTGCGTGCCGTCGGTCTTCAGCAGGTCGGGTTCGTCGACATCGCGTTCCTGGGTCAGCGAGCGCGAGAACGTCGGGCTGGCGGCGGGCGCGGCGGCGCCGACCGGCAGCGGCGCCACGGTGCCGATGGCGTCGACCGGCGCCTGGCCCGCCTGCCGTTGCGCCGCGCGTTCGCGCAGCACCCGCTGCACGTAGCTGGTGAGGTCGCCGGGTTCGCTGACCTTCAGCGCCGGCGTGCCGGCACCGCCCTTGGGCGGCTCCTCGCCACCGCCACCGCCGCAGGCAGCGAGCAGGCCCAGCAGGAGGCCGAGGGCCACGGGGCGCGGCGCGAAGAGGCCCCGTGGGTCGGACCGGTGACGGTGAGAGGAAAGCATGGTTGCGACTCCCTGATGGGCAACGAGCGCGGTGGCAGGCTTGCGGCGTCGTCGATGACGTGGGATAATGTCCCACATGTTGCCCATCTGTCAACCACCCATGCGCCGCAGGTGCCAGATGCGCCATCCGCGCGGGCTCGGCCGACCTGGTCGAAGCGCGCGATGGCAGCCCCGCCCGAGATGAAGGCGCCCGGCGAATCCGGGGCGGTGCTCGCGCGCGTGCTGCACGCGCTGCGCCCGCTCGTGCGGCTGCTCGTGCACCACGGCATCACCTACCCGGCCTTGGCGGCGGCGCTGAAGCAGGTGTTCCTCGACGAAGCCCGGCGCGAGCTGCAACGGCGCGGCATGCCCAGCACCGACAGCGCGCTCACCCTGCTCTCGGGCGTGCACCGCCGCGACGTGCGCACGCTCACGCGCGAAGCCCCGGCGAACACGGGCGCGCGCAGCGCGTCGGCAACGACAGAAGCCCCGCGGAGCCTGGCCTCCGAAGTGGTGGGCCGCTGGATGCACGAGCGCCGCTACCTCGACCGCGGCGGCCACCCGCGCATGCTGGCCCGAGGGACCGGTGAGCCGGGCAGCTTCGACCACCTCGTCGAGAGCGTCAGCCGGGACGTGCGCCCGCGCGCCGTGCTCGACGAGCTGCTGCGCCTGGGCGTCGCCGAAGAGTCGCCTGAGGGCGTGCGCCTGCTCGCCGAGGGCTTTGCGCCCAAGCGCGGCTTCGGCGAGATGGCCGCGCTCTTCGCGGCCAACGTGCACGACCACACCGCCGCGGCGGTGGCCAACCTGCGCGGCGAGGCCAACTTCCTCGAGCAGGCCGTCTTCGTCGACGACATCAGCGAAGAGTCTGCGCGGCGGTTGTCCCAGGTGGGCGTGGCCGCCTGGAAAGTGGCGATGCGCGAGGTGATGGGCACCGCGCAGCAATCCTTCGACGCCGACCAGGCGTTGCCGGCCACCGAACGCCGCCAGCGCGCGCGCTTCGGTGTCTACTTCTACAGCGAAGCGCAGGAGTGAACGTGGAAGACAAGCGCGAACAGGCGACTGGCCCTTCGACCCGGGGCTGGGTGGCCCCCGTCGCGACCTGGTTGCGCCACCCGCTCGCGATGGCGCGGCGGCTCCCGGCGGCGCTGCGCACCGGGCTGCTCGCCTGCCTCGGCGCCTTCGTCATCGGCGGCTGCGGCCCCGGCCTCGGAGGCACCGGCACCGGCGCCAGCGACGACGCGCTCGCCTCCTATGGCGCGCGCGCGGTGCCGGTGTGCGAGGCACCGTTCGCCGACCTGCTCGCCTGCGC
>JALHOU010000368.1 GCA_022842825.1 Rubrivivax sp.
CACCAGCGTGGCGTCGGGCATCCAGCGCGCGATCGCGCCCAGCAGGGTGGCGCGGCGGCGTTCGTTCTCGCGCCGGATCCGGCGCACGTGGCGCTCGTAGGCGCCGCTGTCGATCAGCGACGCCAGCACTCGTTGCTCCAGCACGGGGGCATGGCGGTCGGTCAGCCGCTTGGCCTGCCGGAAGGCGCCCACCAGCGACGCAGGGAGCACCAGGTAGCCCAGCCGCATTTGCGGTGACAACGCCTTGGAGAAGGTACCGATGTAGATGACGCGGCCGTCGGTGTCGATGGCCTGCAGGGCATCGATCGGCCGCTGGCCGTAGCGGAACTCGCCGTCGTAGTCGTCTTCGATCACCCAGGCCCGCTGCCGCCGCGCCCAGCCCAGCAAAGCCTGGCGCCTGCCGATGGGAAGGGTGCCGCCCAGCGGAAACTGGTGGGACGGCGTCACGTAGGCCAGGCGGATGCGGGTGTTCCGGGGCAGGCGCCCGGTGTCCAGGCCATGGGCATCCACCGGGACCGGCAGCAGACGCGCGCCAGTGGCCTCGAAGCAGCGCCGTGCCATCAAGTAGCCGGGGTCCTCGAAGACAAAGGCGTCGTCCGCATCCAGCAGCGCGCGCGCGCACAGGTCGATGGCCTGCTGCGAGCCATGCACGATGACGATCTGCTCGGCGTCGCAGTGCAGCCCACGCGCGCGACCGAGGTAGCCTTGCAGCGCGCGGCGCAGTGCGGCGTCGCCTTCGGGCGGCGCGTAGTACAGGCGCGAAGGCGGGCTCATCAGGGCCGCAAGGTAAGCGCGCCGCCAGCCCAGTGCCGGAAAGTCCTGCGTGGCAATCGCGCCGTAGAGGAAGTCGACCGCCGCCGGCAGCGCATCCGGCAATGCCGAGAGAACCATCTTCTCGACGCGGCGTCCGAACGCCGACAGCGGCGCGACCGCCCGGCTGCCGCGTCCGACGGGTGCCGAGGCGCGGGGCGCCATCGCGCTGGCCACGCGAGCCGCACGCCCGGCCGCCGTGACCAGGAAGCCCTCCGCCGCCAGTTGTTCGTAGACCGCAGTGACGGTCGTGCGCGAGACGCCGAGTTCCGCCGCCAGGGCCCGGGTGGAAGGGGCCCGCGCCCCCAGTGGCAGCGTGCCGTTGACGATCTGCGTGCGCAGCAGATCGTAGATGCGCCGGCCCGCACCCGTGGCACCCGGATGCCGGGCCGCCGGCGGTGCCTTCAACTGGACCATTGAAAATCTCCAGGACTGGACCTTGTCATTGTGCCGGTGGCGGTCAATAGTCGGCCGTCAGCCGTCCTCCGCTCGCACCTGGACCCACCACGATCGGTCGCACCATGTACATCCCCGCCCACTTTGCCGTGCCTGACCCTGCCGCGCTGCATCGGATCATCCGCGAGCACCCCTTGGGCATGCTGGTGCGGCAGGGCGGTGACGGCCTCGATGCGGACCACATCCCGTTCGAGTTCAACCCCACCCCTGGCCCGCTGGGCACCTTGACGGCGCATGTGGCGCGTGCCAACCCGTTGTGGCAACAATGCGCCACCGGGTCGCCGGTGATGGTGGTCTTTCGCGGTGCCGAGGCGTTCATCTCGCCCAGCTGGTACCCGAGCAAGCACGAGTCGCACCGCCAGGTGCCGACCTGGAACTACGAGGTGGTCCACGCGCATGGCACGCTCACCGTGCACGACGACGAGCGCTTCGTGCGCGGCCTGGTGGCGCGCCTGACAAGGCAGCACGAGGCCGACGAGCCCAGGCCCTGGAAGATGACGGATTCGGCGCCGGAGTACATCGACAGCATGCTGCGCAACATCGTCGGCATCGAGGTGACCCTCACCGCGCTGGTGGGCAAGTCCAAGCTCGGCCAGAACCGGGAAGCGCGCGACCGGCTCAACGCCGCCGCGGTGCTCGGCGAACGTGGACATGCCGAACTGGCGCGGCGCATGCGCGATCCCGGCTGAGCGCGCGCGCGGCGACACCCTTCCGAAAGGCAGCTTCCGTGCATCCGCACTCCGACGAACTCACGCTCGAATCCTGGCTCGTCACGGCGGGTCGTGCCTCCGAACCCGGCGCGCCGCTGAACGTCCCGCTCGTTCCGGCCTCGAACTTCATCATCGGCGGCGCGCGCGAGTATTCGCGCGACGACGGCACGCCGACCTGGCAGGCGCTGGAGGAACTGGTCGGTGGCCTGGAGTCGGGCCAGGCCGTGGCATTCGCTTCGGGCATGGCCGCCATCGCCGCGGTCTTCGATCAGATGCCGGCGGGTTCCATCGTCGTGCTGCCGGATGACTGCTACCAGGGGGTGGCCGGCCTGGCTGCCGCTGGCGAACAGCGGGGTCGCTGGGCGATCCAGCGCATCGCCCTGGACGACACGACGGGCTGGATCCGCGCCTGCGCGCAGGCCGACCTCGTCTGGCTCGAGTCGCCATCGAACCCGTTGCTGGGCGTGGCGGATCTGCAAGCCATCTGCGCGGCGCCACGCAGGCCCGGTGCCATCGTGGCCGTGGACAACACCTTCGCGACCCCGTTGAACCAGCGGCCGCTGGACTTCGGCGCCACCGTGTCGCTTCAGTCGGCGACGAAGTTCATCGGCGGGCACTCCGATCTTCTGGCCGGCGTGGCGACGACGCGGGACGACCCGCTCTGGCATGCCCTCAGGAAGTCCCGCGAACTCGCCGGGGCGACGCCGGGCACGCTGGAGTGCTTCCTGGCGGTGCGCGGTGCGCGCACGATGGCGCTGCGCCTGCAGCGGGCACAGAACTCGGCGATGGTGCTGGCCGAACGGCTCGAGCGGCATGCCCTGGTGGAGCGCGTGCGCTATCCCGGATTGCCGTCGCACCCGACCCACGCCACGGCCAAGCGCGTGCTCAAGGGTTTCGGCACCATCCTCTCGTTTGATGTCCTGGGTGGCGCCGCGACGGCCGACGCGGTCTGCAGGAACGTCCGGCTCGTGCGGCACGCCACCAGCCTGGGGGCGGTTGAATCGACGATGGAGCGCCGGGCGGCGATCCCGGGCCAGGAGCATCTGCCGCCTGCGCTGCTTCGACTCAGCGTTGGCATCGAAGATGTGGGTGACCTCTGGCGCGACCTCGAAGGCGCGATGAGCGTGGCGAGGCCTGATGCCCAGCGGCACCCCTCGAAATAGGGCCAGTCAGGTCACGTCGAGCCGCGCTTGACGGCTGCTGCGCCACCAACAGCGTGCGCTTCGGCGCGAGACGAAGCCCTGCGTCAGGTCGGAGGAACGTTTCACTCCCGCACCAACGCGAACAGCGACAGCGCCGCCAGCGCCAGCGCCGCCACCTTGCGCCACTGCAGCCGCTCCATCCCGAGGCCTGCGGAGATCAGCAGCGAGACGGCGAACGACAGGTTGGCAATCGGCACCACCAGGCTCGCGTCGCCTTGCGCCACGGCCAGCATCAGCCCGCCGGCGACGAAGGCGATGAGCGTGCCCGAGACCACGGCGTAGCGCGCCTTCTCGGGCGTGATGCGGAAGCGGCCTTCGCGCCAGCGGGCGTAGAGCACGCCGATGACGATCCACGCCAGCGGCGCCACGACGAGGATCGTGCGCGCATCGGCACCGGCCAGCACCGCCCACTTGGCGAGCACGGCAAAGAGCGCGCGCAGCAGAGACGCGCCGATCGCGAGGCCGACGAAGGCCATCGCCACCGCGCGCGTATTGCCACCGCGTTCGTAAAGCAGCAGCACGGCCGCCACGCCGAGCAGAAAACCGGTGAATCTGAGCCAGCCCAAGGACTCACCCAGCAGCAGCACCGACAGCAGCACCACGCCGAGGGTGTTGAGCCGGTAGATCGTCGCGCCCAAGCCCACGGGGATGCGCGTCAGGCTCTCGATGAATGCGAGGTTGGAAGCCGCCAGCAGCACGCCGCCGGCCAGCCCCACCCAGACGCCGAGTGCGCTCCAGCGCAGCGCCTCGTCGGTGCCGGCCAGCCACGCAGCTGCGCTCAGGTTGATGAGCCCCCAGACGACGCCGATGCCAAAGACGTAGGTGCCGCGCGCGCGTGTGCTCAGTGCATAGCGCTTGAACACCACGTCGTTGATGCCGGCAAAGGCCATCGACACCAGCGCGAAAAGCACGGCCGTGCTCACGCCGTGCTCCCGCGTGCAAACGCCGGCCCGCGCACGGGCGCGGGCGCTTCAGGTGGCCACAAGGTGGATGCTGTCGATGTCCACCGCCGCCGGCACGCTTTCGCCGGTGCGCACCG
>JALHOU010000369.1 GCA_022842825.1 Rubrivivax sp.
GGCGTCTGCTCGGCCGGCTTGATGATCACCGGGCAGCCGGCGGCCAGTGCCGGCGCCACCTTGCGCGTGATCATCGCGATCGGGAAGTTCCAGGGCGTGATGGCCGCGCACACGCCGATCGGCTGCTTGATGGCGAGAAAGCGCTTGTTGTTGTCGGTGGTGGGGATGGTCTCGCCGTAGACGCGCCGCGCCTCCTCGGCGAACCACTCGACGAAGCTGGCGCCGTAGACCACCTCGCCCTTGGCCTCGGCGAGCGGCTTGCCCTGCTCGGCGGTCATGATGCGCGCCAGGTCGTCGGCGTGCTGGTGCATGAGGTGGAACCACTTCATCATCACCGCGGCGCGCTCCTTGGCTGTCTTGCGGCGCCAGCCGGCCCAGGCCTTGTCGGCGGCGGCGATGGCCGCCTCCGCGCCGGCGGCGCCAAGGTTGGCCACCTGCGCCAACAGCAGGCCGGTGGCCGGGTCGCGCACGTCGAAGCGGCCCCCGCCCGCAACCCACTCGCCGTTGACGAGACTGTCGGTCTTGAGCAGGCTCGGGTCGGCCAGCGTCGAAAGGGGCGTGTTCTTCATGTCCATCGGTGGGCACTCCGGGTCAACGAGATCGCACGATAGCAAGACCGGCCGGCGCGCACAGACCCCGCTGCGATAATCCCGGGTCTTGCCCGAGGCGCCCTTCGCGCGCAGGCAGATCCACGAACTTCGCCCTTGAAGCCGCCCATGAAACTGGCCGACATCCGCTCCACCTTCCTGAAGTTCTTCGAGAGCAAGGGCCACGCCGTGGTGGCCTCGAGCCCCGTGGTGCCTGGCGATGACCCGACGCTGCTGTTCACCAACGCGGGGATGAACCAGTTCAAGGACGTCTTCCTCGGCTTCGAGAAGCGGCCCTACTCGCGCGCCGCCACCAGCCAGAAGTGCATCCGCGCCGGCGGCAAGCACAACGACCTCGAGAACGTGGGCTACACGGCCCGCCACCACACGTTCTTCGAGATGCTGGGCAATTTCAGCTTCGGCGACTACTTCAAGCGCGACGCCATCCAGTACGCGTGGGAGTTGCTCACCGTGCACTTCAAGCTGCCCAAGGACAAGCTCTGGGCCACGGTGTACGCCGAGGACGACGAGGCCTACGCCATCTGGAAGGACGTGATCGGGCTGCCCGCCGAGCGCATCGTGCGCATCGGCGACAACAAGGGCGCGCGCTACATGTCCGACAACTTCTGGATGATGGGCGACACCGGCCCCTGCGGCCCCTGCAGCGAGATCTTCTACGACCACGGTCCCGACGTGGCCGGTGGCCCGCCCGGCAGCCCCGAGCAGGACGGCGACCGCTACATCGAGATCTGGAACAACGTCTTCATGCAGTTCAACCGCACCGAAGACGGCGTGATGCACCCGCTGCCCAAGCCGAGCGTGGACACCGGCATGGGCCTCGAGCGCCTGGCCGCGGTGCTGCAGCACGTGCACAGCAACTACGAGATCGACCTGTTCGCGCGTCTGCTGGCGGCGGCGAAGAACGCGGTGGAGTACGCTGGTGGCAAGAACGTGCCGGCGGATTCGCCCTCATTGAAGGTGATCGCCGACCACATCCGCGCCACGAGCTTCACCATCACCGACGGCGTGATCCCTGGCAACGAGGGCCGCGGCTACGTGCTTCGCCGCATCACGCGCCGCGCCATCCGCCACGGCTACAAGCTCGGCGCGCGCAAGCCGTTCTTTCACACGCTCGTGATGCCGCTCGTGGCCGAGATGGGCGAGGTCTACCCCGAACTGGCGCGCGCGGCGGCGCGCACGACCGACGTGTTGAAGCAGGAGGAGGAGCGCTTCTTCCAGACCATCGCCAACGGCATGGAGATCCTCGAAGGCTCTCTGGCCTCGGGCGCCAAGGTCATCGACGGCGACACCGCTTTCAAGCTGCACGACACCTTCGGATTCCCGCTCGACCTCACCGCCGATGTGTGCCGCGAGCGCGGCGTGTCGGTCGACGAAGCCGGCTTCAACGCCGCCATGCAGCGCCAGCGCGAGCAGGCGCGCGCCAGTGCCAAGTTCAAGATGGCCGCGGGCCTGGAATACCAGGGCGCGGACACCGCCTTCCACGGCTACGAGCACCTGGTGTGCGAACACAGCAAGGTGCTGGCGATCTATGTCGACGGCACGTCCGTCAACCAGGCCAAGGCCGGTGACGACGTGGTCATCGTGCTCGACCACACGCCCTTCTATGCCGAGAGCGGCGGCCAGGTCGGCGACACCGGCGAGTTGCGCAACCCGCGCGCGCGCGTCGTCGTCGAAGACACGGTGAAGGTGCAGGCGGCGGTGCACGGCCACCAGGGCCGCATCGTCGAGGGCGAGGTCGAGGTGGGCGACGGCTTCGTCGCGCGCGTCGACGGCGAGCAGCGCGCGCGCACCATGCGCAACCACAGCGTCACGCACCTGATGCACAAGGCACTGCGCGAAGTGCTGGGCGCGCACGTGCAGCAGAAGGGCTCGCTCGTTACGCCTGAGCGCACGCGCTTCGACTTCAGCCACAACGCACCGGTCACCGATGCGCAGGTGGCCAAGATCGAGGCGCTCGTGAACGCCGAGATCCTGGCCAACGCCGCCACGTTGGCGCGCGTGCTGCCGCTGGAGGAGGCGCAGAAGACCGGCGCCATGATGCTGTTCGGCGAGAAGTACGGCGAGACGGTGCGCGTGCTCGATATCGGCTCGAGCCGCGAGCTGTGCGGCGGCACGCACGTGCAGCGCACCGGGGACATCGGCCTCTTCAAGATCGTCGCCGAGGGCGGCATCGCCGCCGGCATCCGCCGCATCGAGGCGGTGACGGGCGGCAATGCACTCGCCTACCTGCAGGGCCTGGAGAGCACGGTGGCCGGCGTGGCCGGCGCGCTGAAGGTGACGCCCGCCGAGGTGGGCGGCCGCGTCGCCGCGGTGCTGGAGCAGGTGCGCACGCTCGAGAAGGAAGTGGCTGCGCTCAAGGGCAAGCTCGCGAGCGCCCAGGGCGACGACATGCTCTCGCAGGCCGTGGACGTGAACGGCATCAAGGTGCTCGCCGCCATGCTGCCCGGCGCCGACGCGAAGACGCTGCGCGAGACCATGGACCAGCTGAAGAACAAGCTCAAGACGGCGGCCATCGTGCTGGCCGCGGTGGAGGGCGGCAAGGTGCAGATCGCCGCCGGCGTCACCGCCGACAGCGTGGGCAAGGTGAAGGCCGGCGAGCTCGTCAACTTCGTCGCCCAGCAGGTCGGCGGCAAGGGCGGTGGCAAGGCCGACATGGCCATGGCCGGCGGCACCGATGCCGCCGCGCTGCCCAAGGCGCTGGCGAGCGTGAAGGGGTGGGTGGCCGAACGGGCCTGACCCGAGCCCGGCAGTGCGCGCCTCACCGGGCCGGCATGCCCGTCAGGGGATGTGCCGCTCGCTCTTCTGCGCCTCGCTCAGCCCCTCCAGCAGCGCCATGTCGGCTTGCGCGGCGCTCCAGCGCAGGTCGCGCCAGGGGCGGTAGTCGGCCGAGTCGTACCAGGCGCGAAACGCCGCCATCGAGGGCCAGCGCTGCAGCACGATGCGCCGCGCCTCCCTGGTGCCTGCGCCCCACTCGCCCTCGATGACCTGGAAGTGCCCGCCCGCGGCGAGAAGGCTGCCGCCCGCGGCGCGTTGGCCGGCCACGTGCCCTTGCGCATAACGCGCCATCGTGGCCGTGTCGCGCACCGCGGTGTCGATGACCACGAACGCGGGCGGTGAGGTGGCCGCCGGCGCCGAGCCAACGATGCCCTGCACGAGCAGCATCTCGGTGTCGGCCGCGCGCTGGCGGATCTGCCGCCACGGCGCGTAGGACGAGCTCTCGTACCACTGGAAGAAGACCTGGGCGCTTGGCCACTGGTGGATGATCATGCGGCGCATCGGCCAGTCGCCTTCCACGGGCTGCGGCAG
Source organism: Rubrivivax sp. (assembly GCA_022842825.1). GTDB lineage: Bacteria > Pseudomonadota > Gammaproteobacteria > Burkholderiales > Burkholderiaceae_C > Rubrivivax. The sequence goes on from JALHOU010000369.1 coordinate 3,915, forward strand.
CGCGCCGGCGGCCAGGAAGCGGCCACCGAACGCGACGACCGTGGGGAGAAGGCCGGCCAGGTAGCCGCCGAAGGCGCGCTCGTCGCGGATGTGCAGGCGCACGAGCGAGAACACGGGCTGGTCGGTCCACCCGCGTTCAGCAGGCCTGGGCGGTGCCGGCGAACTGGGGACGGGGGACGTGACGGCGGCTTCGCCGGGGTTGGGCGCCGGCACGGGCGAAGGTGCCGCGGGCGCCGGTGCCGGGGCGGCCACGGTTGGCGGCGCGGCGGCAGCGGGCGAGGG
>JALHOU010000370.1 GCA_022842825.1 Rubrivivax sp.
CGGCCCCGATGCCGCTTCGGGCGCGCGCGTGGCGGCGCTGCTCGAGGCCCTGGCGCTGCGGCCCGGGGTGGAGGTGCCGGCCGGGCCGCTGTTGCTCGTCGACGCGTTGTACCGCAGCGGCTGGTCGGCGACCGTGGCCGCCGCGCTGCTGCGCGAGGCCGGCGCCACCGCCGTGCTGCCGCTGGTGGTGCACCAGCTGCCATGACCGGCTCGAGAGGCTTGCGGCGCATGAGAGGCACCACACACATGCGAGGCATGAGGGGCTCGAGAGGCATCAGAGGCATGACAGGCCTGAGCGGCCGAGCGAGGCGCGCAGGGTGACCGGCTGGCGGCCCGCCCTGGCGCCCTTTCGCACGCGCAGCTTCCGCTACCAGTGGCCAGCCGACCTGGGCACGGCCTGGGCGCTGGAGATGGAGTTGCTGATCCTGGGTTGGTACGTGCTGGTCGAGTCCGGCTCGGTGGTCTGGCTCACCCTCTTCGGCGCCCTGATGTACGTGGGCACGCTGCTGTCGCCGCTCATGGGCACGCTGGGCGACCGCATCGGGCTGCGCCGCGTGCTGGCGACGATGCGCCTTGGCTATGCGCTGCTGGCCGGCGTCATCCTCTGGCTGGCCGCCACCGGGCAGCTGCAGCCTGCGCTCGTGCTGGGCGTGGCCTTCCTGGCGGGGCTGCTCAAGCCCACCGACATCGGCATGCGCACCGCGCTCGTCAGCGCTTCGGTGCCGCCGGCCCATCTGGTGGCCGCCATGGGCATCTCGCGCACCACGCAGGACTCGGCACGCATCGGCGGTGCGCTGGCCGGCGCCGGCTTCATGGCCAGCCTCGGCATGGTGAGCGCATACGTGGTGATCACGACGCTCTATCTGCTGGGCGCGGCGCTGACCCTGAAGTCCGCCGCCACGCGCGGCGCGCCGGCCACCGCCAGCCCCGCGCCGCCCCTCGCCACCGCGAGCCCGTCCTCGCCCTGGCGCGACCTCATGGAAGGACTGCAGCACGTGTGGTTCACGCCGCGACTGCGCGCCGCGATGCTGCTGGCGGCGCTGGTGAACCTGTGCGCCTTTCCGTTGAGCGGCGGGCTGATGCCCTATATCGCACGCGACGTCTTCGGGCTCGACCAGCAGGGCCTGGGCTGGCTGGTCGCCAGCTACGCCGGCGGCGCGCTGATGGGCTCGCTCACGCTCAGCGCCCTCGGCACGCGGCTGCGCCCGGCGCGCACGATGCTGCTCACCTGCGTGCTGTGGCACCTGTGCCTGCTGGGCCTGGCGCTGCCCGTCACCGTGCCGGTGGCCATGGGGCTGTACATGGCGGCCGGGCTGAACCAGAGCCTGAGCATGATCTCGCTGTCCGTCATCCTGCTGCGCACGTCGGAGCCGCGATTTCGCGGCCGCGTGATGGGCGCGCGCATGCTGGCCATCTACACCTTGCCCGTGGGCCTGCTCGTCGCCGGTGCACTGATCCCGTCGATCGGCTTTCGCGCGCTGGTGGCGGTGTACGTGGGCTCGGGCCTGCTCATGACGGGCGCCATCGCCTGGGTGTGGCGGCGCGAGCTGCTGCCCCGGCAGGCGCTGGCCAACCACCGCTGAACGTCGGGTGCACATCGGGTGCACGTCGCGCCCACATCGGGTGGACATCGCGCGCACCCCGGGTGAACCTCGGGTGCATACCGGCGCGCTCCCCGACGGCCCCCGACGACCTCCCACCCGCCAGATGAGGCAGCATCCGCGCCTTGCACCCACCGGCCAGGAGACCGAATGTTCCGCCAGAAGTACCTCGACCACGCCGAGCTCGTCGACCAACTGCGCGCCTGGGCGGCGCAGCACCCGGGCCTCGCGCACCTCGGCAGCCTGGGCACCAGCGCCGCCGGGCGCGACATCCCGCTGCTCACCATCGGCCGCGACCCCGAGCGCGCCCGCCCGGCCGTGTGGATCGACGGCAACATGCACGCGAGCGAGGTGTGCGGCACGAGCGTCGCACTCGCCATCGCCGAGGACATCCTCGCCATCCACCAGGGCGCCAGCATGGCCGGCGGCAAGCCGCTGCCCGCGCACATGGCGCAGGCGATCCGCGAGACGCTCTTCTACGTCGTGCCGCGCATCTCGCCCGACGGCGCCGAGGAGGTGCTGAAGAGCGGCCGCTACGTGCGCTCGAGCCCGCTCGACGACCGCGTGCCCCAGGGCCATGCGCGCTGGATGGCCGGCGACTTGGACGGCGACGGCCAGGCCGGGTACATGCGGCGGCTCGACCCCGACGGCGAGCTCGTCGAGTTGCGCGACGACGACGGCCGCCCGCTCGTGCCGGCGGTGATGGTGGCGCGCCTGCCGGAGGACGAGGGGCCCTACTACCGCCTCTACCCCGAGGGCCACATCGCGAACTTCGACGGCCGCAACGTCCCGGCGCCGTACTTCCTCTCGGACAACCTGTACGACTTCAACCGCAACTTCCCCTACACCTGGGCGCCGGAACCGCAGCAGGCGGGCGCCGGCCCCTACCCCGGCAGCGCACCCGAGACGCGCGCCGTGCTCGACTTCGCGACGAAGCACCCGAACATCATGGTGTGGCTCAACCTGCACACCTTCGGCGGCGTGCTCATCCGGCCGCTCGGCGACAAGCCCGACTCGAAGATGGACGCGGGCGACCTCGGCATCTACGAGCAGGTGGAAGCGTGGATGACCGAGCACACCGGCTACGCCACCGTGAGCGGCTTCCACGAGTTCCTCTACGAGCCCGAGAAGCCGCTGCACGGCGACCTCTCCGACTACGCCTACCACCAGCGCGGCGCGCTCGCCTACGTGGTCGAGCTGTGGGACCTGTTCAAGCAGCTGGGCATCGAGCGCAAGAAGCCCTTCGTCGACCACTACTCGAAGTGGACGCGCAAGGACATGCGCGCGCTCGCCGAGTTCGACCGCCATCACAACGCCGGGCGCATCTTCGGCAGCTGGAAGAAGGTGCAGCACCCGCAGCTCGGCGAGGTGGAGGTGAACGGTTTCGACCCGCGCGTGGGGATCTGGAACCCGCCCTACGAGCGCCTGCCCGAGACCTGCCAGACGCAAAGCGCCGCCTTCCTGCGCGTGGCCGCGCTCGCGCCGCGCCTGAGCCTCACTGTGGTGAAGCAGGAGAAAGTGGAAGGCCACACGCGCATCGAGCTGCGCATTGCCAACCACGGCTACCTCGGCACCTGCGGCGTGCCCTCGGCCAAGACGCTGCCGCACGTGGAGCCCCTGCGCCTGACGGCGCGCGCCGAGGGCGCGAAGCTGCTCGCACCCACCGAGGCGGTGCTCGAGATCGGCCACCTCGACGGCTGGGGCGGCGGCCTCTACGGCGGGCCGAGCATCTTTGCCCCGTGGACACGCGGCAACGGGCACGAGCGCTTCGTGACACTCATCGCCGCGGGCGCGGGCCGCGTCGTCGTCGAGGTGGCCAGTTGTCGCGTGGGCACGTTGTCGCTGACGGTGGACCTGCCCTGAAGCTCAAGTCCGGCGCAGCAGGCCCTCGGCCCGCCCCTGCAGAGCCCGCGCCTCGGCCGCGTGCGGCGCCACCGCCACGGCCTCCTGCAGCAAGGCCACGGCGCGTGGCAGGTCGTCCAGCCGCTCGAAAGCCCGGGCCTCGGCGGCCAGGGCGTGCGGCCGCAGTGCCGGCGGCAGGTCCGCCGCCAGGCTGCGCAGGCACTCGATGGCGCGCAGCGGCTCCCCGGCTTCGGCCAGCGCCACCGCGTGGCCCAGGCGCGGTGCGGGCGATGGGTCCAGGCGCAGCAAGGTCTCGTAGTAGCTCACGATGGCAGGCCAGTCCGTGTGCGCGTAGTCGCTCGCCAGCGCATGCTCGGCGGCAATGCCCGCCAGCAGGTGCCAGCGCGAGAGCGCCGTGGCGCGCTGCGCCGAGCGCAAGTGCGCCATGCCCATGCGCAGCATGCCGGCGTCCCAGCGGTCGCGCGGCTGGCCGGGCAGAAGAACGATGCCGCCCGCCTCGTCGAGTTGCCCCGTCAGGCGCGCGCCGTGCAGCAGCAGCAGGGCCGCCAGCGCGTCGGCGTCGCCATGCGCGGCCACCGGGTGCGCGGCCAGCGCGCGCGCCAGCCGGATGCTCTCCCAGCACAGTGCCACTGCTTCCGCCGGAGCCCCGCCGCTGCGGGCGCGGGCGCGCGCGCCCGCATGGAAGGCCAGAGACAGCACCGGGTGCACGGCCTCACCGCGCGGCGGCAC
>JALHOU010000371.1 GCA_022842825.1 Rubrivivax sp.
AGCCGCCCGCCCCGGGGCGCACCGGCCGCCCTGCGGCGGTGGTGGCCAGCCGCGAGGCGCTGCGGCAGCGCGCGCCCGAGGTGGCGGTGCCGGGCGTGCTGCCGGTGTCGTTCTGGGACACGTCGTCCGCATAGCGCTCACGCATCGATGTCGAGCCCCACCAACGGCGCGGGCGGCCGCACGCCGATTGACTACGGCTCCCTCGCGCGGGCGTTGCTCGACCGGGTTGAGCACTTCCTGGCGCAGTGGCTGCCCGGTGGCCGCATCGAGGGGCACGAGTACCTTGGGCCGCGCAAGCGTGACGGCGGCGTCGGCGACAGCCTCAAGGTCAACCTCATCACCGGGGCCTGGGCCTACTTCGGCGGGGGCGACAGCGACAAGGGCGGCGACCTCACGAGCCTGTACGCGTGGCTGGAGGGCAAGAACAATCGCCAGGCCGCGCTCGAGCTGATGGAGTCGCTCGGCTGGCTGCGCACCGAGGTGCCGGCCGGCCAGGTGCGCAGGCCGGTGATGGCGCCGCCACCGGAGCCGACGCCGGCTGCTGCGGCCGCGGCGGACGCTGCCGATGGGGCCACCGCGCCGGTGCCGCGCAAGATCGGGCGGTGGCGCTCGGTGCTGCCGGTGCCCAAGCATGCGCCCACGCCCAAGCGCTTTGTCTGGCGGTACCACAACGCGGCGCTGGACCAGTGGGTCGAGCTCGAGGCGGTGCGCACCTGGGAGTACGCCTTCGAGGGCGAGCGCTTCGGCTACGTGGCGCGCTTCGAGCGCATCAGCAGCCAGGGCGAGGTGACGAAGGAGACGCTGCCCTACACCTGGTGCGAGGACACGCAAGACGCGGGCGGTGGCCACAAGTGGCACTGGAAACAGTGGGAGGCGCCGCGGCCGCTGTACGTGCCGGCCACGCTGCTGAGCGGCGACCCGACCCGGGTGCCGGTGGTCATCGTGGAGGGCGAGAAGTGCGCGATGGCCGGGCACGAGCTGCTCGGGCACGAGTTCGACTTCGTGAGCTGGCCAGGCGGTGCCAAGGCCTGGGCGCTGGCGCGGTGGAGCTGGCTGATGGGCCGCACGGTCTACCTGTGGCCCGACGCCGATGCGAAGCGCCAGCCGCTCTCACGCGCGGAGCGTGAGGCCGACGTCGACCCGCAGACCAAGCCGCTGCTGCCACTGCCGAAGCAGCCGGGCTACCGGGCCATGGTGGGCATCGGCTCACTGCTCGAGGCCGAGCATGGGTGCTCCGTCTTCATGTGCCGCATGGAAGCGCCTGGCGTGCAGTCGGACGGCTGGGACATCGCGGACGCGATCGCGGCTGGTTGGTCGGCCGAGCAGGTGCGCGACCACATCCGCGCGGCGCGCGCCTTCGTGCCCCCGGATGAGGCTGCGCGCGCGGCCGGCGGCGGGCCGTTGACGCCGCATGCGGGGAGGCTTTCTACCCCTACAAAGGCTTCCGCGGGGGAAGGGGGGAATGCGGCCACTCACGCCGACACCGAGGCCGACGACGGATGGGGGTGGACGACGCACCTGATGCGCGCCGAGAAGACGCAGGCGGTGCGCGCGGTGCGGGAGAACGTGGTGCTGGCGCTCGATGGCCGGCCGGACAAGGGGGTGCCAGGCATCCCGGACTGTGCCGGGCTGATCCGGTTCAACGAGTTCACCAACAACATCGAGAAGGTGCGCCCCTCGCCCTGGGGCACGCCGGCGGGCGACTGGCTCGAGGCCGACGAGCTGCTGATGGGCGACTGGCTCGTGCGCGAGTGGTACATGCCCAGCATGGCCCGCCAGGCGCTGGAAGAGGCCGTGATCGTCGTGGCACGACGGCACAGCTACCACCCGCCTCGGGAGCGCATGGTGGCGCTGCGGGGCAAGTGGGACGGGCAGTCGCGCAACACCACCTGGCTGCGGCGGGTGTGCCTGGAAGAGGACGAGTGGGACGACACCGACCCGCTGCAGCAGTATCTGGCGCTTGCCGGCTCCTGGTTCCTGATGGGCATGGTGGCGCGCGTGCTGCCCGAGGTGCGCAAGGGCGTGGCCATCCTGCAGGGCCCGGGCACGAAGTTCGACAGCATGCTGGTGCTCGAGAGCCCGCAGGGCTGGGGCAAGAGCTCGCTGGCCAAGATGCTGGGCGGGGAGTACTTCGCAGACACCGGCCTGGACCTGCAGAACAAGGACTCCCTGATGAACATCCAGGGCGTCTCGGTGTACGAGTGGGGCGAGCTGCAGGATCTCTCGCGGCACGAGGTTGGCGCGGTCAAGCGCTTCATCAGCAGCCCGACCGACCGGTTCCGGGCCACGTTCGACCGCCGGCCTGCGAAGTACCCTCGCCAGGTGGTGTTCATAGGCACCACCAACGACGCGCACTACCTCACCGACACCACGGGCAACCGGCGCTTCTGGCCGGTGCAAGTGACACGGCCGCCCGACCTGGTGTGGCTGGAGGAGAACCTCGAGCAGATGCTGGCCGAGGCCGTGCACCGCGTGGAGCAGCGCGAGCGCTTCTGGCCCACGCGGGAGGAGCAGACGCGGCTCTTCACGCCACAGCAGCAGGCGCGCACGGTGGAGAGCGCGCTCGACTCGGCCATCCGCACCTACCTCTATGACGAGGAGCAGAAGGTGGGCATGGGCCGCGAGAACGGCGCCTTGCGCAACCAGATCAGCATGCAGGAGCTGCTGACGGCGTTGGGCTACACGATCGACAAGCAGACCGACGCCGTGGTGAAGAAGGCCGGCGCCGTGCTGCATGCCCTGGGATGGACGGTGAAGCGCACGAGCGCGCCAGGCCGGCCCCGGGTGTATGTGCGGCCGCCACAGGCCACGGCACAGCCCGAAGGGGCACCCGGGCCCGGCGGCAGCGATGGATCGAAGGAACGCCCCACGCGGGGCGCGTACGCCACGGAGGGCCCCGATGACCCGCCGTTCTGACCAGCGAGGGCGCCAGCGTCGCCGAAAAGGTCGGGCGGGTCGGGGCCGCGCCATGACGTAGCGCCCGCGACCCGGCGCCCCGGGAGGCTTGTCCGCGTGTCCACGTTCGATGCACTGAGTGCTGGCTGCAGCCCCTGCAGCCCACTGAGGGCGATGGCGGAGCCACGCCGGCAGGCGCTTCCCCGGGCTCCAAAGCGCGCCGGTGTGCAGGTGCAGGCGCCTGCACGCGCGCAGGCGCACAGCCCGCTTCCCGATCTCACGTCTCTATGAAAGGAACCTGGACACATGGACAAGGAAGGAAAGAAGGGAGAGAAGCCGGGTCGGTGGGCCTGGTTGCCGGCCCAGATGCCCGGCGTGGCGCGGCTGATGGCGGAGAAGCGGCGCGAGCTCGGCCACGCGCACGTGAACGAGTGCTGGGAGCGCGGGGTGCTGAAGCTCGAGCCGGGCTGGTTCTATGCGCGCGAGGGCGCGCTGGCCGTGGGCACGCCCTGGGCCGAGCCGGGCCAGGCGCCGCGCGACGACATCCCGCAGTACTCGACGACGCAGGCGGTGCTGATGTTGCGGGAGGTGGCGCATGGCCCGCGATGAGCGGATCGAGGCCCGCCTGCAGCGCTGGGCCCAGGCGGTGACGTTGGGCGACGGCAGCGGCTACTCGGCGGTGAATCCGCTGCACCCGAACTGGTCTCCCCCCACGGCGGGCGTGCGGCCCGGCATGAAGGTGGCGGCGGTGCGCTCGAGCGACGTGGCCGAGACGCACCGGGCCATCGGCCTGCTCAGCCTGCGCCTGGCCAACACGGTGGTGGTGCACTACTGCTACCGGCTTACCCTGGCCGAGCAGGCTGAGCGCCTGGAGTGCTCGGTGAGCACAGTGGGGCAGCGGGTGGATGAGGCGCATCGGCAGCTGCTCGGCCTGCTGTCTACATCTGACCTCCATTCAGTTGACTGCAACAAAGTGGAGTTGGGGTAGATTCCCGCAAGCTCAGGGCCAGTGCCTGTGATCGGTCTCCTCGTCCTCCCCAAGCGGGCCCCGTTGCAGCGATGCACCGGGGCCCGCTGCTTTTCCAATGCCCACCGCTGCCCCCAAGCCCTGCCTCACCTGTCGTGCCCTGGTGCGCGATGGCACGAGCCGTTGCGCGCAGCACAAGGCGCCTGCATGGGTGAAGCGGCCCGAGGTGAAGCGCATCACCGGGCGGCGGTTGCAGGAGGAGCGCGCGGTGCTATTCCGTGAGCACCCGTTCTGCTACGGCTGCAACCGGCCCGTGTTCCCCGACACCGC
>JALHOU010000372.1 GCA_022842825.1 Rubrivivax sp.
CGGCGCGAGGGCCGGCGCCGCCGGGCCGCCGGCGGCGCGCGCCTTGTTCAGGGCTTGCCGCGCGGTGGCGCGCACGGGGTCCTCCGTGCCGGCCGGAAGCGCGACGTCGGCCGGCGTCAGCCCTCGTCGGTACCGAGCCACCACCTCGGCCAGCCGCTGTGCCTGTTGTTCGAGGTTGGCCGCCGCCGCAGCACTGCGGCCCACGAGGTCGGTGTTGAAGTCGGTGGCCGCGTCCAGCTGCGAGACCGAGCTGTTGACGAGCTGGATGCCTGTACTCTGCTCGGCTGCGGCGGCGCTGATCTCGGAAATGAGCTGGCTCACCTGCTGCACGCTGGTCACCAAGCGAAGGGCGAGTCTCCCGGAGCGTCCTGGCCGGCGCGTGATGTCGGGGCCTACCTGTAGACGCCGCCGCAGACGGCGGTGTCGCCCAGCTTCTCGCAGTACATCGTCTTCGGCTCGACCTTCTTGCTCACCGGGTTGGTGAACTTGTAGTCCTGCCAGAACCCGGCGGGCTTGGACTTGGCCAGCGCCACGCGCTCCTTGACGAAGTACTTGCCGTCGACGTCGGTGAGCTCGATCAGGTCCTTGCCGATCTGCTTCGGGTTGGCTCCGTGCGCGAGGCACTTGCCGTCCAGGCCGTAGACAACCAGATAGAGGTCGCGGTCGACGAAGGCGCCGCCCTTGTTGCTGATCTCGGCGTAGCCCTTCTCGGTGCCGTGGGCCTTGATGAAGGTGATGCCCTTCTTGACCATGGCCATGGCCTCGTCCTTGGAAGCGCTGGTCGAGGCATGGGCGCCCGCGACGGCGGCGAAAACCAGCGTGAGGGCGGTGAGCACGTGGCGGGTCATGGGGGGTCTCCTTGCGTTGCGGTGGAGGGTTGGGGTCAGTTCATCAGGCCCATGTCGGCGCTGCTCATCAGTGCCTCGATATCCATCAGGATCAGCATGCGTTCGCTCTCGTTGTCGCCTTGCCCGTTCTTCACGGCGCCGATACCGGTGATGAACGAAGAATCAACGCTGGAGGCGAGCTGCGGCGCAGGCTTGATCTGGTCCTTCTGCAGCTCGAGCACGTCACTGACCGAGTCGACGACGGCGCCGACCACGCGGCCCCGGACGTTCAGCACGACGACGACCGTGAAGGTGTTGTACTCGGCGCTGGCGCAACCCAGCTTCAGACGCAGGTCGACGATCGGCACGATCACGCCACGCAGATTGACCACGCCCTTGATGAACTCGGGCACGTTGGCGATGCGGGTGGGCGCCTCGTAGGAGCGGATTTCCTGCACGCGCAGGATGTCGATGCCGTATTCCTCGGCGCCGAGGCGGAAGGTGAGGAACTCGCCGCCATGCGTGCCGGCGCCGCCTTCCTGGGCGGTCCCGGTCGCGCTGCGGGCGGCAGCGGCCACGGCGGGCCGGGTGGAGGTGCGGGGAGCTTCGGCGATATGGTTCATGGTCGGTCGTCCTTGGGCAGGGTCGGGATGCGGGTCTCTTCGGTTATCGGCACCGGGGCGGTGGGCTGTAGCGGGGAGGGCCTCAAAAGGTCTCCCAGCCGTCGTCCGCGCCGGCCGCTGGTCTGGGCGAGGGTGCTGCGGCGGGCTGCTGCGCGGCTTTCGGGGCGGTCTTCCCTGGGCCCTCGGGGGTGGCCTTGTCGTTGCCCGCATTGACGGCGTTCCGGCGGCCCGCGGCGGCTGCCGGCGCGCTGCGGCAGGCCTGGGCGATGGTGTCCTGAGCCAGGGTCTTCGGGGTCGCGGTCGTCGCTAGGGCCGACAGGCCCGCGTCGCCGGCGTCGCGACGCGTGCCGAGTTGGAACGTGGCGACCAGGGCGACGAGTTGGCGCGACTGCTCCTTCAGCGACTCGGCGGCGGCCGCCGACTCTTCCACCAGCGCCGCGTTCTGCTGCGTTGCCTGGTCGAGCTGGCTGACAGCCTCGTTGACCTGCTGGATGCCGATGCTCTGCTCGCCGGCGGCGGCACTGATCTCGCCGATGATGTCGGTGACGCGTTGAACGCTGGTGACGATCTCGGTCATCGTGCTGCCGGCATCGGCGACCAGGCGCGAGCCCGACTCGACCTTCTCGACGCTCGAGCCGATGAGCGACTTGATCTCGCGCGCGGCCTCCGCGCTGCGCTGCGCGAGGCTGCGCACTTCGCTGGCCACGACGGCGAAGCCGCGACCTTGCTCGCCGGCGCGTGCCGCCTCGACGGCGGCATTGAGCGCCAGGATGTTCGTCTGGAAGGCGATGCCGTCGATGGTGCCGATGATGTCGGCGATCTTCTTGGAGCTGCCGCTGATCTCGTTCATCGTCGACACCACCTGCGAGACGACTTCGCCGCCGCGCTGCGCCACGCCGCTGGCGGAACTGGCGAGCTGGTTGGCGGTGCGGGCCGACTGCGCCGTCTGGTTGACGGTGGTGGTCAGGGCGGCCATCGAACTGGCGGCGCGCTGCAGGTTGCTGGCGGCCTGTTCGGTGCGCGCGCTGAGGTCGTTGTTGCCCTGCGCGATCTCCTGCGCAGCCAGTGAGACGCCGTCGGCGCCCTGTTTGATCGAGCCGAGCGTGCGGCGCAGCGAGCCCTGCAGCGAACGCAGGTCCACGAGCACGGCGTTGGTGCCGGCGCTGGGGCCGTCGATCTCGTTGCCGAGGTCGCCCGCGGCCATGCGGCGGGCCGATGTGCCCACTTCGGACAGCGCAGCGGCCTGGCGGCGGGCCTGGACGAGGAACGCGGCGGCGGTGAGCGCGGCACCGCCCAGGCCCGCGCCAAGCACCCAGCCCGCGGCGGCGCCGAGGGCCAGTGCGGTGGCGGCCAGCGCCTGGCCGGTGAAGAGGGGCGCCAGCACGAGGGCGGCGCGGATCTTGTCGGACGAGGAGTTGAACACGGAGCCTCCAGGCGGGGTCGATGTTCGCGAGGTCGGTGTGCGGTGCGCGCGCGGCGCCTCAGTGGCGGGACCTGCGCACCAGCGCTCCGATGTCCAGGATGAGCGCGACGCGGCCGTCGCCGAGGATGGTGGCGCCGGAGACGTCCTGCACCTTGCGGTAGTTGCTCTCGAGGTTCTTCACCACCACCTGCTGCTGGCCGAGCAGCTCGTCGACGAGCAGCGCGACGCGGCCGCCCTCGGCCTCGACCACGACCATGATGTTGCTCACGCGCTCGAAGTCGAATCGCGGCACGCCGAAGACTCGCTCGAGGTCGATGACGGGCATGAATTCGTCGCGCACATCGACGACCCGACCGCTGCCGCCGATGGTCTTGATCATCCCGGGCTGCACCTGGAACGACTCGACGACGGAAGACAGCGGCAGGATGTAGCACTCCTCGCCGACGCCCACGCTCATGCCGTCCATGATGGCCAGCGTCAGCGGCAGGCGCACGCGCACCGTCATCCCGTAGCCCTCGGCGCTGTCGATCTCGACCGTGCCGCCGAGCGAGGTGATGTTCTTCTTCACCACGTCCATGCCGACACCGCGGCCAGAGACGTCGGTCACCTGGTCGGCCGTGGAGAAGCCGGCGGCGAAGATGAGGCCGTAGACCTCCTGGTCGGTCATCGAGTCGGGTGCGTCCAGGCCGCGCTCGCGCGCCTTGGCGAGCAACTTGCCACGGTTCAGGCCGCGACCGTCGTCGCGTACCTCGATGACGATGCTGCCGCCCTGGTGGCTGGCCACCAGCGTGACCGTGCCGTGCTCGGGCTTGCCTGCGGCGCGCCGGACTTCCGGCAGCTCGATGCCGTGGTCGCAGCTGTTGCGCACCAGGTGCGTGAGCGGGTCGGTGATCTTCTCGACCAGACCCTTGTCCAGCTCCGTGGCTTCGCCCACCTGCACGAGCTCGACCTTCTTGCCGAGCTTGCCGGCAAGGTCGCGCAGCATGCGCGGGAAGCGATTGAAGACCATCGACATCGGGATCATGCGGATGCCCATCACGGCTTCCTGCAGATCGCGCGTGTTGCGTTCGAGGTCGGCCAGCCCGGCCGTGAGCTGCTGGTGCAGGGCGCTGTCGACGCCTTTGCCGGTCTGCGCCAGCATGGCCTGCGTGATGACGAGCTCGCCCACCAGGTTGATGAGCTGGTCGACCTTCTCGACCGAGACGCGCAGGGTGCTGCCCTCGGTGGCGGCGGCGGGTTTGTCGGCCTTGGCGGGCGTGCCGCGCGCCGCCGGGGTCGCGGCGGCGGGCTCAGATCGGAAGAGC
>JALHOU010000373.1 GCA_022842825.1 Rubrivivax sp.
GGCCCCGGCAACCGCTGCGGGCCCGGCCCCGCTGGCAGGGCCGGGCGCGCGGCGGGCCGAGCGCGGCTCCTGCTTCCACAGCGCGATGAGGTTGAACACGATCGTCGCCACCGCCGCGCCCTGCACCACCTGCGCCAGCCGCGTGTGCGAGTAGTTGGCGAGCAGGAGCGAGAAGGCGATGCCGCTGCCGACCATGCCGACGAGCAGCATCACGTACATCAGCGCGACGACACGCGGACGCGCGTGCTCGGGCGCCAGGTCCGTGGCGAGCGCGAGGCCGGCCGTCTGCACCGTCTGCGCGCCGGCGCCCACGAGCAGGAAGGCCAGCGCGGCGGCGATGCGCCCCACCCACACCTGGAACGACGTCTCGCCGGCCAGCAGGATGAGTGCGAACGGCATGATCGCGAGGCCGCCGAACTGCAGCATCGTGCCGCCCCAGATGAACGGCACGCGCCGCCAGCCGAGGACGCTGCGGTGCAGGTCGGAGCGCAGGCCGACCAGCGGCCGCAGCGGCGCCACGAGGATGGGCAGCGCCACCATCAGCGCCACCAGCCACGCGAACACGCCGAGCTCGACGATCATCACGCGGTTGAGCGTGCCCACGGTCAGCACGGCCACCATGCCCACGCTCACCTGGAAGAGCGCCAGGCGCAGCAGGCGCGCGAGCGGCAGTTCGGTGGTCGCGGCATCGGCGAACGGCAGGTAGCGCAAGGCCACCCGCGTCCAGTCGATGCGCAGGCCGAACTGCTGCACGATCGGCTTCATCGGCCGCCGCCCCCCGGCCCGCGGGCCGAAGTCGAGGTCAGCTCGATGGCCTGCGAGGTGTAGAAGCCGCTCTTGACGCGCTCGGTGCGGCCGACCTGCCAGCGCGCGAGGCCGTCGTCGGTGGCGAGCATGCGGCGCAGCGCGCCCTCGGCCACCGGCTCGATGGCCGGGGCGCGGTCGCCGCGCGGGAACAGGCGCCCCACGGCGTGCATCGCCAGCAGCAGCGGGTTGCTCGGCGCGAAGGTGAAGCACATCGAGCCGCGCGTGCGCTCGGCCCAGCCCTGCAGCACGGCCATCGCGTCGCTGCCGCGGTAGTGGATGAGCGAGTCCATCGCCACCACGTGGTCGAAGGTGCCGAGCTTCGGGTCGCTCATGTCGCCGCTGCAGAAGTGGATGCGGCCGCCGGTCTCGAAGGTCTCGAGGTGGTGCGACAGCCGCCGCAGCGCGATCTCGATCTGCGAGGGCGAGAGGTCGATCGCCACCACGTCGGCGCCGCGGCGCGCGAGCTCCATCGCCAGGCTGCCGGTGCCGCAGCCGGCGTCGAGCACGCGGGCGCCGTGCAGGTCGGCCGGCAGCAGCGACAGCAGCAGCGCGCGCATGCGGTCGCGACCGGCGCGCACCGTGGCGCGGATGCCGCTCACCGGCGCGTCGCTGGTGAGCTGTTCCCAGGCGGCGAGCGCGGTGCGATCGAAGTAGTGCTCGATCTGGCCGCGGCGCTCGGCGTAGCTGGTGTCGGCGGGTGCTTGCATGGCGGGTCTCTCGCGGCGGCGGGGGGTCAGTCGAAGCCGAGCAGGTCGAAGATCTCGCGGTCCTTCAGCGCCACCGCCGGCAGCGGGTCGGAGCCGGCCCACAGCCGCGCGGCGAGCTGCAGGTATTCCTGCTGCACGGCGCGCAGCTCGGGCGTCTCGTCGAGCTCGAACAGCGTGCACTTCTTCAGCCGGCTCTTGCGGATGACGTCGAGCATCGGGAAGCGGGCCATCGTCTTCAGGCCGGTGCGCGCGTTGAACTTGTCGATCTGGTCGGTCTCGTCGCTGCGGTTGGCGATGACGCCGCCCAGCCGCACGCGGTAGTTCTTCGACTTGGCACCGATCGCCTGCACGATGCGGTTCATCGCGAAGATGGAGTCGAAGTCGTTGGCGGTGACGATGAGCGCGCGTTCGGCGTGCTGCAGCGGCGCGGCGAAGCCGCCGCACACCACGTCGCCGAGCACGTCGAAGATGACGACGTCGGTGTCGTCGAGCAGGTGGTGCTCCTTGAGCAGCTTCACCGTCTGGCCGACGACGTAGCCGCCGCAGCCGGTTCCCGCCGGCGGGCCGCCGGCCTCGACGCACATGACGCCGTTGTAGCCCTCGTAGACGAAGTCCTCGAGCCGCAGCTCCTCGCTGTGGAACTCGACCTTCTCGAGCGCGTCGATGACGGTGGGCACGAGGCGCTTGGTGAGCGTGAAGGTGCTGTCGTGCTTGGGGTCGCAGCCGATCTGCAGCACGCGCTTGCCGAGCTTGCTGAAGGCCACGCTCAGGTTGCTGCTCGTCGTGCTCTTGCCGATGCCGCCCTTGCCGTAGACGGCGAAGACCTTGGCGTTGCCGATCTTGACGCCGGGGTCGAGCTGCACCTGCAGGCTGCCCTCGCCGTCGGGCGGGGCGCTGCCAGCCGGACCGGCGGGCTTGGGACCCCGGCGCACGTCGGCGACCGGTATCGAGGCGACTTCCATCATGCTGGCGCTCCTTGGGGTATGGCGTCGTGTACGGCGTCAAAGACGCCTTCGAGCCGGTCCTCGAGTTCGTCACCGGCCTGGCGCAGGGCAGCCAAGGTCTCGTCGCTGGGTTTCCAGTACCGCCGGTCGCTCGCTTCCAGCAGCCGGCGGGCCACGTGCACGGAGGCCGAGGGATTCAGCTTGGCCAGCCGCTCGCGCATGGCCGGGTCGAGCATGAACACCTCGGAGATCTGCTGGTACACCCACGGCTGCACCTGGCCCGTGGTGGCGCTCCAGCCGAGCGTGTTGGTGAGGTGCGTCTCGATCTGGCGCACGCCCTCGTAGCCGTGCTCGAGCAGCGCCTCGTAGAAGCGCGGGTTGAGCATGCGCGTGCGCGTCTCGAGCGACACCTGCTCGGCCAGCGTGCGCACCGTGCCCGTGCCGCGCGTGGCGTCGGCGATGTAGACCGGCGCTTCACCGGCCACGCCCTGCTTGCTGCGCGCGCGCTTGACGGCGCGGCTGACGCCGCCGAGCGTGTCGAAGTAGGTATCGACGGTGGTCACGCCGAGCTCGACCGAGTCGAGGTTCTGGTAGGCGAGCTGCACGTCGGCGAGCATGCGGCCGAGCAGGGCGCCCTGTGCCGTCGGGCGGCCGGTCCTGCCGTAGGCGAAGCCCTTGCGGCGCTCGAAGGTCTCGGCAAGCTGGTCCTCGTCGTCCCAGCGGCCGTTGTCGATGAGGTGGTTGACGTTCGAGCCGTAGGCACCTTCGGCGTTGCCGAAGACGCGCAACGCCGCCGTCTCGAGGTCGCAGCCCTGCGCCTGCTGGTAGGCCAGTGCATGCTTGCGCACGAAGTTGAGGTCCGCCGGCTCGTCGGCGCTGGCGGCGAGGTAGGCCGCCTCGGCGAGCAGCTTGATCTGCAGCGGCAGCAGGTCGCGGAAGATGCCCGAGACCGTGACCACGACGTCGATGCGCGGGCGGCCGAGCTCGGCCAGCGGCGTGAGCACGGCACCGGCGAGGCGGCCGTAGCTGTCCCAGCGTGGCGCGGCGCCCATCAGCGCCAGCACCTGGCCGATGGGGCTGCCCTCGGTCTTCAGGTTGTCGGTGCCCCACAGCACGATGGCCACCGACTCGGGCAGCGCATGGCCGTCGCCGCTGTGGCGCGCGAGCAGCGTCTCGGCCAGGCGCTGGCCTTCGCGCAGCGCGAACTGGCTGGGCAGGCGGAAGGGATCGAAGCCGTGCAGGTTGCGCCCGGTGGGCAGCACGCCCGGCGTGGTGAGCAGGTCGCCGGAAGGCGAGGGCGGCACGAAGCGGCCGTCGAGCGCGCGCAGCAGGCCGGCGAGCTCGTGGTTCTCTTCGAGCGCGCGGGCGGTGGCGGCGAGCGACTCGAGCGCGGCCGAGGGCTTGCTCGCCTTGCCGGCCTGGGTGTCATGACCCATCACGAGCGCTTCGATGGCCTCGCGCGCCGGTGCCGGGGCATCGGCCGTGGCCTGCGCTTCGGCCATCGCGCACAGTATGTCGACGCGCTGCGCCGGCGTGGGCGCTCGGCCCACGACGTGCAGGCCGTGTGGCACCAGCGTCAGTTCCAACTCGTGCAGGCGCTCGGCGAGCGAGGCCATCTCGGCCTCGGCGCGCGCGCCCCAGGGCGGCTCGGCGGGCGCGAGCTCGAGCGCGGCGGCCTGCGCCTGCACCAGCTCGGCCAGCGGA
>JALHOU010000374.1 GCA_022842825.1 Rubrivivax sp.
CAGCCGCGGCGGGCGCGCGAGGGGCGGCACCGGATGCGGGCGCCGCGGCGCCCGCAGCCTGGACGGGCCGCTGGCTGGGGCGTGCATCGGGCACGCGCGCCTCGCTCTGGGCAGGTTTCTCCTTGTCGGGCGCGGTGGCGGCGCAACCGGCCAGGGCCGCCAGCATCGCCGCCGCCATCAGCGCCGAGCCAGTCAGCGAAGGGCGGAAGGGGGAGGGAGGCAGGGGTGTCGGCCGCATGAAGGGCTCACTCGGGCCCGATAAGGGCGTTGCGGCCATTGTTGACCAATGCCTGAGTCACCGACGCGCGCTCGGGGTTACCGCGCGCAAGAGCGCACACCCTTGCCCAACCATTTCCGCCCGCGGCCGACGGCGAACAACCCCGCCGGCTGTTCAAGGCGCCCACGTCGGCGCCGCGCGGCCGGTGCGGCGCCGTCAGCGGATCGGCTTGAAGCGCATGCGCTTGGGCCGCGCGCCTTCTTCGCCCAGGCGCCGCACCTTGTCGGCCTCGTATTCCTGGTAGTTGCCGGGGAAGAAGACCCACTGGCTGTCGCCCTCGGCCGCGAGGATGTGCGTGCAGATGCGGTCGAGGAACCAGCGGTCGTGGCTGATGACCATGGCGCTGCCGGCGAACTCGAGCAGCGCTTCTTCGAGCGCGCGCAGGGTCTCGACGTCGAGGTCGTTGCTGGGCTCGTCGAGCATGAGCACGTTGCCGCCCTGCGCCAGCGTCTTGGCCAGGTGCAGGCGGCCGCGTTCGCCGCCGGAGAGGTTGCCGACCAGCTTCTGCTGGTCGTTGCCCTTGAAGTTGAAGCGGCCCAGGTAGGCGCGGCTGGGCATCACGAACTGGCCGACGGTGATGTTGTCGAGCCCGCCGGAGACGTCTTCCCACACCGTCTTGGTGTCGTCCAGGCTCTGCCGGCTCTGGTCGACGAAGGCCAGCCGCGCCGTCTTGCCGATGATGACCTCGCCGCTGTCCGGCTTCTCCACGCCTTGCAGCATGCGGAAGAGCGTCGACTTGCCCGCGCCGTTGGGGCCGATGATGCCGACGATGGCGCCGGCGGGCACCTTGAAGCTGAGGTTGTCGATGAGCAGGCGGTCGCCGAAGCTCTTGCTGACGTTCTTGAACGCGATGACCTCGTTGCCCAGCCGCTCGGCCACGGGGATGAAGATCTCGTTGGTCTCGTTGCGGCGCTGGTATTCGACGTCCGAGAGTTCCTCGAAGCGGGCGAGGCGGGCCTTGCTCTTGGTCTGGCGCGCCTTGGCGTTGGAGCGAACCCACTTGAGCTCCTCCTTCATCGCCTTCATGCGCGCATCTTCCTTCTTCTGCTCGACCTCCAGGCGCTTCTCCTTCTGGTCGAGCCAGTCGGAGTAGTTGCCCTTCCAGGGGATGCCCTGGCCTCGGTCGAGCTCGAGGATCCACTCCGCGGCGTTGTCGAGGAAGTAGCGGTCGTGGGTGATGGCTACCACGGTACCGGGGAAGCGCTGCAGGAAGTGCTCGAGCCACTCCACGCTCTCGGCGTCGAGGTGGTTGGTGGGCTCGTCGAGCAGCAGCATGTCGGGCTTGGAGAGCAGCAGCCGGCACAGCGCCACGCGGCGCTTCTCGCCGCCGGAGAGCAGGCCGATCTTGGCGTCCCAGGGCGGCAGGCGCAGGGCGTCGGCGGCGAGCTCGAGCTGCAGGTCGGTGTTCTCGCTGCCGGCGGCGGCGATGACGGCCTCCAGCTCGGCCTGCTCGGCAGCCAGCTTGTCGAAGTCGGCATCGGGCTCGGCGTACTCGGCGTACACCTCGTCCAGCCGCTTCTTGGCGGCCAGCACGCCGCCGATGCCTTGCTCCACGGCCTCGCGCACGGTCTGCTCGGGGTCGAGTTGCGGCTCCTGGGGCAGGTGGCCGATCTTGAGGCCGGGCATCGGTACGGCTTCGCCCTCGATCTCCTTGTCGAGGCCGGCCATGATCTTCAGCAGCGAGCTCTTGCCGCTGCCGTTGACGCCGAGCACGCCGATCTTGGCGCCGGGGAAGAACGACAGGTTGATGTTCTTCAGGATCTGCCGCTTCGGCGGCACGATCTTGCCGACGCGGTTCATGGTGAAGACGTACTGGGCCATGGTGGGTTCAGTGTCCGAAGACCGGATTCGAAGGGTGCATCCCGCCCGCAGCTGGGCGCGGGCGGGTACGGATCAACCGCGGATTGTCGCTGTTCGTCGCGCCGCGCCTTGAAATCGGGCCGTTCGCCGGAAAATGACGCTCGCCCAGGAAGGAGGGGCATCGATCATGAATGGCACCACGATGACCGTCGAAGCGCCGCACTCGCTGGTACGTGTATCCCACCTCATCTATGCCTTGCATGCGCTGGGGTTGGGCATCGGTGCGTTCGGCGCGGCCACCGTGCTGGGCTCGTTCCTGTTCGGCTGGCCCTCGATCATCGCCGTGATCATCGGCTACGTGAAGCGCGGCGAGGCGCGCGGTACGTGGCTCGAGTCGCACTTCGCCTGGCAGATCCGCACCTTCTGGTTCGCCCTGGCCTGGGCCGTGGTGGTGGGTCTGGTGTCGGCGCCGTTGACGCTCATCCTCGTCGGCTTCGGCACCTGGGCCCTCGGGCTCATCGTGCTCGGTGCCTGGGCCGTCTACCGCGTGGGGCGCGGCTGGCTGCGCCTGAATGCACACCGGCCGATGCCGCAGTGAGGCCGCCGCGCGCCGCGAGAGCGGCCTGCGCGCAAACAAGGTAGACTTCGTTCCGCGCCGCAGCTCTCCAGTCGCTGCGGCGCAGTCGCTTCCGACTTTTCGTACGGGTTCCGTACACCCTTCGCGCCTTCGAGACTGGTTCACCTGCAATGGGTGACCGCAGGCAGCGAGCATGGCCCACCTCCAAGGGCCTCGATCGATCCTCACATGAAATTCACCGACCTCGGCCTGGCCGAGCCGCTCCTGCGCGCCATCAGCGAGCAGGGCTACGAGACCCCCACGCCCATCCAGGCCCAAGCCATCCCGGCCGTCCTCAAGGGCGGTGACCTGATGGGTGGTGCGCAGACAGGCACCGGCAAGACCGCCGGCTTCACGCTGCCGATGCTGCAGCGGCTGGCGCACGAGGCGCCGGTGCGCGACCCGCGCACCAACCGCATCAAGATCCGCGCCTTGATCCTCACGCCCACGCGCGAACTCGCCGCGCAGGTGGAAGAGAGCGTGCGCACCTACGGCAAGTACCTGACGCTGAAGAGCATGGTCATGTTCGGCGGCGTCGGCATGCAGCCGCAGGTGGACAAGCTGCGGCGCGGTGTCGACATCCTCGTCGCCACGCCCGGCCGCCTGCTCGATCACCAGCAGCAGGGAACGCTCGACCTGTCGGCCGTGCAGATCTTCGTGCTCGACGAAGCCGACCGCATGCTCGACATGGGCTTCATCCACGACATCAAGAAGGTGATGGCCCTGCTGCCGCCCAAGCGTCAGAGCCTGCTCTTCAGCGCCACCTTCAGCGACGAGATCAAGGAACTGGCCGATCGTTTGCTCAACCAGCCCGCGCTCATCGAGGTGGCGCGCCGCAACTCCACGGTGGAGGCCATCCAGCAGGTGGCGCACCCCGTGGGCCGCGACCGCAAGAAGGACCTGCTCAAGGAACTCATCGAGCGCGGCGACTGGCACCAGGTGCTCGTCTTCACGCGCACCAAGCACGGCGCCAACAAGCTGACCGACTGGCTCAACGCCAACGGCGTCACGGCGATGGCCATCCACGGCAACAAGAGCCAGAGCGCCCGCACCAAGGCGCTGGCCGACTTCAAGACCGGCGACCTGCGCGTGCTCGTCGCCACCGACATCGCTGCGCGCGGCATCGACATCGACCAGCTGCCGCACGTCGTGAACTACGAGCTGCCCAACGTGCCGGAAGACTACGTGCACCGCATCGGCCGCACCGGCCGCGCTGGTGCCACGGGCGAGGCGATCTCGCTCGTGTGCCTGGACGAAGAGGAGTTCCTGCGCGACATCGAGCGGCTCGTGAAGCGGCCGATCAAGCGCGTCACCATTCCCGGCTTCGAGCCGCCCGCGGGCGAGCGGGCCGAGCCCATCGTGCTGGGCCACCGCATGACCATCGGCGCCGGCGGGCGGGGCGGTGGTGGAGGCCGCGGTGGCCGCCCGGCGCATGCCAGCCGGCCCGGGCCCGGCTCGCGT
>JALHOU010000375.1 GCA_022842825.1 Rubrivivax sp.
GCTGCCGGCCCTGCCGCCGGCGCCCGGCCGTCGGCCGCGAGCGCCATCGCCCCTGCCGCCGCGCGCCCCGACGTGGCCGCCATGAGCGACGCCGAAGCCGAGGCCGCGCTGCTGCGCGAGCTCTCCAACGGCAACGCCTGAGGGCACGACCCTGAACGCACGGCCTGACCCCATGAGCGAGCCTGACGACCCGTCCACCCCCGCTGCGGACCGGTCGCCCGTCAAGCGCGCGCTGGTCGAGATCCGCGACCTGCGCGCCCGCCTGGAGGCGGTGCAGGCAGCCGCGCACGAGCCGATCGCCATCGTCGGCCTCGGTCTGCGCCTGCCCGGCGGCGTGGTCGACCTCGAGTCGCTGTGGCAGGTGCTGCGCGACGGCGTCGACACCATCGGCCCGGTGCCACCTTCGCGCTGGGACGCGCCGCGCTTCTTCGACGCCGATCCCGACCGCCCGGGCACGATGTGGACCACGCAGGGCGGCTTCCTCGAGCGCATCGACCTCTTCGATGCCGCCTTCTTCGGCATCGCCCCGCGCGAGGCCGAGCGCATGGACCCGCAGCAGCGGCTCCTGCTCGAGCTCGCCTGGGAGACGCTCGAGCATGCCGGCATCGCGCCCGACCGCCTGGCAGGCAGCGCCACCGGCGTGTTCGTGGGCGTGGGCAACATCGACTACTTCCGCCGCCTCTTCAGCCGGCCCGAGCTCATCGACGCCTATGCCGGCTCGGGCGGCAGCGCGGCGGTGATCGCCGGGCGCATCTCCTACCAGCTCGGGCTGCAGGGGCCGAGCCTGGCCGTCGACACGGCCTGCTCGGCCTCGCTCGTGGCCGTGCACCTGGCCTGCCAGAGCCTGCGCCGCGGCGAGTGCGATCTGGCCCTGGCCGGCGGCGTGAATCTCATCGTCGGCCCGGAGGCGCACATCGCCTTCACCAAGGCGCGCATGATGGCGCCCGACGGCCGCTGCAAGACCTTCGACGCCGCCGCCGACGGCTACGGCCGAGCCGAAGGGGCCGGCCTCGTCGCCCTGCGCCGCCTGTCGCAGGCGCAGGCCCGTGGCGAGCGCATCCTCGCCCTGGTGCGCGGCAGCGCCGTCAACCAGGACGGCCGCAGCGCCGGCCTCACCGCGCCCAACGGGCCGGCGCAGACGGCGGTGATCCGCGCCGCCCTGGCCGACGCGGGCCTGGACGGCACCGACATCGACGTCGTCGAAGCGCATGGCACGGGCACGCCGCTCGGCGACCCGATCGAGCTGCAGGCGCTGGCCCAGGCGCTCGGCCCAGGTCGCGGCGCGCCGCGCCTGGTGGGCTCCTGCAAGACCAACTTCGGCCACCTCGAGGCGGCCGCCGGCATCGCCGGCATCGCCAAGCTCGTGGCCGCGCTCGGCCAGGGAGCCGTGCCGCCCCATCTGCACTTCACGACCCCCAACCCGAACCTCGACTGGACGCAACTGCCGCTGCGCGTGAACACGGCGCTCGAGCCCTGGCCGGCTGCGGGCGCGGTGGCGCGGGCGGGCGTGAGCTCATTCGGCTTCAGCGGCACCAATGCGCATGTGGTGCTCGAGGCGGCGCCGCACGCCGCGGTCGCGCGGGCCGGTCCGGCCGCCGGGTCGGCCCCCCCGGCCATCGATTCGCTCACACCCGACCGCCCGCGCCATGTGCTCGCGCTCTCGGCCGCCACCGACATCGCCTTGCGCGAACTCGCCTTGCGCTACATCGCCCGGATCGACCAAGGCGGGCACGATCTCGCGCTGGCCGACCTGTGCTTCAGCGCGAACACCGGCCGGGCCCAGCTGGCGCGACGGCTGGCTGCCAGTGCCAGCACCCTGGCCGAGCTGCGCGAGGCACTGGTGGCCTTCGTGGCCGGGCGCCCGGCGCCCCACTTGCGGGCGAGCCGCCCCGGCGCGACACCGCGCCCGCAGGTGGGTCTGCTCTTCACGGGCCAGGGCGCGCAGTACAGCGGCATGGGCCGCGCGCTCGACGCCGCGTCGCCCACCTTCCGCGCCGCCATCGACGAGTGCGCGGCGGTGCTGGACTCCTTGCTGGCGCGGCCACTGCGCGCCTTGCTGTTCGGCACAGGCGGGGACGGTCCCGATGGCGCCCCGTGGCTGTCGCGGACCGAGTGCGCGCAGCCGGCCCTCTTCGCGCTCGAGTGGGCTCTCGCCCAGCTGTGGCGCCGGTGGGGCCTGCAGCCCGCGGTGCTGCTCGGCCACAGCCTGGGCGAAGTCAGTGCCGCGGCGGTGGCCGGCGTGTTCGCGCTGCCCGAAGCCTTGCGCCTGGTTGCCACGCGCGGGCGCCTGATGCAGCAGGCGGCCGGCGCGATGGCCAACGTGTTCGCGCCCCTCGAGCAGGTGGCCGCGATCGCGCACGCCCATGGCGTGGAGATCGCCGCCATCAACGGCCCCGCCCAGATCGTCATCAGCGGCCCGGCCGATGCCGTCAATGCGGCCTGTGCCGCAGCCGAGCAGGCAGGGTTGCAGCACCGCCGCATGGCGGTGGCACACGCTTTCCACTCGGCGGCTCTCGATCCCGTGCTGGGCGAGTTCGAGCGCGCCGTGGCTGCCTTGCCGCTGCATGCGCCTTCGCTCACGCTCGTCTCCAATCTCACCGGCTCGCCCGCTGACGCCGGCACGCTCACCTCGCCGGCCTACTGGCGGCGGCAGATGCGCGAGCCCGTGCGCTTCGAAGACTCGATGCGCTGCTCGGCGGCCGCCGAGGTGACGCACTGGCTGGAGATCGGCCCCGCGCCGGTGCTGGCCGGCATGGCCGCACGGTTCGTCGAAGGGCCGGGCGAACGCTGGTTGCCCTCGCTGCGCCCGCAAGCCGACGAGTGGGCCACGATGCTCGCCGCCTTGCAGCAGCTGTGGGTCGACGGCGCCGAGATCGACTGGTGCGCCTTCGATGCCGACCATCCGCGCCGAAGGATCGACGTGCCGACGATGCCCTGGCAACGGCGCCGATACTGGTTCGACCTGCCACAGGACGCGGCCGCGGCGTCCGCCGCCGCGGCCCAGGACCCGCTGCACGCCTGGCGCGCCATCGAGGCAGCACTGGGCCGTGCCAGCGACCTCGCGCCCATCGGCACCGATCTCTCCGGCTATAGCGAGCGCTGGGCCTGTCTCGAACGCCTGACCGTGGCCGCCTCGATCGCCACACTGCGCGAGGCCGGCTGCTTCACGCAGGCCGGCGCACAGGCCACGGCGGCGGACGTGGCCGCCCGCCTCGGCGCCGCCGCCACCTACCGGCACCTGCTGCAGCGCTGGCTCGAACGGCTGGCCGAGCGCGGCCTGCTGCAGCGCGCCGCGAACGGCGGCGAACACTTCATCGCGCCGGCGCCGCTGCCCGATGCACGGCTGGCAACGCACTGGCAAGACGCCGAGCAGCAGCTGGCCGGCAACGCCCCCCTGCTCGCCTACCTCCGGCACTGCTGCAGCCTGCTGGGCGCCGTGCTCGGTGGTCGCGAAAGCGCGCTCGAAACGCTCTTCCCTGGCGGCTCCTACGAGCTGGCCGAGGGCCTGTACGAGCGCTCGGCCACCGCACGCTACCTCAACGGCCTGGCGGCCACGGCGCTGCAGGCGATGGTCGCAGCGCGCCCCGGCCACACCTGGAAGGTGCTGGAGGCCGGCGCCGGCACGGGCGGCACGAGCTCGGCCCTGGTGCCGTTGATGCCCGCGGGCGCCGGCTACTGGTTCACCGACGTCACCGGCCTCTTCCTCGAGCGGGCACAACGCAAGTTCGCGGCCAGCCCCGCCCTGCGGGTCGCAACCTTCGACCTCGAAGCCGACCCGGGACCGCAGGGCTTTGCCGAAGGCAGCTTCGACCTCGTGCTCGCTGCCAATGCCGTGCACGCAGTGCGCGACCTGCGCGCCGCGCTGCAGCGCCTGCGGCGCCTGCTGGCCCCCGGCGGATTCCTGATGCTCATGGAGGCCACCGAGCACCTGGCATGGTTCGACATCAGCACCGGGCTCATCGAGGGCTGGCAGGCGTTCGACGACGACCTGCGCACCGACCAGCCCCTGCTCGCCCCGCCGCAATGGGTGCGCGCCCTCACCGAAGCCGGGTTCGAGCAGGCCCAGGCCTGGCCGCCCGCAGGCTCGGCCGGCGCGATGCTGGGCGCCCACGTGGTGGTGGCGCGCGTGGCGGGCGTGGCAGGCATGCCGGCGG
>JALHOU010000376.1 GCA_022842825.1 Rubrivivax sp.
CAGCGGTACACGCCGGGCAGCCCGGGCAGCGCGGCCACCTCGGCCAGCAGGCGCTCGCGGTGGGCGTCCACCTTGGCCGCGGCGGCATCGGCGGCCGGCACCGCCGCAGCGACGGGCAGCGCGGCGGGCTCGGCGGCGGGGTTGGCCGGCGGCGGCACGGGGGCTGCGGACGAGGCGCGCTTCTTCATCGCGCCGGCATTCTGCCGGCTTCGATAATCCCGCCATGACGCCCGACCGCGCCCCGGCCCGCTGGGACATCTTCTGCCGCGTGGTCGACAACTTCGGCGACATCGGCGTGTGCTGGCGCCTCGCCGTCCAGCTCGCCGCGGCGGGCGAGCGCGTGCGCCTCGTCGTCGACGACGCGTCGGCGCTGGCGTGGATGGCAGCGCGTCGTGCGCTCGGCGCGCCGGGCGTCGAGGTACAGCCCTGGCCCGGGCCCGGCGATGCCGCCGGGGTCGTCATCGAGGCTTTCGGCTGCGAGCTGCCCGAGACCTATGTGCAAGCCATGCGCGCGACCGATCCCGTGTGGGTGAACCTCGAGTACCTCAGCGCCGAGGACTACGTCGAGCGCTCGCACGGCCTGCCCTCGCCGCGCGCCGACGGCCTGCGCAAGTGGTTCTTCTACCCGGGCTTCACCGCGCGCACGGGCGGCCTGCAACGCGAGCCCGGCCTGATGCAGCGGCGCGCGCGCTTCGACCGCGACGCCTGGCTCGCGGCGTTGGGCAGCCCGCGGAGGCCGGACGAGCAGGTGGTGAGCCTGTTCTGCTACGAGAACGCGGCCGTCGGCGACTGGCTCGACGCGCTGGCGGCGCGCCCGACGCTGCTGCTGCTCACGCCGGGCTGGGCTCAGCGCCAGGTGCGGGCCACGCCGCCGGCGGTGCGGACCTTCCGGCTGCCGTGGCTGGACCAGGGCGAGTTCGACCACCTGCTCTGGGCCTCGGACCTCAATGCCGTGCGGGGCGAGGACTCGCTCGTGCGCGCACTCTGGTCCGGCGCGCCGTTCCTCTGGCAGGCCTATCCGCAGCGCGACGGCGCCCATGCCGCCAAGGTGCAGGCCCTGATGTCCAGGCTCGCCTTGCCGGCCGAGGCGGTGTCGTGTCAGCTCGCCTGGAATGGCCTCGCCTCCTGGCCTGGACTGCCGGGCCTGCCGGCGCTGCCGCCGCTGCCGGCCTGGCAGGCCGCCGTGGAGGCGGCCCGCGCGCAGCTGCTGGCGCAGGACGACCTCGCCACCCAGCTGAGGCGCTTCGTGCAGCTGCGCCGGCGCAGCGGCCCTGCCCGAGAGGGCGTCTGCTGCTAAAATCAGCGGCTTCGCCGTCGAGGCGACACCGTCATCCCGCCACGCGCTTCGAGAGCTCTTCGAGAGCCCCCACAAGAGTCGCGCAAACCGCAGAAGCGCCCCGCAGCGCTCGACAAACCCACCATGAAAATCGCTCAGGAAATCCGCGCCGGCAACGTCATCATGCAGGGCAAGGACCCGATGGTCGTGCTCAAGACCGAATACAGCCGCGGCGGCCGCAACGCGGCCACCGTGCGCATGAAGATGAAGAACCTGCTCAACGGCGGCGGCGCCGAGGTGGTTTTCAAGGCCGACGACAAGATGGACCCCATCGTGCTCGACAAGAGGGAGTGCACCTACTCCTACTTCGCCGACCCGATGTACGTGTTCATGGACACCGAATACAACCAGTACGAGGTCGAGGCCGAGAACATGGGCGACGCCATCCAGTACCTGGAAGACGGCATGTCCGTGGAAGTGACCTTCTACGACGGCAAGGCGATCAGCGTCGAGCTGCCCACCACCGTGGTGCGCGAGATCAGCACTGAACCCGCCGTCAAGGGCGACACCTCGGGCAAGGTAATGAAGCCGGCCAAGCTCGTGGGCACGGGTTTCGAGATCGCCGTGCCGCTGTTCGTGGAGAACGGCGACAAGGTCGAGATCGATACGCGCACGCACGAGTACCGCAAGCGCGTCTGAGCGCCAGCTCGGGCCGCCGCGGGCGGCAAAGGAGCGACGGGCACCGATGGGTGCCCGTTCGTGTTTATGCTGGCCGCCTCGCGCCGGCGACGCATCGTCGTCCTGCCGCGTGCTCCTGCGCCGCAAGCCGAAATCCCCCCGCCGCCCATGCCGTTCGACTTCGACGCCGCTGTCCAGGCCCCCTTCCGCATGCAGCCCGGGCTGCGCCGCATGGCGCCGGGCGCGGCGCACCTCACGCCGCTGGCGCCGGGCGAGCGCCATCAGCGCGAAAAGCTGGCGGTGCTGTCGGCGTTTGCGCACCAGGCGCTGCTGCAGCGCGAAGGCTTCGAAGCGCGGCCGGCGCTGCAGGCACTGGCCGCGCATGCCGCCGCCGAGCATCCGCAAGCCTGGGCCTGGGACGGGCAGCGCGCCGAGGCGCGCCAGCTCGCCACGGCGGTCGAAGGCGAGCGCGTCGTGCAGACCGCGCCCGGCCGCTTCGGCCTCGGCGACGAGGTGGCGCGCTGCCTGTCGTGCCTACCCGGGCCCTGGCGCCTGGCCGGCCTTCTCGGCCTGGCCTTTGCCGAGGACTTCGCCATCGTCGATGCACGCGACGGCACCGTGCCCTGGATGGCCGTCACCCTGCCGAGCCACTGGGCGCCCGAAGAGAAGGTCGGCCGCCACTTCGCCGCCGTGCATGCGCCGGTGGCGGACAACGCCTT
The DNA here is from genome assembly GCA_022842825.1 of Rubrivivax sp. Lineage (GTDB taxonomy): Bacteria > Pseudomonadota > Gammaproteobacteria > Burkholderiales > Burkholderiaceae_C > Rubrivivax. The sequence goes on from JALHOU010000376.1 coordinate 2,674, forward strand.
GCTGCTGAAGGCCTCCGACTCGCTCGTGCGGCTGGTAAGCGGAGACGCCAACGAGGCGCGCTGGGAACGCTTCGTGTGGACCGTCACCGACCACCCGCGGCTGCACGCGCACCCGGCGCGCCTGGCTCACCCGCGCTGGCAAGACACGCCGGTCGAGCGCGCCTGGTGGCGCACCGAGCGGCAGACGTTCATTCCCCTGCCGGCGCTGGGCCAGGCCATCTTCACGATCGAGGTCGCCGTCACGCCGCTCGCCGAGGCCGTCGCCGAGCCGCGCCGGGCGGCGGCGCTGCACGCCGCCATCGCCAGCATGAGCGAAGGCGTGCTCGCCTACCGCGGCCTCACGGGCGTGCGCGAACCGCTGCTCGCCTGGCTGAGGACCCGGGGCGGCGTGGAGGGAGAGGACGCGGGGGTGGAGGACGTGAAAGATGTGAAGGACGCGAACGCCGGCGACGGCTCGCGGCCCGGGCCGGCGCCACCGGCGTGAAGACCGCCCCCATCACACCGGCCGCCATCGAGGTCGATGCCGAAGGCGTGCCGCACGCGCCCGCTTTCGGCGACCGCTACCACCCGCGCGAAGGTGCGCTGGCGCAGGCCGAGTTTGTCTTCCTGCGCGGCCACGGGCTGCCGCAGCGCTGGGCGGGCCGCAACCGCTTCGTCGTCCTCGAAACCGGCTTCGGCCTCGGCATCAACTTCCTCGCCACCTGGGCGGCATGGCGGCGCGACCCGGCACGCTGCGAGCGGCTGCACTTCGTGTCGGTCGAGAAGCACCCGCCCACGCGCGAGGACCTGGCGCGCCAGCATGACGCCGTGCTCGAAGGCATCGGCGCCGGCGCCGACGTGCGGCCGCTCGCCGCGCTGCTGCAGGCCGCCTGGCCGCCGTTGACGGGCGACCTGCACCGGCTCGCCTTCGACGCCGGCCGGGTCGAGCTGCTGCTGGCGTTCGGCGACGCCGCCACGTGGCTGCGCCGGCTGCAGTTGCAGGCCGATGCCATCGACCTCGACGGCTTTGCGCCCGAGCGCAACCCCGGGATGTGGTCGCCGGCGCTCTTCGCGGCGCTGCCGGCGCTCTGCGCGCCCGGGGCCACGGCGGCCACGTGGAGCGTGGCGCGACAGGTGCGCGACGGCCTGGCGGCCGTCGGCTTCGAGGTGGAGCGGGCGCCGGGCTTTGCCGCCAAGCGCGAGATGACGGTGGCCCGCTTCGCGCCGCGCCACCGCGCCGCGCCGAACGCAAGGCGTCAGTCCGCGATGCCCGGCGCGCGCGACGCCATCGTCGTTGGCGCCGGTCTCGCCGGTGCCGCCATCGCATCGGCGCTGGCGGCACAGGGCCTCGCCGTCGCCGCGCTCGACGCCGGCGAGGCCGCGGCCACCGGTGCCTCCGGCAACGTGGCGGGGCTCGTGCGCGGCCTCGTCTCGCGCGACGACGGCGCGCATGCGCGCTGGCATCGCGCCGCGGCACTGGCGGCGC
>JALHOU010000377.1 GCA_022842825.1 Rubrivivax sp.
TCCTCGCCGCCGCCGCGCGCCTGGCGGCGCGCCTGCCCGCGCAAGGCCGGCCGATCAACCTCTGCCAGGACCGCCTTCACTTCGCGCTCGGGCTGGCCGCGGCGCTGCAGCGTGGCCAGGCCAGCCTGATGCCGCCCAACGCGCTGCCGGCCACGCTGCGCCAGCTGCCCGCCGACGGCGCGCCAGCCTACGTGCTCGCCGACGAGGATGGCCTTGACGTCGGCGGCCTGCCCGTGGTGACCGTCCGCTTCGAGTTCGACGAAGCCGGCGCCGTCGACGTGGCGATGCCTCGCATCGACCCCGGCCTCACTGCCGTGTGCCTGCTCACCTCGGGCTCCACGGGCGCACCGCAGCCGCACGCCAAGCGCTTCGGGCCGCTCACCGTCAACATCGGCGCCGAGGCGGCGCGCCTGGCCGAATGGCTGCGGCGGCCCACGCTGCACGGCCTGGCCATCGTGGCCACGGTGCCTGCGCAGCACAGCTACGGCCTCGAGTCCAGCGTGCTGCTGGCGCTGCTGGGTGGCGCCTGTTTCGACGCCGGCCGGCCCTTCTACCCGGCCGACATCGCGGCGACGCTGGCCCGCTTGCCGCGCCCGCGCGCGCTCGTGACGACGCCGTTCCATCTGAAGGCGCTCGTGCAGTCGGGCGTGTCGCTGCCGCCGGTGGACCTCGTGCTCTCGGCCACCGCACCGCTGTCTCCTCAGCTCGCGGCGCAGGCCGAGGCGGCCATGGGTGCCCGCCTCGGGGAGATCTACGGCTGCACCGAGGCCGGTCAGGTCGCCGCCCGGCGCACGACCCAGGGCGAGACCTGGACGACGCTGGGCGAGCTGCGCATCCTGCGCGAGTGGGTTCCAGGTCCCACCGCAGGCGACGAAGGGGGCGAACGCTTCCTCGTGCGCGGCGGCCACGTCACCGAACCCACGCCGCTGGCCGACCTGCTGGTGCTGCACGACGAGCGCCACTTCCGCCTGCTCGGGCGCGCCAACGACCTCATCCACGTGGCCGGCAAGCGCAGCTCGCTCGCGCACCTGAACTTCCACCTCAACCGCATCGACGGCGTCGAGGACGGCGCCTTCTGGCTGCCCGAGGCGGGCGACCTGCCGCACCTGGCCGGCGGGTCGGAGCTCGAGGCGGTGCACCGGCCGATCGCCTTCGTCGTCGCGCCCCGCCTGACGGCCAGGCAGGTGATCGAGGGGCTGCGCGCCGAGCTCGAGCCGGCGTTCGTGCCGCGACGGGTGGTGCATGTGGCAGCGCTGCCGCGCGAGGCCACCGGCAAGCTCACGGTCGCGGCGCTGCGCACGTGGGCCATCGCGACACTGAGTAGCGCTACCGCCGGCGCGGCGGCAAGTGCAGCGACGAGGACATCAGAAGGTACCGCGGCAGGTGCGTCGACAAGTGCTGCGTTGCGTGCAGAGCTGCCCGCGGCGCAGACCCTGGCGGATGCGGGCCGGTGCGATGCCCCGCACGTTGACGCGCCCCGGGGCGATGGCAGCGACCACAGCGCTGACGACGACGAGTACATCGCCGACGCGTCGCACCCCGCCTTCGCCGGCCACTTCCCCGGCCATCCGCTGCTGCCGGGCGTGGCGCTGCTGTCGCTCGTGATGCGCTCTCTCGACCGTCGGCCGGCGCTGCGCACCCGGCTCGCGCCGGCCCCGCCGGCAGGCGGGCCCGCAGCGCAGGCTGCAAACCCGCCCCCCCCGGCGGCCTGGCCGCTGTCGATCGAGCAGGTCAAGTTCCTCGCCCCCGTCGGCCCGGGCGAGCGGGTGCGCGTACGCCTGCGACTCGCGCCACGCGCGGGGGGCGCCGGCGTCGCCTTCGAATGCCTGGCCGGCGAAGGTGCCGCCGCGCGCGTCGCCGCGCGCGGCATGATCGGCCCCGGGCGCGCGCCATGACCTCGATCTGGCCCCCGCGCCAGGTGCTCGGCGATGCCGGCACCGGCATCGGTCCCAACGGCGCGGCCAGCGCCGCCGACTGGGCCGCGGCGCCCGAGCGCAGCAACCGCCTGGCGCTGCGCGTGATGGCGTGGATCGCGGTGCATCTGGGCCGACGCGTCGCCCGCCTCGTGCTGCACCCCATCACGCTGTACTTCCTGTGCTTCGCGCCGACGGCACGCCGCCATTCGAGCCGCTACCTGCAGCGCGCGCTCGGCCGCGCGCCGACGCTCGCCGACCGCTACCGCCACTTCCACACCTTCGCCTCGACGGTGCTCGACCGCATCTACTTCGTGCGCGGTGCCATGCACGAGTTCGACCTGCAGTTGAGCGGCGGCGACCTGATGGACGCCACGCTGGCCGAGGGCCGCGGTGCCTTCCTGCTGGGCGCCCACATCGGCAGCTTCGAGGCCCTGCACGCGGTCGGCGAGAACCGGCCCGGCATGCGCGTGGCGATGGTGATGTACCCCGACAACGCGCGCCTCATCCACGGCGTTCTGCAAAGCGTGGCGCCTCACTTCAAGCTCGGCATCATCCCCATCGGCCGCCCCGGCAGCACGCTGGCCATCCGCGACTGGCTCGACGGGGGCGGCCTCGCCGGCCTGCTCGGCGACCGCTTCCTGCCGGCCGACCCGGCGCGCTCCGGCAGCGTGACCCTGCCCTTCCTCGGCGTACCGGCCCGCTTCACCGACGGGCCGCTGAGGCTGGCCCAGCTGCTGCGCCGGCGCGTCATCTTCATGGTCGGCCTGTATCGCGGCGGGCGGCGCTACGACGTGCGGTTCGAGCCGCTGGCCGACTTCCGCGAGCGCGTGGACGACGCCGGCGAGCGCGAGCGCCTGGTACAGCAGGCCTTGCAGGCGTATGTCGCGCGCCTGGAGTCGCTGGTGCGCGAGGCCCCCTGCAACTGGTTCAACTTCCATGACTTCTGGAAAGAGGACTGATCGCGCCGCCGCGGCGGCGGCCGCGCCGCCGCGGCGAAAGCTCATGGTTGGCGGGGCCGTGTGGGCATGGGCGCTCTTCGCGGGCCGGCCCGCGGCGGCGCAAGGCGCGGCCGCGTTCGACTTGGCGGCGCTCATGGCCCTGCTGGCGCAGCGCAAGAGCGGCGAGGCCCGCTTCACCGAAGAGCGCACGGTCACAGGCTTCGACAGCCCCCTGCGCGCCAGCGGCACGCTCAGCTTCACGGCGCCCGACCGCTTCGCGCGCCAGACGCTGGAGCCGCAGCGCGAACGCATGGAGGTGGCCGGCAACCAGGTGCGGCTGGAACGCGGCACTCGCGTGCGCCAGATGGCGCTGGACGCGGTGCCCGAACTGGCCGCGCTCATCGAGGGCCTGCGCGGCACGCTGTCCGGCAACGGCGCGCTGTTGCGCCAGCACTTCGAGGTTCGCGTCACCGGCCAGGCCCGGCTGTGGACCTTGACGCTGACGCCGCACGACAGCGCGCTGGCCGCGCAGGTGCGGTTGCTGCAGATCGTCGGCACCGGCGCCGACCTGCGCACCGTCGAGCTGCAGCTGGCGGGCGGCGATCGCTCGCTGATGACCATCGAAGCGATTACGGCGCCCACCCCCGCCGCGCCCGCGCGCGCCGCCGTCACCGCCCCCGCCGCCGGATCGTCGCGATGAACGGTCCCCTCAGCGGCCGGCACCGCACCGCGGTGCTGGTCTTGTGGCTCGCGCTCGTGGCGTTGGCGCTCGTCGTCGTGACGCGCGCCCACTACACCGCCGACCTGAGTGCTTTCCTGCCCAAGAGCCCCGATGCGCGGCAGCGCCTGCTCATCGCGCAGCTGCAAAGCGGCCTGCCTTCGCGCACCCTGCTCATCGGCATCGAGGGCGGCGACGTGGCAGCGCGCTCGGCCGCCTCGAAGGAGCTGGCAGCGGCGATGCGCGCCAGCGGCCTCTTCGAGCAGGTGCAGAACGGCGAGCGCGAGGCCTTCGCCGAGGTCGGGCGCTGGCTCTTCGCGCACCGTTACGCGCTGAGCCCGGCCGTCGCGCCCGAGCGCTTCGGCCCTGATGGGCTGCGCGAGGCGCTTGGCGAGACGCTGTCGCTGCTCGGCACGCCGGCGGGCGCCTCGCAACGCGAGCTGCTGCCGCGCGACCCCACCGGCGAGATGCAGCGCATCGCCGAGGCGCTGATCCCGGCCGAGGCACCGCGGCTGGAGGGCGGCGTGTGGGTGTCGCGCGGCGCG
>JALHOU010000378.1 GCA_022842825.1 Rubrivivax sp.
GCGAGCCCGAGGCCGACGGAGGCCCAGCCTTCGCCCAGCCGCGTGCTGGCCACCGCGACGCCATAGGCGCCGATGCCGAAGAACATCGTGTGCGCGAAGCTGACGATGCCGGTGTAGCCGAGCAGCAGGTCGAAGCTCGCCACGAGCAGGATGAAGACGAGCATCTTCGCGGCCACCGACAACGCCTTCGCACCCGGGAACAGGAAGGGCGCCGCGGCGAGCGCCAGAACGATGACGACGAGCAGCACCGCCAGCGCCGGGTGGCCCGGGCGGTCGTGCGAGAGGAGTCGATCGATCATGTTTGCCCCTCGTTTGCGGGGTACCGCAGCCGATCCCCCGAGGGGATGGCCGCTTGTCCGGGACCGCGGTACCCGCAGCTCATCGATTGGTCACCGGGTAGAGGCCCTGCGGCCGCCACAGCAGCACGCCGACCATCAGGCCGATGGTGGAGAACAGCGCCACCTTCGGCGCCAGGAAGCCGATGTAGTTGGCCATCAGCCCCACGAGCAGCGCGCCGATGAAGCAGCCGAAGGTCGAGCCGAGGCCGCCGATGATGATGACGATGAAGATGAGCACGTTCACCTGCGCGCCGATCTGCGGGATGACGCTCTGCTGGTAGAACGCCCACAGCACGCCCCCCAGGCCGGCGAGCGCCGAGCCGGCGACGAAGACCCCCACGAAGAGGCGGCGGATGCGGTAGCCGAGCGCCTCGACCATCTCGCGGTCCTGCACGCCGGCGCGGATGAGCAGGCCGATCTTCGTGCGGTTGAGCGTGAAGACGAGCGCACCGAAGACGACGAGCCCGAGCGCCGAGGCGAGCACGCGGTACTTCTCGATGCCGGCCTCGCCCAGCACCCACGAGCCGCGCAGCGCGTCGGGCAGCGGCAGCGCGATCTGCTGCGGGCCCCAGATGGCCTTGATCAACTCCTCGCCGACGATCATGCCGCCCATCGTGATGAGGATCTGCTTCAGGTGCAGGCCATAGACCGGACGCACGATGACGCGCTCGAAGGCGAAGCCGATGGCGCCGGCGACCGCCATCGCCACCAACATCGAGAGCAAGACGCCGAGCACGTTCGGGCCCGTCCAGCCGACGACGGTGGTGGCCATGTACGCCCCGAGCGCAATGAACAGGCCATGTCCGAAGTTCAGCACGTCCATGAGGCCGAACACGAGGGTCAGGCCGGAGGCGATGACGAAGACGATGAGCCCCATCGCGAGCCCGGCCACGGTCAGCGTGAGCCAGGTGCTGCCGCTGCCCATGGCCGGCAGCGCCAGGGCCATCACGCCCAGCAGCAGAGCGATCGGGCGCCAGTCGAACTGCGCTTTCGGCACCGCCGCTGACGCGGCCGCCGCGGTGGCCGTGGCCGTCGTCGTGTTCATGCATGCGTTCCCAGTGAAAGCCCGAGCAGTCGCTGCTGCAGCGCCTCGTCGCCGGCCAGCGCGGCCATTGCGCCGCGGTGCACGACGCGGCCGTTGTCCATGACGGCCACGCTGTCGCCGAGCGCGCGCGCCATCTGGAAGTTCTGCTCGACGAGAAGGATCGTCGTGCGCTGCCGCTTCAGTTCGCGGAAGGCGGTGATGAGGTTCTGGATGATCGACGGCGCCAGGCCCTTGCTCGGCTCGTCGATGAGGATCAGCGTGCGCGGCTCGACGATGGCGCGTGCCACGGCGAGCATCTGCTTCTGCCCGCCCGAGAGCTTGCCCGCCGGGTAGAGCCAGAACTTCTTCAGCGCCGGCAACAGGCCGAAGATCCATTCGAGCCGCTCGGTGTCGAGCTCGCCGGCGTGCCGGGCCGCGCGCGCCGCGAGCACGATGTTCTCCTTCACCGTGAGGTCCGTGAAGATGCCCATGCTCTCGGGCACGTAGGCAATGCCACGCGCCGCGATGTCCGGTGTGGCCAGGCCGTTCAGCCGCTCGGTCCTGCCGTCGCGCTGGAGCCTCACCTCGCCGGCGCTCGCCTGCCACAGGCCCATGATCGTGCGCAGCGTCGTGCTCTTGCCGGCGCCGTTGCGGCCGAGCAGCATCGTCACCTCGCCCTCGGGCACGGCGAAGTCGACGCCATGCAGGATGTGATAGGCGCCGATGTGCGTGTGCACGCCCTGCAGCTCGAGCAGCGGTGCGTTCGCGGTGGGGTTGGCGGGGGCACTCATGCCGGCTCCTCCGCGGCCATGCCCAGGTACGCCTGCTGCACCACCGGCGAGGCAATCACCTCGGCCGGCGCGCCGTCGGCGACGAGCTGGCCGTTGTGCAGCACGACGATGCGGTCCGACAACTCGCGCACCACGTCCATCTTGTGCTCCACGAGGAGCACGACGATGTCCTTGCGGGCCTTCAGCGCGCGGATGAGGTCCAGGATCACCGGCACCTCGTCCACGCTCATGCCGGCCGTGGGCTCGTCGAACATGAAGACCTTGGGGTCGAGCGCGAGCAGCATCGCCACCTCGAGCTTGCGCTGGTCGCCGTGCGGCAGGCTGGCGGCCGTGGCGGCGCCGCGGTGAGCGAGGCGCACCTGCTCGAGCAGCGCTTCGGCCTCGGCGATCCACGGCTGGTGGTCGAGCCACAGGCGCAGCAGGTCGATGCCGCCCCACCCTCCCCACTTCGCACCCCCCTTGCCGCGGCCCTGCTCGCGCGCCTGCACCGCGAGGCGCACGTTCTCGCGCACGGTGAGGTGGGGGAAGAGCTGCGTCAGCTGGAAGGCGCGCCCGAGCCCGCGCCGCGTGCGCAGCGGCGCAGGCAACAAGGTGATGTCCTCACCGGCGAGCAGCACCTGACCCTCGCTGGCCGGCAGCTGGCCGGAGATGAGGTTGAAGTAGGTGGTCTTGCCCGCGCCGTTGGGCCCGACGATGGCCGTCAGCGTGCCCGGCTGGAACGAGCACGACACATGATCGACGGCCACGTGGCCGCCGAAGCGGATGGTGAGGTTGCGTGTTTCAAGCATGGCGCTGCCGGCGGGCGCGCCATCGGCGCGCACCGCCCTTTGCGGGCCCGATCGATCAGCGCTTGTTCCTGATCGGGATCTGCAGCTCGGACGCCGGAATCACCCGCACCAGCTCAGGCACGCCCCACGCGAACGCAGGGTCGTTCTTGATGCGGAAATGGAACATGTCCTGCATCGCCTGGTGGTCTTCCTTGCGGAAGGTCATCTTGCCCTTGGGCGTCTCGAAGCTCATGCCTTCCATCGTGGCAATGAGCTTGTTCGTGGTCGTGTCGCCGTTGGTCTTCTTCAGCGCCTCGACCACCGCGATGGCCGCGCTCATGCCGCCGGCCGTGAAGAAGTCGGGCGGCGCCTTGAACTTGCTGTAGTGGTTGGCCACGAGCCACTCATTGGCCTTGTTCTTCGGGATGCCGAAGTAGTAGTACAGCGCGCCCTCCATGCCCTCGAACTGCTTGAAGGCCACCATCGCCGGCAGGATGTTTCCGCCGGTGGCGAGCTTGATGCCGAAGCGCTTGTCGAGCTCCATGTCGGCGATCTTCGGGAACGGCGTCGGTGCGCCGGCCCAGCCCACGCTGATGTACTTCTTGCCCGGCTGGTCCTTCATCTTGTCGATGATGCGCTGCAGGCCGGCGGTGAAGTCCGTCGTGCCGGTGGGCAGGTACTCCTCGTGGACGATCTTGGCCTTCTTCAGGAATTCCTTGCTGGCCTTGACGCCGTCACGCCCGAAGGCGGTGTCGTTGGCGAGCGTGGCCACGACGACGCCGGGCTGGTCCAGCGCCGCGGCGTTGGCCGCCGCGTCCTGGCTGCTGTTGCGCCCGGTGCGGAAGATGTACTTGTTCCACTTGTCGCCGGTGATGCTGTCGGCGACCGCCGGCTCCACCAGCAGGATCTTCTTGTACTCCTCGGCCACCGGCAGCATGGCCAGCGCCACCGGGCTGGCGGTGGGGCCGACGGCGATGTCGACCTTGTCGTCGCCGTAGGCCGCGGCCAGCGCCGCCTTGCCCACGTCGGGCTTGCCCTGATCGTCCTTCTCGATGACCACCAGCTTGCGGCCGGCCACCGTCATCGTGCCGCCGGTGGCGTACTCCAAGCCCATCATGAAGCCGACGATGGTCTGCTTGGCGTAGGCCTCGAGCGGGCCGGTCTTGCTCGCGATGATGGC
>JALHOU010000379.1 GCA_022842825.1 Rubrivivax sp.
ATGGGGATGCCCCACTCGGTGAGCGCGCGCGCCACCACGTCGGCGGTGCGCCTCTCCTCGTAGCAGAGCTCGGGGTGGGCGTGGATGTCGCGGCGGATGGCGGTGATGCTCGCGGCATCAGCGAGGATGGGCTCGATCAGGTTCATGGCAGCGCTCTCAGAGGAGGTGCGGAGCATGTTACCGCCCGTGCCCAAGGGTGTGTGCGCCAGGGGATCGTGCCCCAGGCGTGCGACGCGCAAGCGTGCTTCAGGTCGGAGCCAGGGCCGCGCCGTCGCGGGCGGGTGTCGGGGCTGCGTCGGCCGGCAAGGCGATGGGTGTTTCGGCGGAAGTGGCGATGGAAGTCGCGGTGGACGGGCCGGCCGGCTGGGTGACGGGTGGGCCGCCCGCGTGCGTGAAACCTGCGGCGAGACGCGCCTCGAAGGGCGCCGGCGGCAGCGGCCGCGCGTAAAGGTAGCCCTGGAACTCGTCGCAACCCAGGGCCAGCAGGTGTCGTTCCTGTTCCGCCGTCTCCACGCCTTCGGCGACCACGCGCTTGCCCAGTGCACGCGCCAGCGCGATGACCGAGCGCACCACGGCTTGCGCGCTGTCGCGCACGCCGAGCTCGATGACGAAGCTGCGGTCGATCTTCAGCACGTCGATGGGCAGGCTCTGCAACGCCGACAGCGACGAATAGCCAGTGCCGAAGTCGTCCAGCGCCACCCACACGCCCTGTTCGCGCAACGGCTGCAGCGCGCGCTGCACGCTGGCTGCATCGCCGGCGAACAGGCTCTCGGTGATCTCCAGCTCGAGGTCGGCCGGCGGCAGGCCGTGCTGCTGCAAGGCGTCCAGCACGCCCGATGCGAAGGTCGGTTCGCGCAACTGGTGCGCCGAGACGTTGACGGCCACGCGGCCGGCGGCGACGCCGGCGTCGCGCCAGCGCCGCTGCTGCGCCAGCGCCGCGTGCAGCACAAAGTTGCCGAGCCGGTCGATGAGCCCGGTCTCCTCGGCCACGGGGATGAAGCGCACGGGGGCGATGGCGCCGCGTTCGGGGTGCCGCCAGCGCACCAGCGCCTCGGTGGAGCTGACGTGGCCGTCGCGTGGGTCGACGCGGGGCTGGAAGTGCAGTTCAAGCGCCGTGCCAGCACGCTGATCGAGCGCCGCGCGCAGCTCGCGCGTGATCCATGCGCGCTCCGTCGCCTGCGCGTCCATGGCGTCGGCGTAGCGCCGCCAGCGGCCGCGGCCGGCCGCCTTTGCAGCGTACATGGCCACGTCGGCGCGGCGCAGGAGCTCGTCGCGGTCGGCCGCGTCGCCCGGATGGCTCGCGATGCCCACGCTCGCACCGATGTGCACCACGTGCTCGCGGTATGGAATCGGCTGCGCCACGAGGTGGCACAGCGCCTCGGCCAGGGCTTCGGCCTCGTCGGCCGGGCCGGGCTGCATCACGACGAATTCGTCGCCGCCCACGCGGGCCAGCGTCGTACCGCTGGCAAGCCGGCTGCCGAGACGATCGGCCACGGTGCGCAGGACGGCGTCGCCCACGGGGTGGCCAAGGGTGTCGTTGACCTCCTTGAAGCCGTCGAGGTCGACAAGCAGCAGGTTGAAGGGGGCCGGGGCCGTTCCCGATGCCCCGGGGGCCAGCCGCTCGTCGCAGGCGTCGTGCAGGCCGTTGCGGTTGAGCAGGCCGGTGAGGCTGTCGCGCACGGCCCGCTCGACGAGGTGATGTTCGCGCGCGGCGGCGGCCAGGGCGATGGCAACGCGGTCGCGCAGCGTCTCCACCTCGCGGAGGCCGGCCTCGTCGAGCGCCAGCTTCTGGCTCGCGCACAGCAGCAGCAGCGCGACCGGCTCCTCCCGCCACGTGGCGGGTACCCAGCACAACGCCGCACCGGCCACGGGCGGGCGGCCGGTGGTGAGCGCGAACGCCTGCTGCAGCCAGCCGGGTGTGTCGGTAGCGATGCGGCAGTGCCCGGCGAGGCCGTCATCGCTGACCTGCCAGGCGTCCTCGCCGGGCGGAAGGGGCCGCGGCGGGCAAGCGGGGTCGTCCAGGTGCAGCAGCCACTGGCCGCTGCCGACGTCGCGCGCGACGATGGCCACCTGCGCACCCGCGACGAGCTCGCGCAGCCGGGCGAGCACGCGCCGGAAGATGGCCTCCAGTGGCGCGCCGGCGAGGATCTCGCGGTCCACGCCCGCCTGCACCTCCAGCGCCGAGATCTGACGCTCGATGTGCGTCGCCATGCCGTTGAGCGAGTCGGCCAGTTCGCCGAACTCGTCGCCTGGGGGCAGGTTCACGCGGGCCGCGCGGTCGCCCTGGGCGAGGGCGCGCGTGCCGGCGGTCAGACGTTCCAGCGGCACGAGCGTGCGCCTCACCATCGCCAGGCCGAGCAGCGCGGCCAGGAGCAACGTGGCTGCCAGCGTCAAGACCACGAGGCGGGCCAGCGGCATGTCCTGGTCATCGCCGGCCGCGCCGTAGCGAGGCGCCAGGCTCGGGCCGACCACGTGCCAGTCGGCAGCCTGGAATTCGGCGCGCAGGAAGAGCCGCCATGAGGCGAGCCCGGGGACTGCCGCCGTGTCCGGCCTCTCTCGCGCGGGCGCGCCGGGCGGGCAGAAGAGCTTCTCGTGGGCCGGTCCGAGTACGCACAGATCGGCGCCGACGTTGTCACCCCGGAAGTCCGACCACAGATAGTCCGGCGACACCTCGGCCAGCCACCAGGCGCGGCCGCTCGCGTCGGGCAGCGCCAGCTGCACCTGCGCCGGCGCGGTGCCATCGACCTTCCAGGAGAGCGCCGGCGGCGGCGACGTCAGGGCGTCGGCGGCCACGGTGCGCACCGCGGTCAGGTGCTGCTTGCCGTGTGGGTCGAGCAGCGGCGGCCGGCGCCAGTCGGCGCCCGCCGCATGGACGGCAAGCGTCGTGCGCGCTGCATCCAGCCGGTCGAACAGGCGCAGGCCCATCTGCTTGAGCCGCACCTTGGCCTCGTGGCGTGCCTGCGACGCCTCGCGGGCCTCGAAGGTGCGATAGACGAGCGCACCCGCCAGTGCCGTGGGCAGCAGTGCCGCGACCAGCAGTACGCGGAAGATGCGCCGAGCGATCCGGCTTCCAAGGAAGAGCTGCAGCCGCCGGGGGCGGCGCTGGCGTTCGGGGCGCGGCATTGAGCGGGCCTTTCGGCTCGAGACCTAGTACATCGACGCGGGGCCGACGAAGCGCCCGTTGTTCGCGCGCAGGATGTCGTCGCGGCTGGCCCGGGCGGTGAGCGGGCCAACCGAGGCCCCATCCGGCCCCTTGCTGTAGAGGTCGTAGTCGCTGTTCAGCGGCACCAGCGAGTGGTCCTTGCGGGCCTGACCTCTCGCCGAAGGTGTGTCCAGGGGCAGAAAGACGTAGCTGTTGCCCCATGGGTCCCTGAGGCCGCCGCGGCCGATGGCCGCGAGGTCGGCCGGCAGGGCGCCGGTGTCGGTGAACTGCTGGTCGACGACGGCGCTGATGGCGATGATGTCGTCGGTGGCCTGCTTGGTGCGCGCCTTGTCCTTCCAGCTGTTCCAGCTCGGGATCGCCAAGCCCATCAGCACCGCCAGCAGGCCGAGAATGAGGCCGAGTTCGACCAGGGTGAAGCCACGGCGAACCATGGCAGGCGCACCAACCGCAGCAGATGGGGACATGGCGAGGGCATCGGCCGCCTGGCCGCCATCTTCAGGCACACGCTCGCGCGCGCCGTGATGGAAGTCTCTTGCCGGCGGCGTGGCGGGCCGCCGGGCGACGCAAGGCTCAGCGCCGCACGCGCCCGTCGGCGCCCAGGATGGTGAGCTCGACGAAGTTGGACCCGGTGTGCTTGGTGGGGCTGAAGTCGACGAAGAAGCCGCCGAGGTTGAAGTCGCGCAGCCCCTCCATGGCGTTGACGAGGGCCTCGCCGCCGGCGCCGCCATTGCGTCGCAGGGCCTCGGCCACGGTCTTGGCGGCGACGAAGCCTTCCATGCTGCTGTAGTTGACGTCGACGTTGGAGCCGCCGGCCGCCGCGAGGAACTCGCCTGCGACGGGCGTCGTGGCCGTGAAGGGGAAGGGCATCACCTGGCTGATGACGACGCCGCGCGCGTCGGGCCCCAGCTCCTTCGCGAGCGCCGCCGTGCCGACGAA
>JALHOU010000380.1 GCA_022842825.1 Rubrivivax sp.
GCGGCGCCACGCCGCGCCACCTTCGCCTTCATGCGCCGGCACCCGGCACACTGGATCGCGCTCGGCTTCGGCAGCGGCCTGGCGCCGCGCGCGCCGGGCACGGTGGGCACGCTCTGGGCCTGGGTGTCGTTCCTGGTCCTCGACCACTGGCTCGATGCCACCGGCTGGGCGGTGCTGATCGCGCTGGCGCTGCTGGCCGGCCAGTGGGCAGCCACGCGCACGGCGCAGCACCTCGGTGTCGCCGACCCCGGTGCGATCGTCTGGGACGAGGTGGTGGCCTTCTGGATCGTGCTGTGGATGTTGATGCCTGCGCCGTGGTGGGCGCAACTGGCCGCCTTCGCGCTGTTTCGCTACTTCGACGCCGCCAAGCCCGGCCCGGTGCGCTGGGCCGACCGACTGTTCAAGCAGGCGCCCGGGCGCGCCATCGGCTGGCGGCAAGGCGTGGGCATCCTGTTCGACGACCTCGTGGCGGCGGGCTGCACGCTGCTCTTCATTGCGCTGTGGGTGCGGCTGTGGAACTCCTGAGCGAACTGCAACCCCTGGTGCAGGCGCTCGGCGAGGCGCTGCGTGCGCGTGGCTGGCGCCTGGCCGCCGCCGAGAGCTGCACCGGCGGCCTCATCGCTGCCGCCTGCACGTCGGTGGCCGGCTCGAGCGACTGGTTCGAGCGCGGCTTCGTCACCTACAGCAACGAGGCCAAGGTGCAGATGCTCGGTGTGGACCTTCAGCTCATCGTTCGCCACGGTGCGGTCAGCGAGGAGGTCGTACGCGCCATGCTCGCCGGCGCGCTGCGCCAGTCGGCGGCGACGCTGGCGGTGGCCGTCACCGGCATCGCCGGGCCGGGCGGCGCCGTGCCCGGCAAGCCGGTCGGCACGGTCTGGCTGGCCTGGGGCACGGCCGGGCAGACCTCGGTCGAGCGCCTGCAACTGGACGGCGACCGGAGCGCCGTGCGCGCCGACAGCGTGCGTGCGGCCCTGCGGCACCTGCTCGGCGTGGCGCGGGCGGGAGGGTGAGGGGTGCGCGCACGGCGATCTTGGGCGGGGCGCACATGAAGGTCGTGCTGGCGGGCGATCTCGACGCGACCGAGTGGCAGGCATGGCAAGCGGCCCTGGCCGAGGCCCTGCCGGAAGCGACGTGGCTCACGCTCGAGCGGGCCGCGGCCGCGCCCGACGACGTGAGCGTCGCCGTGGTGGCCAACCCGCCACCCGGTGGCCTGGCGCCGTTCCGCCGCCTGCGGCTCATCCAGAGCCTCTGGGCCGGCGTGGACCGCCTGCTCGCCGATGCGACGTTGCCGAGCGACGTGCCGATCGCGCGCATGGTTGACCCGGCGATGAGCGCCGCGATGGCCGAGACGGTGCTCTGGGCGACGCTTGCCCTGCACCGCGGCTTCTTCGCCTACCAGCAGCGGCAGCGCGGGGGCGAGTGGCGGCAGCACCGGCAGCGCCGCGCCGACGAGGTGGCGGTGCTCGTGCTCGGCCGCGGCGAG
The DNA here is from genome assembly GCA_022842825.1 of Rubrivivax sp. Classification (GTDB taxonomy): domain Bacteria; phylum Pseudomonadota; class Gammaproteobacteria; order Burkholderiales; family Burkholderiaceae_C; genus Rubrivivax. The sequence goes on from JALHOU010000380.1 coordinate 1,484, forward strand.
ATGGGCCGCGCCGTGGCCGCGCGGCTGCGGCCGCAGGGCTATCCAGTCAGCGCCTGGGGCCGCGACGGCGGGCCGCTGGCGCCGCTGCTCGCTGCGCACGAGGTCGTCATCAACCTGCTGCCGCTGACGGCATCGACCCGCTCGCTGCTCGACGCGCGCTTCTTCGCTGCGATGCGCGCGGGCGCGGCGATCGTCAACTTCGGTCGTGGCGGGCACGTCGTCGACGACGATCTGCTCGCGGCGCTCGACAGTGGGCACCTGCGGCACGCCGTGCTCGACGTCTTTCGCACCGAGCCGCTGCCGCCCTCGCATCGCTTCTGGGCCCACCCGCGCGTGACGATGCTGCCGCACGCGGCGGCGCTGACCGACCACCGCAGCGCCGCGGCCGTGGTGGCCGCGAACCTGCGCGCGCTGCGCGACGGGCGGCCGGTGGCGCATCTTGTGGACCACGTTCGCGGGTACTGAGCCCGCCCAAGGGGCGCCCGGCGGCGCTTCCCCCTCGAGGAGGCAACGCCAGCGGACCGGCGGCGCCGGTCCGCGTTGCTCACTGCCACCCGACTCTTGTCGTCATGTGTACAGCGCAAGTGCCCGCGCCGCACCCTGCGGGCGGCCGAGCAGCAGGAGCACCAGCTGGCGCAGCGAGGGCCAGGCGCCGCTCGGCCAGCGCGGATTGGCCAGGCCCTTGCATTGGCCGTCGCACACCTGCGCCGCGTTCAGCCAGCGGGCCAGCAAGGCGGCGCCCAATTGCGGCAGCAGACGCTCGAACAGCTTCTCCTTGGCGCCCCAGGCGCGCGCTTCGCGCAGCGCCATCGGCATGGGCTGGCCGTCGTCGAGCGCGTGGCGGGCGCGCACGAGGCCGCGCACGTCCTCCGCCAGCGTCCAGTGCACGAAGACGGCCGATTCGCCCTCGGTCTCGAGCGCCGCGAGCATGCGCAGGGCGCGGGCGCCCTGCCCCGACCACACGGCCTCGACGAACTTGGCGATGTCGTAGCGCGCCACGTCGAGCACGGCCGCCTCCACCTGCTCGAAGCGCAGCTCGCCCGCCGGGTACAGCAGCGCCATCTTCTGCATCTCCTGGTGCGCGGCGAGCAGATTGCCTTCGACGCGGTCGGCGAAGAAGGCGAGCGTGCGTTGCCCCTCCTCGCCCTCGGCCACGCGCTGGCCCTGGCGAGCCAGGCGCTGCGCCAGCCAGGCGGGCAGGGCACGCCGCTCGATGGAATCGAAGCGCACGGTGATGCCGGCGCCGTCGAGCGCGTTGAACCACGCTGACTTCACCTGCTGGAAGTCCAGGCGAGGCAGTTGCACAAGCGTCAGCACGTCGTCGCTGAGCTTGTCGCCATAGCGCTGCAGCGCCTCGCTGCCGTCCTTGCCCGGCTTGCCCGAAGGGATGCGGATTTCGATGAGCTGGCGTTCGGAGAACAGGCTCATCGCCTGCGATGCGCCCAGCACGGCGCTCCAGTCGAAGTGGGCCCCGCTCACGCTGAAGACCTTGCGCTCGCCGTAGCCGGCGGCCCGCGCGGCGGCGCGGATCGCGTCGGCCGCCTCCTGCACGAGCAGTGGCTCGTCGCCATGCAGTGTGTACAGCGGCTTCAGGCCCTTGGCGAGATGGGCCCCGAGCTGTTCTGGCCTGATCAACATGGCGGGTCAGCCGGGCACGGCCCGTTCACACCCGGATCGACGCCAGGCGCCGCATCACCTGCGATACCACGTCGGCCTGCATGTCGCGGAAGAGCTCGGCCTCCTCCTGCTCCTTGGCGAGCGCGAACGTCTCGCTGTAGCTCATGTCGCGCGACAGCAGCAACTGCACGCGCGGCAGCAGCTCGCGCCCGCCGGGCGCGACGACGCGGAACTCGAAGCGCAGGCGCAGCTGCAACTCGCGCACCTGCGCGGCGGCCGTGCTGGCGACGACGCTTGTCTGCCGCTGGTCGGCGATGGCGTGCAGCACGACCTCGGCCTTGTGGGCGTCGTCCAGCAGCGTGACCTGCGCGCCGATCTGCCGGCGCAGGTCGTCGGCGAGTGGAGAGCGCGGCGCGAAACCCGTGAGGGCCAGGGTGCGGAACTGCAGTCTCGGCGGCACGCGCAGCGCGAAGCCGCAGCCGCCGAGCAGGGCGAGCCCGGGCAGCGCGGCTCGGGCCGAAAGCGCCGTGGCGGCTTGCAGCCAGCCACGCCGGCCCGCCTGCGGGCGCGACCTCGGCCGCGTCGCGGGCCGTGCGCGTTGGCACTCAGACCACCACATTGACGAGCCGGCCTGGCACCACCACCACCTTCTTGGCCGGCTTGCCCTCGCCGAAGCGCGCAAACTCGGCCGAAGCGAGGGCAGCGGCCTCGATGGCGGCGCGGTCGGCGGCAGCGGGCACGCGGATCGCGCCGCGGTGCCGGCCGCTGATCTGCAGCACGAGCTCGATTTCGTCCTGCACAAGCGCGCCTTCGTCCACGGCAGGCCAGGGCGCATCGATCAACTCGCCGTGCTGGGCGGCGAGCCCGAGCCCGACCCACAGCCCGTGCGTGATGTGCGGGGCCGCGGGGTACAGCGTGCGCAACAGGATCGACACCGCCTCGCGGCGCACAGCCGTGTCCGCCGGCGTGTCGGCGAAGGTGGCCGCTTCCAGCGC
>JALHOU010000381.1 GCA_022842825.1 Rubrivivax sp.
ACCGCGCCGGCCAGCGGCTGCGCCGCGAGCTCATCGGCCGGCCGCTTCTCGCGCGCGGTGGTGACGAACAGCGTCTTCAGGTCCGGCCCGCCGAAGCAAGGCATCGTCGGGCAGCGCACAGGCAGCGGCAGCTCGCGCAACACGCGGCCGTCGGCGCCGATGCGCAGCAGGCGCTGCCCCTCGAACATCGCCACCCAGAGCGCGCCGTCGACGTCCACCGCGGCACCGTCGGGCCGGCCGCCGTAGTGCGCCAGGTCCTGCCCGGGCGTCTTGGGCGTGAACTGCGCGAACACGCGCCGGTTGGAGATCGCGCCGGCCGTGACATCGAAGTCGAAGGCGTCGATGCGGTGCGCCGTCGTGTCGCTCCAGTACAGCGTGCGTGCGTCGGGGCTGAAGGCGAGGCCGTTGCCCACGGTGGCGTCGCCGGCCATGCGTTCGATGCGCCCGGCGGCGAAGCGGAACAGCGCCGCGCGCGCGGCCGTGCGCGGCTCGAAGATCGTGCCCACCCAGAAGCGGCCGGCAGGGTCGGCCTTGCCGTCGTTGAAGCGCTCCTCGGCCGGGTCGTAGGGAGGGTCGATGAGCCGGGTGCGCTCGCCGCGCGCCGGGTCGAAGACGAAGAGGCCGTCGCGCATCGCGAGCATCAGCAGGCCGCCGGGCAGCGGCGCGCAGCAGGCAGGCTCGCTGTCGAAAGGCCATTGCCGGTGCTGGTCGGTCGCCGGCACGTACCGGCGCAGCCGGCGGCCCGGGATGTCGCACCAGTACAGCGCCGCTTCGTCCGGGTGCCAGAACGGCGACTCGCCGAGCAGCGAGGGCGCCACGGGCAGCGCCGTCCACGCCGCCTGCGCAGCGTCGGTAGCGCTGGCAGCGCCGTCGGCGCCCGCCCTGCCAGCGGCGGCGGAACTCACGCCGCCCCCACCTCCAGGCGCATCCACGCCTCCAGCACCTTGCTAGGCTCCACCGTGGCCAGCCCGTGCGCCGCCGGGTCGGTCATGTGGATGGCGTTGCTCACGTGGCTCACCGGCTCCACGCAGTAGTAGGGCTTGGACTGCGGCGTGAAGACGACGAGGTAGGGCAGCGAGGAGGTCAGGCGCAACGAGAGCTTCTCGTCGCGCAGGCGCGCGGCGCCGCGCCAGCCCTCGAAGCAGTTGTCGAACTCGAGGTGCGCAACGTCGGCGTCGATGCCCGGCTGCGCCACGCGGCGCACCGGCAGGCCGGTGGCGTCGCTGTCCCAGCGCTCGGCCAGCTCGATGTGCAGGCGGCTGCGCGCGCGCTTGGGGAAGTAGGGGTGCCAGCCCAGGCCCACCGGCTGCGCCTGCGCGGCACGGTTGGTGAAGACCAGCCGCACCTCGAGCGAGGCGGCGTCGAGCGCGAAACGCTGGTCGATCTCGAATTCGAAGGGCCAGTGCGCGTCGCCCGCGTGCCGGTAGCGCAGCAGCGCGCTGGAGGCCGTGGCTTCCAGCACCGCCCACGGCCGCTGCCAGGCCACGCCGTGCACCGAGTGCGGGTTGTCGTCGAAGTTGCGCTCGGTGGTGTACTCGCGCCCCAGCCAGCGGAAGCGCCGGTAGCCCAGACGGTTGCTGTACGGCGCCAGCGGGTAGCAGCCCGACAGCCGCGAACTGGTGAGCTCGGCCGGCTCGGTGCTGCGCAGCACGGGCAGGTCGCCGCGCCACAAGCCGGCCACGGAAGCGCCGAGGTCGGCGCGCAGCGCCAGTCGCAGATCGCCGGCGCGCAGCTCGACGGTGGAGGTGGTTTGGGTCATCGCGGCGTGGAAGCTGTCTCGGCCCCGATGATGCCGCAGCCGCAGCCGCAGCCGCGGGGGCCGTTGCCGCCTCACCAGCGCGTGCCGGGGCTGCCCAGGTCGACCTTCAGGTAATGCGCACCCGGAATCGGGTTGTAGTAGTAGGGCGGCACTTCGACGAAGCCGAGCGCGCCGTACAGCCCGCGCGCGGCTTCCATGTCGTCGAGCGTGTCCAGCAGCAGCGTCGAGTAGCCCGCGCGTGTCGCCTGGTCCAGCAGCGCCTGCGTGAGCGCGCGGCCGAGGCCGAAGCGGCGAAAGGCGCGGCGCACATACAGCCGCTTCATCTCACAGGCGTTCGGGTAGTCGACATCGGGCAGGGCGCGCAGCGCGCCGCAGCCCGCCGGCGCGCCGTCGACGAGTGCCAGCAGCAGCACGCCCTGCGGCTCGGCATAGTCGCCGGGCAAGGCCGCCAGCTCCTCGTCGAAACGCTGGAAGCACAGGTCGACGCCCAGGCCGGCGGCGTACTCGCGGAACAGTTCGCGCACGGCGTCCAGCCCCGCCAGTTCGGCGACGCCGACGGTCACGATCTCGGTGCGGGGGCCGTCCGGCACGGATGCAGCGGGGTCCTGGTCTGCCTCCGGCTGGCGTGCGCCGGCTCAGGCGCCCTGGCGCATGACCCAGAGCGAGACGCCGGCCGCCGCCAGCGCCAGCACGAGCGCGAGCAGCCGCGTGCGCGTGTCGTCGCGGCTGGGAGGCACGTCGCCGGCGGCGCCATCGAGCGACTTGTCGCCACTGACCATCGGCCCGATGAGGTCGGTCTTCTTGCGCAGGCGATAGAAGAGGATGGCACCGACATGCAAGGCCACAAGCGCGAGGATGATCGCCTCGCCATAGTTCTTGTGCCAGGCGGTGGCCGCCAGGCCGGTGGCGGTGGCGACGAACTTGTTGAGCGGGCCGACGTTGGCGATCTCGTCATCGGCGATGAGGCCGGTGCCCACCTGCACGAGCAGGATCGCCAGCATCGCGAACACCGAGCCGGCCCCGAGCGGGTTGTGCCCGACGTCCAGATGCTCGCCCGGCCGCTGCCCACCGCGCAGGTAGCGCAGCACCGTGCCGGGCGCATAGATGAAGCTCGCGAAGCGCGACCAGCGCCCGCCGACCAGCCCCCACACGAGGCGGAAGACGAGCAGCGCCAGCGCCAGGGAGCCGAGGCGGAAGTGCCAGACCATTGCGCCGCCGCCGATGCTGCCGGTGACCACCGAGCCCACCAGGGTGAGCGCGAGCAGCCAGTGGAACAGGCGCGTCGGCAGGTCCCACACGCGCACGGTCTTTGGCGTGGGCCGACGGGCGCCTGCATTGGCCCGGGCCGCCTTGGTGGCGCCGGGGCCGCCGGGGCCTTCAGGGCTGTGAGAGGGTGTCTTCACGTCAGCTTCCAAACCTCGGCATTGGAGTGCACTGGATCATTGTGCGAGGAGCCCGGGCTTTCCCCAGGGCGCCCATCGGGAATAGCCTCGTTGCGCACTGCGTACACCCGATCGTACGGGTAGCATCGCGCCCCGTCGTTTTCCAGCCCCCAACCCGGAGTCTCCGCGAATGATGAACCGTCCGCTCCTTGCCACCCTCGCCGTGGTCGCTGCCACCCTCTCGCTGCCCGCCGCGGCCCAGTTCCAGAAGCCCGAGGATGCGGTCAAGTACCGCCAGAGCGGCATGTTCGTGATGGCCAACCACTTCGGGCGCATCGGCGCGATGGTGAACGGCCGGGCGCCCTACGACGCCGCAGCCGCCACGGCCAACGCTGAAATCGTGTCCACGATGTCAATGCTGCCGTTTGCCGGCTTCGTCGAGGGCACGGCCAGCACCACCAAGGGCGGCGCCAAGGCCGACATCTGGACCAAGCGCGCCGACTTCGACGCCGGCGCGAGGAAGATGCAGCAGGAGATCACCAAGCTGGTGGCCGCGGCCAAGACCAACAACCTGGACAACCTGAAGGCCGCCTTCGGCGAAGTCGGCAAGACCTGCAAGGGCTGCCACGACGACTATCGCAACCAGTGATGCGCGGCCGAGGGGCGGCGGGCCTGGTCTGAACACGGCCCGGCAGGGCGCTCAAGCCGAACTCGGGCCCGCCATGTGCGGGCCTGCTTTTCTTGGCAAGGCCCCCGGGCCCGACCGTCGGGTCGCTACTTTGGCGCCGCCAGCACCTCGCGCTCCCAGCGGCGGATGAGGCGCGTGCGCTCCTCCTTCGAGCCGAACTTCTTCAGGTCGTAGTCGACGAACTTCATCTGCGCCGCCGGCGGCATCTGCGGGTGCAGCGGCGTGTCCTTGCTCGAAGGGATCG
>JALHOU010000382.1 GCA_022842825.1 Rubrivivax sp.
GTGCCGCGCGCCCTGGGCTGGGCGGCGGCGCAGGCCCTGGCCGCCTGCCTGACGCGGCGCGCGGGCTGGTCGCCGCCACCGGCAGGCGATTCGCTCGCCGACCTCACTCCGGGTCCCGGCGATCACATCGGCCTGGTGGGCCTGTTCGGCCCGCTGATGCCGCGCCTGGTGGACAGCGGTGCACGCATCACGGTCATCGAATTGCGGCCCGAGCTGGCTGGCCGCCACGACGGCTACGAGGTCACGCTGGACACCTCGGCGCTGCGCCACTGCAACAAGGTGCTCGCCACCGGCGCCCTGCTCATCAACGACACGCTCGACGCGGTGCTGGCGCACACGCGTGGCGCCGCGAGGGTGGCGCTGATCGGGCCCAGCGTGGGCGGCCTGCCCGACATCCTGTTCGGGCGCGGCGTGCACGTGCTGGGTGGCACCTGGGTCGAGGACCCGGCCGCCTTCTTGCGTGCGCTCGCCGCCGGGCAGGAGCGCGGCGGCGCGGCGCGCAAGTTCACGCTGCCGCGCGACGCCTGGCCGGGCTGGCGCGCGCTGCTGGCGCGGCTCTGACAAGGGCTGCTGACACCACGGTGGGCGGCCTGCGGCGTGCGCGGGCCTCGACCCACGACGTCAGCGCCGGCCTGGCGCCCAATGCCGCCAGCGCTTGGGCGCGTGCGACGACAGCGACGAGAGCACGAGCAGGGCCCAGAAGACGGCCAGCACATGGCCATCGGCCCAGGCCGCCCACGCCACCGCGACCAGCTTGAGCAACACCACCGCACCGGCCAGCTCGCCGAGCGCGATGCGCCGGGCACGGAGGTCCAACGCGAACAGCAGCGCGCCGCTGGCCAGCACGACGGCGCCGCTGGCCCCGCGCGCCAGCGGCGCCCCGAGCAGCGCCGCGCCCAGCGCCACGACGCCGGAGAGGTGGATGGTGCGCAGCGCGAGGGCGAGCCAGCGTTCAGCTTCGCTGCCGCGGCGCGGCGAGGTCGTGTCGGGCGTTCCCATGCCGAGGTTGTAGCGCGTCTGCATCCTCCGGCGAGGGGAGGCCCGCGCGACGAGGCCGCCGCGCCCAAGGCGCTGGGGATGGCGAGCCGCGAACGATGGTGACAGACTCGCGCCCCCCGCGGTTCGATCAACCCTGCTCCCGCGGCCGGCCTCACCGAAGCCCCGGCAAATCGGGTATCCGGCCCTCGCCTCAACGCCGTCACCCCACTCGTGACATGACCCTCGTTGCCAGGACACCAGAAGCCGCACCCGCCGTCGCCGCCGCAGCCCAGGCGGCCGAGCGGCCGCCTGCTGTCACGCCGGGGCTGACCTCGGTGAGCGGGCTGCGCACGATCGCCTTGCTGCAGGGCCTGGGCGATGAGGTGTTGGCCGAGGTGGCACAGGCCTGTCGCTTCCAGCGCGTGCGGGCACGCCAGACGGTGATGTCGCGCGCGGACGTCGAGCACGACTGCTGCTTCGTGCTTGCCGGCCGCCTGCGCGTGGTGGCGCTGTCGCCCGGGGGGCGCGAGGTCAGCTTCCGCGACGCCGCGGCGGGCGAGATGATCGGCGAGATGGCCGCGCTTGACGACCGGCCGCGCTCGGCCACGGTGGTGGCGTTGCAGGAGTCGCTGCTGGCCCGCATGCGCCCGGCCGACCTGAAGGCGCTGCTGCGCCGTCACTGGCCGATCAACGAGCGCATGCTGCGGCATCTGGCCAGCACGGCGCGCACCCTCACCGAGCGTGTCTACGAACTTTCGACGCTCAACGTGCAGCAGCGCCTGTGCGCCGAACTGCTGCGCCTGGCCGTGGCCGGCGAGCCCGCCGTCAACGGGCGCGTCGTGCTGCGGCCCACGCCCAGCCACAACGAGCTGGCCACCCGCATCAGCAGCTACCGCGAGCAGGTGGCGCGCGAGATGGCCGAGCTCGCGCGGCAGGGCGTGATCCACCGCGAGCGCGAAGCCGACGCGGGCACCGGCCGCGAGCGCGAGGTCGTCGTTATCGAGGACCTTCGCCGTCTGGCCGAGCGCATCGAGGGCACGCACGCCGCGCTCGAGCGCGCCTGATCGACCGGACCCTGTGCGTTGGCGCACAGGGCGCCTTCATTCCTCCTGCCTAGACTGCGCCGCCTGCACCAAGAGCCGAGCACCGGCCGCGGGCTGATCCAGGGGGAAGTTCATGCAAGCGATGTCCAACATGACCGCCACGACCGCCGACGCGGCCGTGGCCCTGCGCGGTGCGCTGCGCACACCGGCCGGCGCGGTGCACTGGAGCGATGCCGCCGCGCCTGCGCCGGCATTGGCCTGGCGCCATGCGGCGCGCGCGGCGCCGGCCTTGACGGTGAAGATGCTCGACGGCTTTCGCGTCTGGCAAGGCAGCGAGCCCCTGCTTGCCCTTCCGCACGGGCGCGTGCGCGCGTTGCTGAAGTTGCTGCTGCTGCAGCGCCGCCGGCCGATCTCGCGCACGCGGCTGGCTGCCTTGTTCTGGCCCGAAGCCGATGCGGACAGCGCACGCAACAACCTGCACGTGGCTCTGCACCGGTTGCGCCGGGCCCTCGGCAGCGCCGCCCGCCTGCACCTGGGCGACGAGGGCTACCAGCTCGTCACCCCGGGCGAGGCGTGGCTTGACACCGAGCAGTTCGTGCAGCACGCCGAGGCCGGCCTGCACGAGGAGCGCGCGGGTCGGGCGCCGGAGGCCATCGCGCAGTACGAGGCGGCGCTGGCGCTCTACCACCGCGACCTGCTCGAGGAGGGCGAGTGGGAGAACGCACTGGCGGCCGAAGCGCAGGCGCTGCGCGACCGCCTGAACGAGGTGCTCGAGCGGCTGGCCGCGCTGCGCGAACAGCGTGCCGACTGGCACGACTGCCTGCGCGTTGGCCTGCGCCACCTGAGCCTGGACGAGAGCAATGAACTGGCGCACCAGCGCCTGATGCGCTGCTACGGGCGGCTGGGTCAGGTGCAGATGGCCGAGCAGCAGTACCGGCAATGCGTGCAGGCGCTGCGGCAACGGCTCGACCTTGCTCCGAGCACCGAGACGACGATGCTGTACCGACGCATCGCCACGCGCTGCGCGGCTTGAAGGGTCGCGCGCGGCGGCGCGCCGGTCGCTGCGCGCGGGTTCGAGGTTGAGAGTTCTTCGAGCGTGACTCTCAGCCCTCAGTGCAGCCTGCGCGGTGGCCCGGTGGAGACCGGCTCGACCTCTTCCACCATCGGCTTCAAGGTGCCGGCCCGGTGCACGGCCTGGCGGTCGCCCGCAAACAAGACGGCGATGCCGTCGGGGCCGTCTTCCATGCAGCGCCGGCACGTCGGGCAGGTGTAGCGCATCGTCTGGCGGTCGCGGCTCAGTTCGGCGTTCATGACATGAAACTCGCGTGGGTCCATGCGGCGCTCCGGTTCGGAAGGTGGACGCCACCATTGTCTCGTGCCGCCCGCTCCGCCGGACCACGAAAAAAGCCCGGGCGAACCCGGGCTTGCCGCCGCGCGCCCTCCCCGCCCTCCCGTCTGCACGAGAAGGGCGGCCCGCGCATGGCTCAGGGCGCCTTCAGCATCACGGTGTTGGCGTATTCGGCCATGCCCGAGTGCCCGGTCGGCACACCGCCGTTGAGGTGCTGCAGCACGCACATGATGTTGTAGATGCCCGAAACCGGCTGGCCGTTGAAGGCCACGCCCTCGCCCAGAAGCGGGTTCGGGTTGACGATCATCGTGTGCACGTAGTCCAGCTTGTTGAACACGCCGGGTTCGATCTCGGTGCTGCCGACCTGGATTTCCTGCCCCGGGCCCACGCTTTCGGCGTAGGCGCGCAGGCGGAACGAGTCGCCGGCGCTGACCAGGCTGGCCAGTTCCACCGGCACCTTCCAGCGGATCTCGATCCGGAACGGCGTGCCGGCCTGCAGCACGTTGCTCGGTGCGGCCGTGGTGTTGTCGAGCACGCGGCAGGTCATGTCGCTGCTGAAGCCCGTGATTCCCCATTCGATAGCCATGAGTCTCTCCTTGCGTTGAACCGACAGGCAGGGAGGCTCCCTGCGCGGCGCAGTCTCGCCGGCAGCGATTAA
>JALHOU010000383.1 GCA_022842825.1 Rubrivivax sp.
CCGCGCGTGCTCCGGTTGCCCGAACCAACGCACCCGATGATCACGCTGGCCTTGTCCAAGGGACGCATCTTCGACGACTCGCTGCCGCTGCTGGCCGCGGCCGGCATCGAGGTGCTTGACGACCCCGAGAAGAGCCGCAAGCTCATTCTCGCCACCAACCGGCCCGACCTGCGCGTGGTGCTCGTGCGCGCCAGCGACGTGCCCACCTACGTGCAGCATGGCGGCGCCGACCTCGGCGTGGCCGGGCTGGACGTGCTGCTGGAACACGGTGCCGAGCACGGCGGCGGGGGCAACGCCGGCCTGTACCGGCCGCTGGACCTGCGCATTGCGCGCTGCCGCATGAGCGTGGCCACGCGCGAGGACTTCGACTACGACAGCGCCGTGCGCCAGGGCTCGCGCATCCGCGTCGCCACCAAGTACACCCAGGCGGCGCGCCAGCACTTCGCGGCCAAGGGCGTGCACGTCGACCTCATCAAGCTCTACGGCTCGATGGAACTGGCACCGCTCACAGGCCTGGCCGACGCCATCGTCGACCTCGTCTCCACCGGCAGCACGCTGAAGGCGAACCGCCTCGTCGAGGTGGAGCGCATCATGGACATCTCCTCGCGCCTGGTCGTCAACGCCGCAGCGCTGAAGGTCAAGCGCGAGCCGCTGCGCGCACTGATCGACGCCTTCGAGCGCGCGGTGGAGGCCCAGCGATGAGCGCACCGACGAGTTCTGCAGGCAGCGCGCCGGTCCGCATCCCCCGGCTCGACACATCGAAGCCCGACTTCGAGGCCCGGTTCCAGCAGCTGCTGCACGGGTCGGCCGAAGCCGACGCGGCCATCGAGCAGGCGGTGGGCGGCATCCTCGCCGACGTGCGCCGGCGCGGCGACGCGGCGCTGCTCGATTACACGGCGCGCTTCGACGGGCTGCTGGCCGATACCGTCGCCGCGCTGGAGATCACGAAGGCCGAGCTGGCCGAGGCGCTCGCGGCCATCACGCCCGCGCAGCGCCAGGCGCTCGAGACCGCGGCGGCGCGCATCCGCGCCTTCCACGAGCGCCAGCTCGAGGCCTGCGGCCGCGGCTTCACCTACCGCGACGCCGACGGCACGCTGCTCGGGCAGAAGGTGACGCCGCTGGACCGGGTGGGCATCTATGTGCCGGGCGGCAAGGCAGCCTATCCCTCGAGCCTGCTGATGAACGCCGTGCCGGCCAGGGTGGCCGGTGTCGGCGAGATCGTCATGGTGGCGCCGACGCCCGTGGCCGGCAGCGTGGCCACTGGCGGCTCGGGCGACGGCGCCGGTGGCGGGCGCGGCGAACGCAGCGCCCTCGTGCTCGCCGCCGCCGCCATCGCGGGCGTCGACCGCATCTTCACCATCGGCGGCGCGCAGGCGGTCGCGGCGCTGGCCTACGGCACGGCCACCATCCCGCGCGTCGACAAGATCACCGGCCCCGGCAACGCCTACGTGGCCAGCGCCAAGCGGCGCGTGTTCGGCCAAGTGGGCATCGACATGATCGCCGGCCCGAGCGAGATCCTCGTGCTCGCCGACGGCAGCACGCCGGCCGACTGGGTGGCGATGGACCTCTTCAGCCAGGCCGAGCACGACGAGCTGGCGCAGAGCATCCTGCTTTGCCCCGATGCGGCCTACCTCGACGAGGTGCAGCGCGCCATCGACCGCCTGCTGCCCACGCTGCCGCGCGAGCGCGTCATCCGCGCCAGCCTGGAGGGCCGCGGCGCGCTGGTGCTCACTCGCAACCTGGAAGAAGCCTGCGCCATCAGCAACCGCATCGCGCCCGAGCACCTGGAGATCAGCTCGCGCGAGCCGCAGCGCTGGGAGCCGCTGCTCAAGCACGCCGGCGCGATCTTCCTCGGCGCCTTTGCGAGCGAGAGCCTGGGCGACTATTGCGCCGGACCGAACCACGTGCTGCCCACCTCGGGCACGGCGCGCTTCTCTTCGCCGCTCGGCGTGTACGACTTCCAGAAGCGCAGCAGCCTCATCGAAGTGAGCGAAGCGGGTGCTCGCCACCTCGGCCCGGTGGCGATGGTGTTGGCTGAGGGCGAAGGCTTGCAGGCGCATGCCCGGGCGGCCGCGATGCGCCTCGCGCCCGGTGCCGGGCGGCCCCGCTGAGTACCAAAGGGACCGAACGACATGAGCCCCCCCTCCCCCACGCTGGCCGCCCGCCTGCAGCGCACCGTGCGCCAGGACGTGCAGTCGATGCACGCCTACGCCATCCAGCCGAGCGCTGGTTTCGTGAAGCTCGACGCGATGGAGAACCCGTTCCGCCTGCCGCCCGAGTTGCAGCAGGCGCTCGGCGAGCGACTGGCCGCCGTGGCCATCAACCGCTACCCGGGCGCGCGCCAGAACGACCTCGTCGCCGCGCTCGCCGCGCACGCGCAGCTGCCCGCCGGCTGCAAGCTGATGCTCGGCAACGGCAGCGACGAGCTGATCGACCTGCTGTCGGTGGCCTGCGACGTGCCCCCGGGCGGCACGCCCGACGGCAGGTCCCCGGTGGTGCTGGCACCGCTGCCCGGCTTCGTGATGTACGAGATGAGCGCCAAGCTGCGCGGGCTGCGCTTCGCCGGCGTGCCGCTCACGGCCGACTTCCAGCTCGACGAGGCGGCGATGCTCGATGCCATCGCCACGCACCGCCCGGCGCTGACCTACATCGCCTACCCGAACAACCCGACCGCCAACCTCTGGGACGACGCCGTCATTGACCGCATCGTGGGCGCGGTCGGCGCGCAGCAGGGCTTTGTCGTCTTCGACGAGGCGTATCAGCCTTTCGCCTCGCGCACCTGGATGCAGCGCATGGCCTTGCCCGGAAACGAGCACGTGCTGGTGCTGCGCACGATGTCCAAGTTCGGGCTCGCCGGCGTGCGCCTGGGCTACCTGTGCGGCGCGGCGGCGCTCATCGACGAGATCGACAAGGTGCGCCCGCCCTACAACGTGAGCGTGCTCAACGCCGAGGCGGCCCTGTTCGCGCTCGAGCATGCCGACGAGTACGCGCGCCAGGCCGCCGTGCTGCGCAGCGAGCGCGCCCGGCTGCAGGCGGCGCTGCGCGAGATGCCCGGCCTGCACGTCTACCCGAGCGAGGCCAACATGATCCTCGTGCGCGTGGCGGACTCGAAGCGCATCTTCGAGGGCCTGAAGGCGCGCGGCGTGCTCGTCAAGCATATCGCCGGCCTGCACCCGCTGCTGGCCAACTGCCTGCGCCTGACCGTGGGCGCACCACCCGAGAACGACCTGATGATCCAGGCCCTGACCGAGAGCCTGAGGGAGAGCCAGCGATGACGCCGCAGGGCACCACCGACCGCACTGCCGACCGCACCGCCGACCTGAGGCGCGACACCAAGGAAACAAGAGTCCGCGTCGCGCTGAATCTCGACGGCACGGGCACGGCGAAACTGGCCACCGGCATCGGCTTCTTCGACCACATGCTCGACCAGATCGCCCGCCACGGACTCATCGACCTCACCATCGAGGCCGAAGGCGACCTGCACATCGACGGCCACCACACGGTGGAGGACGTCGGCATCACCCTCGGCATGGCGGTGGCGCAGGCGGTGGGCGACAAGAAAGGCATCACCCGCTACGGCCACGCCTACGTGCCGCTGGACGAGGCGCTCTCGCGCGTCGTGGTCGACTTTTCCGGCCGCCCGGGCCTGCACATGGGCGTGGCGTTCAAGGCGGCGCAGATCGGCGGCTTCGACACGCAGTTGGCCTACGAGTTCTTCCAGGGCTTCAGCAACCACGCGGGTGTCACGCTGCACATCGACAACCTCAAGGGCGAGAACGCGCACCACCAGTGCGAGACGGTCTTCAAGGCCTTCGCGCGCGCGCTGCGCATGGCGCTCGCGCCGGACCCGCGCAGCGCCGGCATGATCCCCTCGACCAAGGGGTCCCTCTAGGCCCGCCAGGGCCGTCAGGCCGATCCGGGCCTTCAGGGAACCGAAGATGGAAACGGTCGCCGTCGTCGACTACGGAATGGGCAACCTGCGCTCGGTGTCGCAGGCGGTGGCGCACGCCGCGCTTGGCGCCGA
>JALHOU010000384.1 GCA_022842825.1 Rubrivivax sp.
GCGCTGGCGCGGGCGGGCGCTGCGTGCCCAGGGGCCGGCCCCGGTGCCGGCTTCGGCGCCCGCGGCGGCTGGCAAGCGGCCCGGTTAGGCAGGTGCGCACGCCCGCCCGCCAGTGCCAGGTTGGCTCAGGGGTTCGCCTTGTCGACGCACATGTCATCCATGCGCCAGGTGTGGCCGCCGATGCTGAAGCTGGTGATCGCGCCACCGGGCTTGGCGCGCAGCTCCAGCGTGCCCACGTGCCAGTTGCCCGAGGTGTTCGAGAAGCTGGCGGTGATCTCCGCGCCGCCCAGCCGCTTGCCGTTGGCCGAGGCGAACGAGGCACCCTCGTGGCGCTGGCCGTTGACTTCGAAGTTGCTGGTGCCGAAGCCGCCGGTGGGCGTGATCTGCTGAGCCAGGCGCACGCGCATGCGGCTGACGGGCTGGTTGGGCGTCACCTGCACGGCCAGCGTCTTGAGCGCCATCTCGGGCGCGCTGCCGCCGGCGATGAGCGCCTGCTGCACCTCGGCGAAGTTGGCTGCTTCGCCGACCTGGTTGCCGCCCATCTTGTAGGGCCGCAGCGTGATGGTGACGTGCCGGCCGTTGAAGGTTTCGCCGATGTGGTGCTGCTTGTTCATCGGCAGCCCGCCGAAGTCGTAGCACTGGTACTGCGCGGCCGCCGGGCCGGCCGCGCCGAATGCTGCGGCGGCCGCGGTAGCGATCGAAGCGATGCGATGTGTGCGCATGATGTGTCGTCCTTGAAGTGAAGAGGCAGGACGCGGCGCGAGCCGGACATCCTGATGAGAGAAACGATGTGCCGGGGCCGGCCCGGACAAGCCCGGCCGGCCGCCGCCCCGCTGCGCCGATGCCCTCACGGCCACACGAGTGCACGCCACTCGCTGGCCCCCAGCGCACCGCCGCCGGCGCCCAGAGCCACGACGCGCCAGCGCAGCGGCTTGCTTCGCTGCTCGGCCACCACCCAGGGCGGCGCGGCATAGCGGCCGACGCCCGGCCGCACGAGCGCGCTCAGCACCTCGGCTTCCGCCTCGGCCGCGCCACGCAGTTCCAGGCGCAGCAGCATCGCGCCGGGCGGGTCGACCCAGCTGAACTCGGCGGCCGCAGCCATGGGGCCGGCCGCGCCGCCGGTGTCCGAGGCAGCCGTTGGTGTCAGCAGCAGCGGCTCGGCGCCCAGCGTCCCGAGCGCGGCCCCGACGGCCAGGCGCAGCACTGGCAGCGGAAAAGCCGCCACGCCCCCGGCAAAGGCGACGCGGCCGCCGCCGGTGTCGGAGTTGCCTTCCTTGTCTTCGGTGGCCTCGATGCGCAGCAGCAGCTTGTAGGGCCCGTCGGCATGGATCGGCAGCCGCGAAGGATCGGGACCCATCAGCACCAATTCGCCGTTAGGTGGAAGGATGCGCTCGAAGCGTTCCACCAGCGTCCAGCGTCGCTGCTGTGCGCGCTGCTCCACCGGCAGCGTGGCTTCGGTGAGCAGGTCGTCGAGTTCGGGCTCGGGGTCGCCGGGCTGCACCAGCTCCCAGCGACCGCGCAGCACGCCGTTGCCGTTGTAGCGGATGCGTGCGGCCGCGCGCGGCGGCGCCTCGCCGCGCTCGAGCGTCAGCACGGCCGGTTGCGCGCCTTGCACGGCGAACGCCAGCCGCACTTCCGTCAGCGCCAGCGGCGTGCGCGCGCCGCCGCCGGTCATGCGGCAGGTGACGATGACGAAGCGCTCGCCCGCCGGCCCGGTGAAGCGCCGCACGTAGAAGAACGCCGAGTTGGCGCCGGCCTGCGCGTCCTGGAACGCACGCCGCGCCACCGAGGCCGGGATGGCCATGATGTCGGTGAGATTCGTGAGCGCCCCGCTGGTGCTGGTGCGCGCGCGGTCCAGCCGCTGCGGCAGACGGCCGAAGACGGTGCCGGGCACGCAGGGGTTGGTGGTCTGCACCGGGAAGGGCAGCTGCAGTTGCGGGTTGGCGGCGACCAGGGCTGGCGCGAGTTCGCCACACCAGAACGACTCCGCCGCGGTCTCGCCGGGGTCGAGTTCGCGGAACGTGAGGAAGACGGTGGTCGGCCCGGTGGCGCGCACGTTCACACCGAACGGCTGCACGCTCGTCACCGCCCATGCGTCGGTGACCAGGCCAAGCCACGCCGCGGCCAGGCCCCACAGGTGGGCGACGAACGAACGCCGGCGGCGTGCTGCGGCCGCGCGGCTCGCGGACAGGTCTTGCATGGCGGGGTCCTTTGCGGCCATCAGAAGAAGCTGAACGACAGCCCCCAGTCCACCCACGCGGCGCGGAAGGCGGCGGCGGTGCCGAAGACGTTGTCGCGCTGGCGTTGCGCCTCGTAGCCCAGGCGCACGAACCACTGGCCGGGCAGCTTGGTACCGGCCAATCCGGGCAGGCCGAAGCGATGCGTGAGCTGAAGTTGTGCGCCGTCGCCGGCCAGGCGGGCGCGGTCGGCTGAGTCGTCGGCGAGGTCGTGGCGCAGGCTGCCGGCCAGCGTCCAGCGCTCGCTGGCCTGCCAGTCCAGCTGCAGCGACCCGCCCACGTTGCGGCTGACCAGGCCGTTCTCGGTGCTGAGCGAGCGCGTGCGTGTCAGTGACAGCGCGGCGCGCCAGCGCTCACCCAGCTGCGCATTCACCGCGCCCTGGTGCGCCAGGCGGTGGAAGTCGGCACGCTCGCGGCCGGGCTGGCGGTTGTCGGCCTGGCCGCGTGTGATGCCATAGCTCAGCGAGTGCGCGCCCAGCGTCCAGTTCAGCTGCAGCTGTTGTTCGGTGTCGACCTGATCGGGGCGGTGCGTGGCCGCGATGCCCGAGTCCTCGGGGCGCGGCGCGTTGACCGCGCGCTGGTGCGTGCGGCGCAGGTTCAGCGACAGCGCAGGCCAGGGGTTGAGCCCCGCGGCCGAGCCGGCCGCAGGCCCGTCGTTGGTGGTGCTGGCCGCTTCGTTGTTCGTGCCGCCGGCTGCCGTGCTGGATGCCGCGCTGACCACCGCGCGGGGGGTCTCGGCCGCGGGTGCTGCGGACGGCCTGGTCAGCCACGTGCCCAGCGGCAGCGTGAAGTTGCCGCCCAGCTCGTCGGTGCGCGTGCGCAGCAGCGTGACGACGCGCTCGAGGTTGTCCACCCGTGTCCCCGCTTGCAGGCGCGCGCTTGCGCCGTCGACCGTGGCCTGCAGCGCCAGGCGCGAGGCCTCCTGGTCGGGCGTCACGCCCGCGGCCGGGCTGCGGTACTGCGGCGCATTGCGTTCGTAGCGGGCCTCCAGGTCGAGCTGCGTCTTCTCCTGCCTGATGAGGCCGTAGCGCAGCGCGGCGAGCAGCGCGTTGGCCTGGCTCGCGCGCACCGGCACGAGGGCCCCGTCTTGCGCCAGCTCGGGGTCGAAGGGGTGCGTGTGGCGTGTGTGCGCCCAGGCAAGTTCGCCACCCAGGCGCCCGTCTGCGCTGGCGCCCAGCAGACGCAGGCCGGCGCCGCGGCTTTGTTCGGCGTCGGCCACGGTGCCGGCGTTGAAGGCCGCGAGCGGCCTGAGCGTGGCGTCCAGCAGGCTGAACTCGGCGCGCAACGCGCCGGGCCGCGAGGGCACGAGCTCGGTGCCCAGCGTCAGCACGTGCTGGCGATGGTCTTGCTCTTCCAGGCCGCTCGGGTCGTCCCAGCCGACGATGGCGCTGCCGCGCAGCACGTGCACGGCAACGTCGGTCTCCGGGGCGAGCCGCGCCCGCACGCCCACGCCGCGGCTGGCGAACGAGGCGGCCAGCAGCGGGTGGTTGCCCGCGGAGAGATGGCCGAACTCGAGCTGATGGTGCTCGCGCCAGCTGAGCGCGGCGCGGAAGTCGGCCAGGTCGAGCTTGGGCGCCTCGGCGCCGAGCTCGCCGTAGCGCAGCGCGCGCTCGCGCTGGCTGTGGCCGGCGAGGTTCGCCGCGGCCTCCAGCGCCCAGGCGTCGCGCCGGCCCTTCCAGGCCGCACCCAGGCCGGTGCTGCCTGCCGCCTGGCCGGTGCGCGGCGAGGTGGGCTGGCCGTCGCTGCGGCGGTCGGCGCCGCGGCCTTCGCTGCCCAGG
>JALHOU010000385.1 GCA_022842825.1 Rubrivivax sp.
CGTTGATCGTGCCGGCGTTCGCGGGCACGGTCCGGTCCAGCACCCCGCCGAACAAGGCTGCGGTCGCGCTCTGACCGCGGGCGATGAAGCTGATCACCGTCGGCGCGTTGATGACCACCGTGCCGCCGGTGGGCGGCAGCGTGGTGGTGGCGATGCCGCTCGGGCCGGGAAAGCCGGGCGTGGTGAAGGCTTCGAGCGAACAGCAGACCGTCGGCGTGACGCCGTTGGCGAACACGAAGGTGATGTTCACGCGCACCCGGTCCGCGGAGACGTCCGGGTTCCACCACGAGAAGTGATTGACGGTCGCGCGCAGCGCCAGCCCGGTGCTGCTGGCCGAGGTGACGATGGTGCCTTCGCCTTCCTGCGTCCACAGGCCGGTGGCTTCGTTCAGCGACCAGACCGGCATCGTGCCGCCGGCCACCAGCGGCGAACCATCCAGCGCTTGCGAGGCGTGCAGCGGCATCTCGATCACCGCAGTCTGGCCGGCGGCCAGCGCGAGCGGCCGACCGCCCTGCGTGAAGACGTATTCCACCGGGCCGTAGGTGGCAAGGAACACCTCGGTGCTACCGGAGAGGGCACGCATGGTTCCCGGAAACGCGCCGATCTCGTGCGAGGCGGTGTTCACCGGTGTCATCTCGACCTGCACCGCGCCCGTGACCGCGGCGCCGTTTGCGGCATCGACCAGCGCATTGGGCGGCAGCGTCAGACGCGCCGCGTTGCGGCCGACCAGGGTGCCGCCGACCGCGGCGTCGGGCAGCGTCAGCGCCGGCGCGCGCGCCAGCAACTTGACCTCCAGGTAGGCCGATTGGCCGGAGGCCACGCGCACCGGGCGGAACTGCTCGGTGTGCCCCGCCAGGCGCACATGCAGCAGCAGGTCGCTGTCGGGCGTGAGCGGGACCAGGGCAGCGCCGTCGCTGCCGGTGGTGACGGCGGCGGTCGTGCTGCCGACCACCTGCACCGTGGCGCCGGCCTTGGCAAAGCCGAGCACGTCCAGCACCTTGACCCGGACCGTGGTGCTGGCCGGAGGCGGCGGGGGCGGCGGCGTGGGTGCGGGGGTGGCCCCACCGGAGCCGCCGCCGCTGCCGCACGCGGAGAGCAGGCTAACGAAGATCGTCAACAGGATGAGAAACAGGTATTGCAGGCTGCGGTTCATGAGCGGGCCTCGGATGAATGGCGATAGCGGAGATGGGGCGCGGCGAGCGCGGGCAGGCGGTCGAGCGATGGCGCTCGATGGCGGCCGGCGCAATGCAGGCGGTGGCGTGGGTCGCGGTGCATGGTCACCGCCGCTGCGGCGTGGCGCCGTCGAATTGCGCGAGGGCCAGCGCGGGTGCGCCTCGTACCGCGCTTGAGATTTCAGCGAGCGGCACGTCGATGACCGTGCTTGCGACGATTCGACTCAGCGGGTCACCCGGCTGCGGCGACAGGCTCAGGAACGGCAGCGTGCTGAACGACCAGATGGCGTCCGGACTCTGATTGCCCGAGTCGTCGGTGATGCGCGCCACGCGGACGGTGAAGCTGGCGTTGGTGGCCAGCGCAGCGGTGGGCGTCAGGGTGAAGGTCTGACGATCGGCGCTGGCCTCGACCCGGGCCGCCACGACTGCGCCGGTTGCGTTGCCACGGCGCAGCTCGACTTCCAGGCCGCGGGCGATCGGCTCGCTGAAGACCACCTGCACGGTCGTTGACGTGGGCGCTACGGAGCCCGGCGCGGGGAAGCGCCCGATGATCGTCGGCGGGGTGAGGTCACGTGCCGGCCGCACGGTCAGCGTCGCACGGGTGCTTTCCAGCGCACCGGCCGGGTTGATCACCACCGCGTTGAAGCTCGCGCCGTTGTCTGCCGCGGTCGGAACGATGCGCAGGGTGTCGCTGCGGGCACCGCTGACATTGCCGCCGTCGGCAATCAGGCCGGCCTGCCCGGCCCGCTGCCAGCCAAAGGTGACGGGCTGGGTGCCGCCGGCCACCACCACCCGGAGGATGACCGGCTCGCCGACGAACCCCGTGGCCGACGCCGGCTGGGTGGTGATCGTCGGCGCGCGCGGCGTGACGTTCAGGGTGGCGCCGTTGCTGGTCGTGCTGCCCGCGGCATTGCTCACCACCACCGTGTAGATGGCGCCGTTGTCGGCGAAGTCGGCGGTGAAGTCATGGGTGGCGGCGGTGGCCCCGGCGATGGCGGTGCCGTTGCGCCGCCACTGGAAGGTGAGCGGCGCGGTGCCGTTGGCAACGGCGCTGAAGCTGCCGGGGGCGGCGTCCAGCACCGTGGTCGCCGCCGGCTGGGTGACGATGGTCGGCGCTGACGGCGGCGAAGGCGGTGGGGGTGGGCTACCACCATCACCCCCGCCGCCGCAGGCCGACAGGGCGGCCACCGCAGCGGTGGCCAGAAGTCTGGATAGAGGGACAAGCAGACGCGGCGGCAGCCGCAGTGCGATTCGGTTCATGGGCCCACCCGGTAGGTCAGAGACGCGGCGGCCCGGCTGGACCGCCTGGTGGCAGGGTGGGGCGGGTGGCCGCGGCAGTCCTGACCGCGGTCCGACGGAATTCCGACCGTTGTCCGACCTAGATTCGGACCTCGGTTTCGACCTGGACTCCGACGTAGATTCCGACCCGGATCCCGACCCGCCGCTCAGCCCTGACGGACCCGTGTCGAAAACGCCGGTGGACAGCGCGCCCGGCAGCCGTCGAGAATCGGCCGCAATGACCGACAGCGCACCTGCGTCCCCTTTCCCGTCTCCGTCCCCGTCCCAGGGCCCGCCCGTGCCCGGGCGCGACGCCGCGCGCTGGCAGATCGGGCCGGCCGGCGGCATCGAGCTGGACGAACTGACCCTGGAACTGCGGCGCAGCGGCCAGCCAGTCGCGATCGAGCCCAAGCCACTGGAACTGCTGATGCTGCTGGTGCGCCAGCCGGACGCCGTGGTGACCAAGGACGAACTGCTCGACCAGGTGTGGGCCGGCCGCGTGGTCAGCGAATCGGTGCTGACCAAGTGCGTGGCCAAGCTGCGCGAGGCGCTCGGTGACAGCGAGCAGACCCTGATCAAGACGGTGCACGGCTTCGGCTACCGGCTGATGGCCCCGGTGCTGCGGCTGGGCGCAGTGCGCGCGCCGGACGCCACCACCGCGTGGCTGAAGCCCGGCGCCGCGGTACCGCTGCGTGCCAACTGGCGGCTGGTATCGCGCTACGAGGGTGCGCGCGGCGAGAACTGGCTGGCCGAACAGGTCAAGACCGGCGAGAAACGGGTGTTCAAGTTCGCCCGCGACGGTGCCGCGCTGACCGCGCTCAAGCGCGAGATCACGCTGCACCGGCTGCTGCGCGAGGCGCTCGGCCCGCGTCCGGACATCGTGCGCGTGCTCGACTGGAACCTCGACGAGCTGCCGTACTTCGTCGAGCTCGACCATTGCTCCGAAGGCAGCGTGGCCGAGTGGGCGCAGCGCGCCGGCGGCATCGGCAACGTGCCGCTCGCCACTCGGCTCGACATCGTGGCGCGCACCGCGGAGGCGCTGGCGGCTGCGCACTCGGTCGGCGTGCTGCACAAGGACATCAAGCCCGGCAACGTGCTGATCGAGCTTGACGCCGCCGGCGCACCGCGCGTGCGCCTGGGTGACTTCGGCAGCGCGCAGGTGCTGGACGACGAGCGGCTGCGCGCGCTCGACATCACGCGCATGGGCCTGACGCAGACGCTGCTGGCGGACGAGACCACCTCCGGCACCTGGGCCTACCTGGCGCCGGAAGTGATTGCCGGCCAGCCGCCCACCGTGCAGTCGGACCTGTATGCGCTCGGCGCCATGCTCTACCAGATGGTGGTCGGCGACCTGCGCCGGCCGCTGGCGCCGGGCTGGGAGCGCGAGGTCGACGACGCACTGCTGCGCGAGGACATTGCCGCCGCCAGCGACGTCGACCCGGCCAAGCGGCTGGCCGACGCCGGCGAGTTGGCGCGCCGGCTGAAGACGCTCGATGCGCGTCGCGCCGAACGGGCAGCGGCGCAGGCGGCGGCGGCCGAGGCCGAGCGGCT
>JALHOU010000386.1 GCA_022842825.1 Rubrivivax sp.
CCACCCGGCGTCCTTGGCGTGAACCGACGGTGGTGCGCCACGTGGCGGACTTCCACCATCGGTTCAGGATCGGGCCGATGGGGTGCCCTGCGCAGCGAAATCAAGGGGGCATCGGGGGGGCCTGCGAGCTTGCGAGCAGGGCCGCCCGAAGAGGACATTCGCGGAGCAGGGCACCCCGTCGGCCCGATCCCGCCACCGCGCGTCGAGTCGGCCCTGCCGCCCGCCCCCGTCCCCCGCGCCCGTGCCCGTGCCCCACCCAGTGGAGCCACTGAAATGACCCGCCTCAAGTGGCTCGTGCCGACGATCTACATCGTCTTCCTGCTGCTGCCGATCTACTGGCTCCTGAACATGTCGTTCAAGACCACCAACGAGATCCTCGGCGGCTTCACGCTGTGGCCGCGCGACTTCACGCTCGCCAACTACGCCAAGATCCTGACCGACCGCACCTGGTACATGGGCTACGTCAACTCGCTGACCTACGTGCTGATGAACACGGTCATCTCGGTCACCGTGGCGCTGCCGGCGGCCTACGCGTTCAGTCGCTACCGCTTCCTCGGCGACAAGCACCTCTTCTTCTGGCTGCTCACCAACCGCATGGCGCCGCCGGCGGTCTTTGCGCTGCCGTTCTTCCAGCTCTATTCGTCGATCGGCCTGTTCGACACGCACATCGCGGTGGCGCTCGCGCATTGCCTGTTCAACATCCCGCTGGCGGTGTGGATCCTCGAGGGCTTCATGAGCGGCGTGCCGCGCGAGCTGGACGAGACCGCGTTCGTCGACGGCTACCCGTTCTGGAATTTCTTCATCAAGATCTTCATGCCCACCATCGCCGCGGGCATCGGCGTGGCCTGCTTCTTCTGCTTCATGTTCAGCTGGGTCGAGTTGCTGC
The DNA here is from genome assembly GCA_022842825.1 of Rubrivivax sp. Lineage (GTDB taxonomy): Bacteria > Pseudomonadota > Gammaproteobacteria > Burkholderiales > Burkholderiaceae_C > Rubrivivax. The sequence continues at coordinate 887 of JALHOU010000386.1, forward strand.
TGGCCAAGACGCTCACCTCGGTCGACGCCAAGCCCATCGCGGCGACGATGACACGCACGGCCAGCACCTCGGGCTACGAGCTCGGGCTGCTCGCGGCCGCCGGCGCGCTCACCATCGTGCCGGGCGCGGTGGTGATCTGGTTCGTGCGCAACTACATCGCCAAGGGCTTTGCCCTGGGGCGCGTCTGAGGTCGAGGGGGAAGCGCCGCATGCAGCCCAATGTCGAAGCCGGCCTCGGCTGGATGGCGTGGACCTGGCAGACGGCGCTCTTCTTCGGCGTCATCGCGGCGCTGCTGGTGCTGATGACGGTGCTCGAGTTGCGATCGCCGGGCGGCGCGCCCCGGCGCGGCATCCTCGGCCTCACCACCACGCGCGGCGACCGCCTCTTCATCTCGCTGCTGGCTGCCGGCTTCATCCACCTGCTTTGGCTGGCCTTCTTCGGCACGCCTTTGTGGGGCGCCAGCGCGCTGGCGCTGGTCGTGGCGGGAGTGATCTTCCGCCATGCCTGAAGCCCTGGCCGCGGCGGCGGCCGGCGCAACGGCCGACCACGAGGCCGATGTCGTGGTCGTCGGCGGCGGCATCAACGGCGCCGGCATCGCGCGTGACCTCGCCGGGCGCGGCCTGTCGGTGGTGCTGGCCGAGCAGGAGGACCTGGCCGCGCACACCTCGTCGGCCTCCACCAAACTCATCCACGGCGGCCTGCGCTACCTCGAGTACTACGAGTTCTCGCTCGTGCGCAAGGCCCTGGCCGAACGCGAGGTGCTGTTGCGCGCCGCGCCGCACATCATCTGGCCGCTGCGCTTCGTCATGCCGCACGACCCCTCGATGCGGCCGGTGTGGATGATCCGCGCCGGGCTCTTCCTCTACGACCACCTGGCGCGGCGCGAGTTGCTGCCCGGCTCGATGACCGTGCGCCTGGCGCAGCACCCGGCCGGCGCACCGCTGAAGCCGCAGTTCCGCAAGGGATTCGTCTACTCCGACGGCTGGGTGGACGACGCGCGGCTGGTGGTGCTGAATGCGATGGACGCCGCCGGGCGCGGCGCGCGCATCTTCACCCGCACCCGCTGCACGCGCGTGCGCAGCGAAAGTGGCGCCTGGACCGTCGAGCTCGATGGCCGCGCCGGTGCGACAACCTTGGTGCGCGCGCGCTCGCTCGTCAATGCCGCCGGTCCCTGGGCGGCGCAATTCCTGCGTGGGCCGGCCGGCCAGGCCGGCGCGCGCGCCCTGCGTCTGGTGAAGGGCAGCCACATCGTCGTGCCGAAGCTCTTCTCGCACGACCACGCCTACATCTTCCAGAACGCCGACGGCCGCATCATCTTCGCCATCCCGTACGAGGGCGACTTCACGCTCATCGGCACCACCGACGTCGAGTGGAAGGGCGAGGCCGCGGCCGTGCACATCGACGACGGCGAAGTCGCCTACCTCTGCGAGCAGGTCAGCCGCTACCTCGCGCGGCCGGTGTCGCCCGGTGACGTGGTGTGGTCCTACTCCGGCGTGCGGCCGCTCATCGACGACGAATCGGGCAACCCCGCGGCGGCCACGCGCGACTATCGACTCGAGCTCACGCGCGAGGCCGGCGCCCCGCTGCTCTCGGTGTGGGGCGGCAAGATCACCACCTTCCGCAAGCTGGCCGAGGAGGCCGGCGACGAGCTCTGCCGCGCACTCGCGCACGGCGGCCGTGCCTGGACGGCGCGGGCCCCGCTGCCTGGTGGCGACCTCTCGGCCTGGATCCGGCCCAGTGGGCGGCCGGACACCGACATCGCGCTCTTCAGGCAGGCGCTGGCCCGGCGCGCGCCGCAACTCGATGGCGGCACGGTGGCGCGCTGGTCGCGTTGCTACGGGTCGCTCGTCACGCACATCCTCGGCGATACGGACCGGGCCGACCTGGGCGCCGAAGTGGCGCCCGGCCTGCACGAAGCCGAGCTGCGCTACCTGCGCGATCACGAGTGGGCTTGTTGCGCCGACGACGTGCTCTGGCGCCGCAGCAAGCTCGGGCTGCACTTCACGGCCGCCGAGCGTGCGGCGGTCGCGGACTGGTGGGCCCGCCAGGGCGGCGCGCCGCAGCGCGCCGGCGCCGGCGCGGTCGCGGGCTGATCGGGCACAGGGCACACTCGACGCCTGTACAACACCCTGTCACCGCCCCGACCCACCGACCGCACCGCCCGCCGTCGCCGGAGACCGCCCATGCCCGCCCAACGCAAGGAACACCTGCTCGCCCTCGACCAGGGCACCTCGAGCTCGCGCGCCATCGTCTTCCACGCGAGCGGGCGCATCGTCGCCTCGGCGCAGCGCGAGTTCCGGCAGATCTTCCCGCAGCCCGGCTGGGTGGAACACGACCCCGAGGAGATCTGGGCCTCGCAGCTCGCGGTGGCCCGCGAGGCGCTGCACAAGTCCGGCCTGCAGGCGGGCGACATCGCCGGCATCGGCATCACCAACCAGCGCGAGACCACGGTGCTGTGGAACCGCGCCACCGGCAAGCCGGTGCACAACGCCATCGTCTGGCAGGACCGACGCACCGAGCCGCTGTGCGCGCAGTTGCGCGCGTTGGATGGCTTCACCGAGACCGTGCGCCAGACCACCGGCCTCGTCATCGACCCCTACTTCAGCGGCACCAAGCTGCGCTGGCTGCTCGACCATGTGAGCGGCGCGCACATCGCCGCCGCCCAGGGCGAGCTCGCCTTCGGCACGGTGGACAGCTGGCTGCTGTGGAAGCTGACCGAGGGCCGCGTGCATGCCACCGACGTGAGCAACGCCTCGCGCACGATGCTCTTCGACATCCGCCACAACCGCTGGGACCACGGCCTCACGAAGGCGCTGCACATCCCTGACAGCCTGCTGCCGCAGGTGGTGCCATCGGCGCACGTGGTGGGCGAGACGACGCTGTTCGGCGCGCCCATCCTCGTGGCCGGCGTCGCCGGCGACCAGCAGGCCGCGCTGTTCGGCCAGGCCTGCTTCCGCGCCGGGCTGGCGAAGAACACCTATGGCACCGGCTGCTTCATGCTCATGCACACCGGCGAGCGCTTCGAGAAGAGCGGCAACGGCCTCATCACGACCGCGGCGGCGCAGACGCGTCGCGTGCCGGAGTACGCGCTCGAAGGCAG
>JALHOU010000387.1 GCA_022842825.1 Rubrivivax sp.
GGAGCGAGCAGGCTGCGGATGCGCTGCAGCGAGCGGCGCAGGTCGCGCGTGGCATGCACGACGTTGGAGGCCAGCACGATGTCCTGGCTGGCCGCTTCGATGCCCTGTGCCAAGGGGTCGTGCTCGAGGTCGAAGACCTGGAAACGCATGCCCGGGTGCATCGGCCCGAAGCGGTCCTTGGCCCGGCCCACGAACAGGGCCCCGATGTCGGTGAAGGTGTACTGCAGCGCGGCGGCGCCGGCCATGCCGGGCAGCGAAACCAGGCGAGGCAGCACATGGGCCGTGGTGCCGCCGGTGCCGGCGCCGACTTCCAGGATGCGCAGGGGGCGCCCCGCGCCGGCGGCCACGCGGGCGGCTGCGGCAGCGCTCACCGCCTCGGCGACGAGGCCGTTGAACAGGCGCGCCGGTGGCGCGTCGCGATAGACGCGCTCGGTGGCCTCGGTGGAGCCGCCGGGAAAGAGCAGTTGCAGCGGGTCCTGGCGGCCCCGCAAGGCGTCGGCCATCGCGCTGCCGGTGCGCAGCGTGAGCTCGAGCTCGGCCGCGATCGGACTGCCGGCCTCCATGCGCGCGCGCGCTGAAGCCGGGTCGCACGCGGACAGATCGCGCAACACCCGCCAGCCGCCGTCCTGGCGGGCGAGCCAGCCCTGCTCGGCCAGGATGGCCATCAGCCGCGCGAAGAGCTGCCGGTGCCGCGGCTGCACCGCCAGCCGCTCGGCCAGGGCCTCGGTCTCGAAGCGCTCGCCGCGGCGCGCATCGCTGCCGAGCTCGGCCAGCGCCGAGGCCACCAGCTCGCCGCAAAGCTGGTCCAGCAGCGGCAACTGGGCGTCGTAGTGGTCCAGCCCGACCTCGGTGCGCATGCGTTCGAGGGCCGCCCGCGCGGCCGTGGCCATCGCTTGCAACGGCAGAGCAGCCGGGGCGGACCGCGGCGCTGGCGCCTCTCGCCATGCGAGTTCGTAGATCAGTTCGTCGACCTGGCGTGCGAGCAGGCGCTCCAGGCCCTCGGCGGCCACGCGCTTGAGTTGCACATCGGTGAGCTCGGCGATCAAGCCGCCGTCGAGGTCGAAGACGCGCACGTCCGCGCGCCTCGTTTCGGCCTGCACGGGCTCTGTGCCCCTGGCGAGCGCGTGCGCCACGCAGCGAGGTCCGGCGGGCGGTCGCAGCAGCCGGTACCGGCCGATGGCCAGCGGCATGAACAGGGCGCGCTCGGTGTCGTCCGCCACGGCGGCGGCCATGACCTGCAGGCAGCCGTCGAGCAGGACCGGGTGCAAACGGTAGCCCGCAGCGCCCGCGCTTTCGGCTTGCAGCTCGGCGTCGAGCATCACCTCGCCCAGGGCCTGGCGCTCGCCGCGCCAGAGTTCCTGCACGGACCGGAAGGCCGGGCCGAAGTCGAGCCCGCAGCCGGCGAAGCGCTGGTAGAAGGCATCGCGGTCCATGGAATCGGGGCAGCGCGCGCGGGCCTCGTCGAGCGACGTACCCGAAGCACCCGAAGCACCCGGCGCACCCGTTGCAGGCGACAGTGCCGCAGCGGCCCGGTCGGCGGGCGCGGGCAGCCGCGCGGTGACGTGCTGAGTCCAGGCCGCATCGACGGCGGCATCGGCCGGCTGGCTGCACAACCGCACCCGCGCCGCTCCGTCGTCTGCCCGATGCGTGACCACCTGCAGGCGGTATCCGGGGTCCTGCGCGCGCTCGGTCACGAGCAGCGCTTCTTGCACCGTCACGTCGTCGACGGTGTCAGCGCCGGGGCCGTGTTCCTGCACGGCGGCGGCCAGGAGGGTGTCGAGGTAGGCCGTGGCCGGCACCACCACGTGCCGCTGCACGCGGTGCGCAGCCAGCCAGCGCGGCGTGTGCGCATCGAGATGGCTCTGGTAGACCTTCATCTCGCCCGCAACGGGCAGGCGGGTGCCCAGCAGCGGGTGCACCCAAGCGGTCGTCCCCGCGCCTGCCGCGGCCGGTGTGCGGTCCGGCGCCGCATTCGTCGCATACGCTGCATTCGCTGCGGGCCGGGCACTGAACCAGCAGCGCTCGCGTTCGAAGGGGTAGGTCGGCAAGTCGATCGGCGTGCGCGCCTGGCCCTCGTGCACGGCGCGCCAGCGGATCGCGGCGCCTTCGAGGTAGAGGCCGGCGAGCGCCTCGATCAGCACGTCGCGCTCGGCCCGACCCCGGCGCATGGAGGCCAGCGTGGCCAGCTTCGAGTCGGGCGGCACCACCGGCGCGATGAAGCCGAGCAGCGCCGGTTGAGGTCCGATCTCGATGCAGACGTCGGGCTTCTGCGCCAGCAGCGTCTGCACGCCGTCGGCAAAGCGCACCGTCTCGCGCACATGGCGTCGCCAGTAGGTGGGCGAGGTGAGCTCGGCCGCGGTGGCCAGCGCGCCGCTCTGGTTGGACACGAGGCGAAGCACCGGCGCCGAGAGGCGCACGGTGCGCACCGCCGCCTCGAACTCGTCCAGCATGGGCTCGACGAGCGGCGAGTGGAAGGCGTGCGAGACCTTCAGGCGCTGGTGGCGGTGCCCGCGCGCGGCGAGTTGTGCGCACACCGCGTCCACCGCGGCGGCCGTGCCGGCGATCACCGTCTGTGTCGGCGAGTTGACGGCGGCGATGTTCACCTCGGCTTGCGCAGCCAGCAACGGGGTCACGTCGCTTGCGGCAGCGTGCACCACGGCCATCGCACCACCGGCCGGCAGCGCCCCCATCAGCCCGGCGCGGGCGCAGACGAAGCGTGCGGCGCCGGCCAGGTCCATGACGCCGGCCACGCAGGCGGCGGCGACCTCGCCCACCGAGTGGCCGATGAGCACCGAAGGCTGGATGCCGAAGTGCGCCCACATCTGCGCCAGCGCCATCTCGACGGCGAAGAGCGCGGGCTGCGTGTAGCGGGTTTCGTCCAGCGGCGAGGTTGCACCGTCCGGCGGTGGCGTGAACAGCAGATCGAGCAAGGGCCGCGGCAGCAGCGGGTCGAGCGCGGCAGCGGCACCGTCGAGCGCAGCGCGAAAGGCCGGGACCGCCTGGTACAGGCCCTGGGCCATGCCCGTGTATTGCGAGCCCTGGCCTGTGAACGCGAAGGCCACTCGCGGTGCCTCGCGCCGCTGCAGGTGCGACACGCGCAGGCCCGGGGCGGGTGCGCCGAGGGCGAGCGCGGCCAGCGCCTGCCGCAGCTCGGCCATCGAGCGCACCGTGATCGCCGCGCGGTGCGCAAACTGCGCCCGGCCGGCGTTGGCGGTATAGCAGGCGCCGGGCAGGGCGGTTTCGTCGGCTTCGGCGAGGGCCGATGCATGGCGGCCTGCCAGCGCCGCCAGCGCCTGGGTAGAGCGGGCCGAGAGCGTGTACAGGTGCAGCGGTGCTTCGGTCCCGGGGCCGAAGGCGGCGGGGGTTACCGCGCCCGTGGCCGTTGCAGGGGCGAGAGGGGCCCGTGCGGCCTGTGGCGCCTCTTCGAGCACGATGTGCGCGTTGGTGCCCGAAAAGCCGAACGAGCTCACACCCGCCAGCCGCCGGCCGCGGATGGGCGTCCAGGGCTGCAGCGATGCCGGCACCGAGAACGGCAGCTCGCTCCAGGCGATGTGCGGACTGGGCTCCCTGAAGTGCAGATGCGCCGGGATGGCCCGGTGCTGCAGCGCGAGCACGAGCTTGATGAGCCCGGCGATGCCGGCGGCGGCTTCGAGGTGGCCGAGGTTGGTCTTGACCGAACCGAGCATCAGCGGCGGCAGACCCGCCTCGGCCCGCCCGGGGCCGAAGACGTGGCCGAGGGCCTGCACCTCCAGTGGGTCGCCCAACTGGGTGCCGGTGCCGTGCGCCTCGATGCAGCCGATGTCGTGCGGCTGCACGCCGGCGTGCGCCAGCGCGCTGCGGATCACCGCTTCCTGGGCCGGGCCGTTGGGGGCGGTGAGGCCGCTGCTCGGGCCGTCCTGGTTGACGGCGCTGCCGCGAATGACGGCGAGCACGCGGTCGCCGTCGGCCTCGGCCTGCGACAGGCGCTTGAGCAC
>JALHOU010000388.1 GCA_022842825.1 Rubrivivax sp.
CGGGCCGAGCCGCGCACGCTCGACGAGCCCGCGCTCGACATCGCCGGACGCACCTGCGTGCAGGAGAACGGCACCGGCCGACGGCCTGAGCCGTGCCGGCCGCGTTGCCGCGCCGGTCAGCCCGCCGTGGCGCGCAAGGCCACCACGGCCCGCTGCACGAACTCGGCCGTGGCGGCCGGGTCGAGCCAGCGCGCCACGATCACGGCGCGTTGGCCGGGCTCGATGAGCACCAGGTGCCCGCCCGCGCCCACCATCGCGTAGGCCTCGGGCGAGGCGGCCGCGTAGAGGCTGCCGGTGACGTTGAGCCAGACGAGATAGCCGTAGAACGGCGCAATCGTGCACGGCATGCGCATGCGCTGTACCCAGCCGGCTTCGATGGGGCCGCGGCCTTCACCGACCGGCCCGACGCGCCCCTCGTCGAGCAGCAACTGGCCCAGGCGCGCCAGGTCGCGCGCGCCGATCGAGAGGCCGGCGCCCCAGTGCGTGCCGCCGGGCACCGACTGCACGCGCCGGCCGCCCACGCTCACCCACGCGTCGTCGTAGCCCTGCCACTGCCAGCGGCTGCTGGCACCGAGCGGCTGCATCAGCGTCTCGTTGAACACCTCCGGCAGCGGCCGGCCGAACAGGTGCAGCAGCGCCAGCGAGAGCTGGTTGATGCGCACGTCGTTGTATTCCCAGTAGGTGCCCGGGGGGTTGAGCGGGCGCGCGCCGCCCTTCGGCCCGGCCGCCGGACGCGGGTCGTTCGAGACATGCCGCCAGCGGTCCACCTGGTCGGGCAGGCCGAGGCAGGTTCCTTCCCATTCGCTCGTCTGCTGCAGCAGGTGGTGCCAGGTGACCTCGGCGTTGGGGCCCGCATCGAAGCCGATGCCGGGCACGCGCCGCACCACCGGCTCGTGCACGTCGGAGAGCAGGCCGCGCGCATGCGCCACGCCGGCCAGCATCGCGAGGCAGGTCTTGGCCACGCTGAAGGTCTGGTCGGCGCGATCGGGGTCGCCCCAGGACATCAACTCGCGGCCGTCCTGCCACACCACGCCGCTCGGCCCGCCGCGCGCGTGCAGCGGCCCGCGCAGACGGTTGAAGGGCACCGGGTCGTCGTGGTGCACGCCGAAGGGCTGCTGCCCCGCCGCCGGCAGGGCGGCAGGGTCGCGGGGCCACGGCGTCTCGTGGGCGAGGGCGAAGGCACTGACTTCGCGCAGGGCTTGGGGGGTATTCACAGCCGCCTATCCTATGCCTGTGGCGAGAGGGCTTCCGTCGACACGCCGGACTGTGGCGCGCGAGGGGCCACTGCGCCTTGCTCGAGCGAGACGCCACGCCGGCGGGAGCACGGCGCTGTCCAGCGGCTTCATTCCCGCCGCGGGCACGCGCGGCCACGTGAAGCCGGCGTGCTCGACGACGACGCGGCCCGCTTCTCCGCCGACATCCAGGCCAAGGCGCACGGCACGGCCGCACGGCACCTCGTTGCCGCGTACAGCGAAGCGGTGGCAACCGCGCTCGACGCCCTGCAGCAGCGGCACGGCCTCGCCTTCGAGTTGCTCGATGGTTTCCTGTACCCCGGCCACACGCGCCGGCGCATGCACACGCTGCGCGAGCGCACCGGCGCGGCACTGGTGGCTGCGCTGCACGCCGCGGCCGATCGCGCCGGCGCGATGCTCATGCCGCAGGCGCTGGCGTGCGAGCTGTGGTGCAGCGCCGGCAACGCTGCCGCCCCGCGCATCGTCGGTATCGGCTACCGCCGCCCCGACGGCCGCGTCGAGCACATCGGCTGCCGCGCGATGCTGCTGGCGTGCAGCGGCTTCGGCGGCAACGCGGCGATGGTGCGCGAGTGGCTGCCCGAGATGCGCGACGCCACCTTCGCGGGCCACGCCGGCGACGACGGCAGCGCCATCGCCTGGGGCCGCGCGCTCGGCGCCGGCCTCGCGGACCTCGGCGGCTACCAGGGCCACGGCTCGTGGGCTGTGCCGCAGGGTGCGCTCATCACCTGGGCGCTGATGATGGAAGGTGGCATCCAGGTCAACGCGAGCGGCGAGCGCTCTCACGACGAGACCGCCGGCTACAGCGAGGCCAGCGTGCACGTGCTGGCGCAGCCGGGTGGCGTGGCATGGAGCGTGTTCGACGACCGCCTGCTGGCGCTGGGCCGCACCTTCCCCGACTTCGTCGCCGCCGAGGCGACGGGCGCGGTGCGCCATGCGGCCGACGCCGCGGCGCTTGCCACGCTCATCGGCTGCGACGCGCACCGCCTCGGCGCCACGCTGGCGACAACGAAGCTCGCCGCGCCGTACCACGCCATCCAGGTGACGGGCGCGCTGTTCCACACGCAGGGCGGCCTTGCCATCGACGCCCGCTGCCGCGTGCAACCCGCCGCCGACCACACCCCCTTCCCCAACCTTCTGGCCGCCGGCGGCGCCGCGCGCGGCGTCTCTGGCAACGCGGTGTGGGGCTACCTCAGCGGCAATGGCCTGCTCAGCGCCGTAGCCGGCGGGTTCATCGCGGCCGCCACGATGACGGAACAACTCACGACAGCAACTCCATGACACCCCCCGACACTCCCATGCCCCTGCGCGAACGCCTGGCCCAAACGCGCCCACTGCTGGCCCCCGGCATCTACGACGCCCTCTCGGCCCTGCTGGCCGAGCAGGCCGGCTTCGAGGCGCTGTACCTCAGCGGCGCCAGCATCGCCTACACCGCGCTGGCGCGCAGCGACGTCGGCTTGACCACCGCCACCGAGGTGAAAGCCGCGCTGGCGCGCATCACCGAGCGCGTGCGCGTGCCCGTCATCGTCGACGCCGACACCGGCTTCGGCAATGCGCGGAACGCGCAGCGCACCGTGCGCGCCTTCGAGCGCGCCGGCGCCGCGATGATCCAGCTCGAGGACCAGACCTTCCCCAAGCGCTGCGGCCACCTGCAGGGCAAGGGCGTGGTGAGCACGGCCGAGATGTGCGGCAAGCTGCGCGCCGCGCTCGACGCGCGCACGAGCCGCGAGACGCTGATCCTGGCGCGCACCGACGCGCTGGCCGTCGAGGGCCCCGAGGCCGCGTTCGAGCGCGCCGAGGCCTATCTCGAAACCGGCGTCGACGCGCTCTTCGTCGAGGCCCTGCGCACGCGCGAGCAGATGTTGGCCGCCTGCGCGCGCTTCGCCTCGCGCGTGCTGCTGCTCGCCAACATGGTGGAAGGCGGCCACACGCCGCTGGCCACCGCCGACGAACTGGGCGCAATGGGATTCCGCATCGTCATCTTCCCCGGCGGCACCGTGCGCGCGCTGGCGCATGCACTGCAGGGCTACTACGCGAGCCTCAGGCCTCACGGCGGCACCGGGCCCTGGCGCGAGAGGATGCTGGACTTCGACGGCCTCAACGAGGTGATCGGCACTCCGGCGTTGATGGAGACCGGCCGCCAGTTCGCCGGCTGACGCGGCGGCCAGGGCGGGCCGCGCCACGCCGGGCCACATCGCCCGCTGCCCGTCGCGGACCGACGCCCCACCCTACAGCGCGCGCGTCACCCACATCGTGCCGGGGTCGCCCGGCTGCCGCTGCAGCGTGAACCCCAGCTGCCGCGCCAGCGTGAGCATGGGCCGGTTGGTGGCCAGCACCTCGCCGTGCATCGAGCGCAGGCCGTGCGCCCGTGCCGCGTCCATCAGCGCGCGCATCAGCAGGCCGGCCAGGCCGGTGCCCTGCCACTCGTCGCCGACGGTCAGCGCGAACTCGCAGTCCTCGCCGCCGGCGTCGGCGATGCAGCGCGCCACGCCGATCCAGCTGCGCAGGCCGCTGCCCACCTCGGTGGCGGCGAGGGCGATGTGCCGGTGCTGGTCGACGGCCGTGAGGGCCTTCAGCTTCTTCGGCGGCAGTTCGCGCAGGCTGACCATGAAGCGCTGCTGGCGCGAGGCGAGCGAGAGGCCGCGCACGAACTCGGCCAGCAGCGGCACGTCGGCCGCGTGCACCGGCCGCAGCCGCACCCGGCGCCCGTCGGCCAGGCGCCGC
>JALHOU010000389.1 GCA_022842825.1 Rubrivivax sp.
GGGCCGGGCCCGCAGCGGTTGCCGGGGCCGTTGCCGCGGCCGGCGGCCTTGCCCGCACCAGCTTCCGCGCGCACTGGCAGGCGCTGGCGCAACGCGGCCGCGCCGCCCGCTTCCTGCTCGCCGTGGGGCTGGGCACGCTCGCCTTCAACATGCAGGACGTCATCCTCGAGCCCTACGGCGGCGAGATCCTCGGCCTGCCGGTGGGCGAGACCACGCTGCTCACGGGCCTCATGGCCGTGGGGGCGCTGCTGGCCTGCGTGGGGGCGGCGCGCCTTCTCGCGCGCGGCGCCGACGCGCACGGCGTCGCCGCCTGGGGCGCCGTGGTCGGGCTCTTCGCCTTTGCGGCTGTGGTCTTCGCCGCGCCGCTGCAGGCGCCGTGGCTGTTCAGCACCGGCTCGGCCCTCATCGGCTTCGGCGGCGGCCTCTTCGCCGTGGGCACGCTCACGGCGGCGATGGCGCTGGACGACGGTGAGGGCCGGCACGGCCTCGTCATCGGCGCCTGGGGTGCCGTGCAGGCCACCTGCGCCGGCGCGGCCATCGCGCTCGGCGGCGCGCTGCGCGACCTCGTCGGCGCCGTGGCACAGAGCGGCGCGCTCGGCGAGGCGCTCGCCGGTGCCGGCACGGGCTACGGCTTCGTCTACCACCTCGAGCTGGTGCTGCTGTTCGCCACGCTCGTGGTCATCGGGCCGCTCGTGCGCCCCGCGCGCCGGCGCCCCGCGGCCCCGGCATCGGACCCGCGCTTCGGGCTGGCCGAGTTCCCGGGTTGATCGCTCACCGCTTGCCAAGGAGTCCGCGCATGGAAGCTCTCACGCACGCACTCGACGGTTCTTTGTTCGCGCCGGCGCTCGTCGCCTGCGGTCTGGTCGGCACGGGCTTCGCGGTCCTCGTCGGCTTCGTCATCTCCGACTGACCCCGCCGGAAGTTCCCAACAGGAGCCCGCCATGACCAAGGGTGCCATCACCACCTACTTCGACGTAGCACAACTCGTGCTGTACATGTTCTGGATCTTCTTCGCCGGTCTCATCTGGTACCTCGTGCGCGAGAACCGCCGCGAGGGATACCCGATGGTCGCCGACCGCGGCGTCATCGAGGGCTGGCTGCCCGTGCCGCCCGCGAAGACCTACCTGCTGCCCAGCGGCGAAACGGTCCGCGCCCCGGCCGCGAACGCCGGCGAAGAGCAACCCATCCAGGCCGAGCGGCTGGCAGGCCATGGCGGCAGCGCCTACGAGCCCGTGGGCAACCCGCTCACGGCCGGTGTCGGCCCGGGCTCCTGGGTCGCACGCGCGGACCACCCCGACCTCGACCACGAGGGGCAGCCGAAGATCCGCCCGCTCGCGTTGCTGCCCGGCTGCGGCGTGAGCGATCGCGACCCCGACCCGCGCGGCAGGCCGCTCTTCGACGGCCATGGCGAGAAGGCGGGCACGGTGGTCGACCTCTGGCTCGACGTGCCGGAGATGAACTTCCGCTACCTCGAGGTGGAGGTCGCCGGTGGGGCGCCGGCCAGCGGGCCGACGCGGGTGCTGGTGCCGATGAACTTCGCGCGCGTGTTGCGCGACGGCAGCGTGCACGTGCATGCGCTGCTGGCGCACCAGTTCGCCGGCATCCCGCGCCCGCGCACGGCGGGCCAGGTCAGCCTGCTCGAGGAAGAAAAAGTCATGGCCTATTGCGGCGCCGGCCTGCTGTACGCCGAGCCGCAGCGCGCCGAGCCGCTGATCTGAACGCCCGGCGTTTCCTCCGCCATCCCATCGCCACGCCATCCGCCGCTTCGGAGCACCCACCATGTCCGGCCCTCGCCACGAACACGAGTTCGAGCCCGTTCCCGGCCTGCCCGAGCGCCTGCCCGAAGCCGAGCGCATGCTCTGGCAGGGCGCGCCCGACGCGGGCTGGGTGGCGCGCAAGGTCTTCCATCTGCCGCTGGTGGCGGCTTACTTCGCCGCGTTGCTCGCCTGGCAGGGTCTCGCGGCGCGCCATGACGGCACCGCATGGCGCGAAGTCGGCCTGGGCCTCGCCACCGGGGGCGGCCTGGCGCTGCTGGCGCTGGCGTTGCTCGGCCTGCTCGCCTGGCTCAGCGCCCGCACCACGCTCTACACGCTGACCGACCGCCGCGTCGTCATGCGCGTGGGCATCGTGCTCACGGTCACCTACAACCTGCCGCTGCGCTGCATCGACGAGGCCGACGTGCACCCGCTGGGCGCGGGCCACGGCGACCTCGCCCTCGCGCTGCGGCCCGGTGCGCGCATCGCCTACCTGCACCTGTGGCCGCACGCGCGGCCGTGGCACCTGCGGCGCACGCAGCCCATGCTGCGCTGCCTGCCGCGCGTCGACGAGGTGGCGGCGCTGCTCGCCCGTGCCTGGTCGGCGGCCAATGCGGAGGCGGCCGCCGCAGCCGCGCAAGCCACTGCCCATGCGACTGCGCATGCGACCACGCATGCGACTGCGCCTGCATCGGCACCGCCTGCCGCGCACCCCACCGCGACACCGCCGCATGCCGTCGCGGTGCCCGCGAAGCCCGGCCACGTCCGCCGCCCCGCCCTGCCCACGCTGGTGGCGGGGCGCTGAGGCCGGCACCCCGGGCGCTCAGGCGACCCCACTGCGGCAATCCACCATGGCGCTCACCTCCACGCCCTTCATCCCGCGTCCGCTGCTGTTCGGCGCCGCGGCGATGGTGGCCGTCTCGCTCGCGCTCGTCGCCTACGTGCGCGTCAACGGCATCTCGGCCAGCGTCGTGCTCGACGACGGCCCGCCCACCGTGTGGCGGCACCTGCGTTTCGCCGACCGTGCCGACGGCGCCGTGGAAGTGTCCGACGCGCGCAGCGGCCGCACGATCGAGGTGCTGCACGGCGAGCAGGGCTTCGTGCGCGGCACCGTGCGCGGCCTCGCGCAGGAGCGGCTGCGTCGCGGCCTCGGCCCCGAGCGCCCGTTCGAGCTGCAGGTGAGCGCCGCCGGCCGCCTGATGCTCTTCGACCCCGTCACCGAGCGCCGCGTCGACCTCGAATCCTTCGGGCGCGACAACGCGCTCATCTTCGCGCGCTGGGTAGCGCCCGGCGGCCCCGGGGCTCCGCTGCGCTGAAGCGCACTGAGCCGCATTGAGTCGCACTGATCTGCACTGCGCCGCACGGAACTGCACGGAAGCACCGCGCCCCGCACCCCCTGCAACACCGAGAGAGCCGCCATGAGCACCGCCACCACCGCTGCCACCGCCACCGCCCCGATCGAGTCCCGCGAGCAGGTGATGCAGCGCGCCAAGTCGGAGAGCCTGATCAGCCCGCGCTTCTACACCACCGATTTCGCGGCCATGGAGCGCATGGACATGAGCCCGCTGCGCGCCGAGTGGGAGGCCATGCTCGCCGAGTACGAGGGCGACAACAACCACGACCACTTCACGCGCGACGAAGAAGCGTTCAGGCGCGAGATCCGGCAGCTGCCGCCCGAGCTGCACCAGGAATTCCTCGACTTCCTCATCAGCTCCATCACCAGCGAATACAGCGGCTGCGTCCTCTACAACGAGATCCGCCAGAAGGTCACCAACCCCGACATCAAGCGCCTGATGACCTACCTCACGCGCGACGAGTCGCGGCACGCGAACTTCATCAACAAGTCGCTGCGCGACTACGACCTCGGCGTGGACCTCGCCAACCTGAAAGCGACCAAGGCCTACACGTACTTCAAGCCCAAGTACATCCTCTACGCCACGTACCTCTCGGAGAAGATTGGCTACGCGCGCTACATCACCATCTACCGCCAGCTCGAGCGCCACCCCGACAAGCGCTTCCACCCCATCTTCAAGTGGTTCGAGCGCTGGTGCAACGACGAATTCCGGCACGGCGAGAGCTTCGCGCTGATGATGCGCGCGCAGCCGCACCTGCTGCGTGGCGGCAACCTGCTGTGGATCCGCTTCTTCCTGCTCGC
>JALHOU010000390.1 GCA_022842825.1 Rubrivivax sp.
CGCGACAGGGCGCGCCGCCGGCGACGCCGGCCAGGAGGTGCGCCTGCACGCGCAGGCCCTGTGCGACCTGATGGGCGCCACGCTCGAGCGCGCCGAGGCCCTGCGGGCCGCTGCCGAAGCGCGCGAGGCCGCTCAGGCGCAGGCGCTGCGGAACACGTTGCTGACCGCGATCTCGCACGACCACCGCACGCCGCTGGCCGTGATCCTGGGCGCGGCGGGCGCCCTGCACGACCAGGACGCCCGCCTCGCGACGGAGCAGCGCCGGCGGCTGGCGGGCACCATCGTCGAAGAGGCCTCGCGCCTGGCCCGCCTCACCGACAACCTGCTGCAGCTGGCGCGGCTCGAGTCCGGCGGCGGCGCCGCACTGCGGCTCGAGTGGGAATCGGCCGAGGAGATCGTCGGCACCGTGCTGCGCCGGGCGCGGCAGCGGGTGCCGCCGTCGCGCGTGAAGGCCCGCGTCGAGCCCGGCCTGCCACTGCTGCGCTGCGACGCGGTGCTGCTCGTGCAGCTGCTCGACAACCTCGTCGACAACGCGCTCAAGTACGGGGGCAACGAGGTGCCGGTGGAGGTGCTGGCCCGACGCATCGGCGGCGACATCGTGCTGGCCGTGCGCGACCGCGGAACGGGCGTGCCGCTGGCGCAGCGCCAGGCGATCTTCGAGCTCTTCCGCCGCGGCGGGACGGCTTTGCCCGGCGGGGGCGAGGCGCCGCGCGGTGCCGGGGTCGGGCTCGCGTTGTGCCGCGTCATCGCCAGGGCGCATGGCGGCGAGCTGCGGCTTCGTGCACGCGCGCACGGCGGCTCCAGCTTCGAGCTAGTGCTGCCGGCGCAGGCGGCGCCGGCCGCGGCGGCGGAGTCCCAGGTGGGGGCATCCGAGGTGGCGGAGTCCGAGACGGGCGCGTCCGAAGCGGGGTCGTCCGAAGCGCAGGCGTCCGGGATGGCAGGCCCCGAAGAGCCTGCCGCCACGGCAGCGCCGGTGGCCGCGGGTACCCAGGAGACCGGATGAGCCTGGCCGTGCTGCTGGTCGAGGACGACCGCGAGCTGCGCGGCACGCTGCGCGACGCGCTCGAGGTGGAGGGCTACCGCGTGCGGGCCTCGGCCAGCCTTGCCGATGCGCAGGCGGTGCTGGCGCACGCGCGCGCGGCCGGCGGCGTCGACCTCGTGCTGCTCGACCTCGGGCTGCCCGATGGCGACGGCGAAGCCCTGCTCACGGCGCTGCGACGCGAGCGCGGCACCCCGGTCATCGTGCTCTCGGCGCGCCAGGGCGACGAGGGCAAGGTGCGGCTGCTCGACGCCGGTGCCGACGACTACTTGGTCAAGCCGTTCAACCTCGCCGAGCTGCTGGCGCGCATGCGCGTGGCCCTGCGGCACCGCGGCACCGCGGTGCGACCGGCGGTGACGCGCTACGCCCACGGCGGCCTGGCCATCGAGCTGGACACCCGCCGCGTCACGCGCGACGGCGCCGAGGTGCACCTCACGCCGACCGAGTTCAAGCTGCTCGCGCGCCTGGTGCGGCAGGCCGGTCAGGTGGTCACGCACCGCCAGCTGCTCGCCGACGTGTGGGGGCCTGAGCACACCGAGCAGACGCACTACCTGCGCCTGTACATGGCGCAGCTGCGTGCCAAGCTCGAGCGCGACGCCGCCGACCCGGCGCTGTTGCTCACCGAGCCGGGCGTCGGCTACCGGCTGGCGGAGCCCTCGGACTGACTGCCGGCCCGCGGCCGTGGCGGCGCTGGTGTCGGCATAGGGGTCGGCACCGTACGATGCCGCCGGACCTCGCGTTCGCGGGCACCAAGGCGTCCTTATGCGTTCCTGATGCGCCCGCGCGCAGTCTGGCGGCTCCTTCACTGACCGGCCCGCCGCATGAGCAACGCCGCCACCGTTCCTGCCCCTGCCCCTGATCCCTCTCCGAGCGCCGCCACCGAGGCCGCCACCGACATCACGCCGCCGGCGTCGTCGCCGCAACGCCAGGGCCTTGCCGCGCTGACGCTCGCCGCCGTCGGCGTCGTCTATGGCGATATCGGCACCAGCCCGCTGTACACGATGAAGGAGATCTTCGCGCCGCACACCGGCGTGCCGCTGGACACGCCGCACCTCGTCGGCGCCGTTTCGGCCATCTTCTGGGCGCTGATGCTCGTCGTGACGCTCAAGTACGTCATCCTCATCCTGCGCGCCGACAACCACGGAGAGGGCGGTGGCCTCGCGCTCACGGCGCTCGCGGCGCAGGCGGTGAAGTCGCGCCCGGCGCTGCGCCACGCGCTGCTGCTGCTGGGCGTGTTCGGCGCCACGCTCTTCTACGGCGACAGCCTCATCACGCCGGCCATCTCGGTGCTGGGCGCGATGGAGGGGCTGGAGATCGTGACGCCGGCGCTCAAGGCCTGGGTCGTGCCGATCAGCGTGGCCATCCTCGTCGGCCTCTTCCTCGTTCAGCGCTTCGGCACCGCCTTCGTGGGCCGCTTCTTCGGGCCGGTCATCGTGCTGTGGTTCCTCATGCTGGGCGCGAGCGGGCTCGTGCACATCGCGCAGCAGCCGGGCATCCTGGCGGCGCTGAACCCGCTGCATGCCTTCGAGTTTCTCGCCGGCCGCGGCTGGCACGTGTTCGCGGCGGTGGGCGCGCTGGTGCTGGCCATCACCGGCGCCGAGGCGCTGTATGCCGACATGGGCCACTTCGGCCGCCGGCCCATCCGGCTCGCCTGGACGGGGCTCGTGCTGCCGGCGCTGGCGCTGAACTACCTGGGGCAGGGCGCGCTGCTGATGGGCGACCCGAAGGCGATCGAGAACCCGTTCTACCGCCTGTTCCCGCAGGCGTGGGTGCTGCCGGCGCTGGTGTTGGCCACGCTGGCGGCGATCATCGCCTCGCAGGCGGTGATCTCCGGCGCCTACTCGCTCACGCGGCAGGCCATCCAGCTCGGCTTCCTCCCGCGCATGACGGTGCGCTACACCTCGGCGCGGGCGCACGGCCAGATCTACCTGCCGGCAGTGAATTGGGCGCTGCTGGTGGGCGTGGTGGCGGCGGTGGTGATGTTCGGCAGCTCGTCGGCACTCGCCGGCGCCTACGGCATCGCGGTGACGCTGACCATGCTCATCACGACCGCGCTCACGTACGTCGTGGTGCGCGAGAGCTGGCGGCTGCCGGCGCCGCTGGCCATCGGCGCGACGGTGTTCTTCCTCGCCGTCGACGCGCTCATGTTCGCCGGCTGCGCCGTCAAGCTCTTCGACGGAGGCTGGTTCCCGCTCGCGCTGGCGCTCGGCCTCTTCGTGCTCATGAGCACCTGGGCGCGTGGGCGCGCGCTTCTGCTCGGCGGCGTGCGCCGTGAGGGGCAGGCGCTGCAGGCCTTCGTCGACAGCCTGGATGCGAGCGGGTTGTCGCAGGCGCGGCGAACGGCCGTCTATGCGGTGGCGGACCCGGACACGGTGCCGCAGGCCCTGCTGCACAACCTCAAGCACAACCAGGTGCTGCACGAGCGCAACGTCATCCTCACCGTCGTCTTCCACGAGGCCCCCTGGGTGCCCCCGGCGCGGCGCCTGGAGGTGCAGGCGCTCGGCAACGGCTTCTGGCAGGTGAAGGTGAACTTCGGCTTCATGGACGAGCCGGACGTGCCCACGGCGCTGGCGCTGGCCGCCGGGCGGGGGCTGCCCATCCCGGCGTTCGAGACCAGCTACTTCCTCAGCCGCGAGACCGTGGTGCCGACCCCGGGCGGCGGCATGGCCGACTGGCGCGAGCGCCTGTTCGCGGCGATGAGCCGCAACGCCGGTGGCGTGGCCGAGTTCTTCCGCCTGCCGAGCAACGCGGTGGTCGAGCTCGGCACGCGGGTGCAGATCTGAACGGCGGCGCCGGGCCGCGAACGCCGGGCGCCGAGGTGGCGGACGGTGCGGCGTGAGCGACGGCAGCGGCGGCAGCGGCGGCAGC
>JALHOU010000391.1 GCA_022842825.1 Rubrivivax sp.
ACGCCGACGATGAAGACGCCGACGCCGGCGTGCGCCAGCACCATGCCCCAGAAGTGGCGCGGCGCCCGCCCGAGCACGGCCAGGCCGCCGCGGCCGGTCTGCCACAGCAGCACGAATGTGCTCGAGAAGACCCACGCCGCCAGCGCCACGCCGACGGCCACGCCGAGGCTGAAGCGCCCGGCCAGCAGCGCCGGCACCACCGCGGCGGCGGCACTGAACAAGGCGGCCCACTTCAGCCGCGCGCCCAGGTCGGGCAGCGACGCCGACTTCCAGCGCGCCAGCGGCGCCACGCCCATCAACAGCACCACGGGCACCATCAGCGGCACGAACACCGCCTCGAAGTACGGCGCGCCGACCGAGATCTTGCCCAGCCCGAGCGCGTCCAGCGCCAGCGGATAGAGCGTGCCCAGCATCACCGCGCCGGTCACGGTGGTGAGCAGCACGTTGTTGAACAGCAGCAGCGACTCGCGCGACAGCCGGTCGAAGCGCCCGGTCCAGCCGACCGAGCCGGCGCGCCAGGCGAACAAGGCCAGCGAGCCGCCGACCACGACGGCCAGGAAGGCGAGGATGTAGGCGCCGCGGGCCGGGTCGGTGGCAAACGCATGCACCGAGGTGAGCACGCCCGAGCGCACGAGGAAGGTACCGGTCAGGCTGAGGCTGAACGCGGCGATCGCCAGCAGCACCGTCCAGGCCTTGAAGGCGCCGCGCTTGTCGGCCACGGCCAGCGAGTGGATCAACGCCGTGCCGGCAAGCCAGGGCATGAAGGAGGCGTTTTCCACCGGGTCCCAGAACCACCAGCCGCCCCAGCCGAGCTCGTAGTACGCCCACCAGCTGCCAAGCGCAATGCCCACGGTCAGGAAGCACCAGGCCGCGGTCGTCCACGGCCGCGACCAGCGCGCCCAGGCCGCGTCCAGCCGCCCGCCCAGCAGCGCCGCCACGGCGAACGCAAACGCCACGGCAAACCCGACGTAGCCCATGTAGAGCATCGGCGGATGCAGCACCATGCCCGGGTCTTGCAGCAGCGGGTTGAGGTCGCGCCCCTCCAGTGCCGGGGGCATCAGGCGCGTGAACGGGTTGGAGGTGAGCAGGATGAACAGCAGCAGGCCCGTGGCGATGAAGCTCATCACGCCGAGCACGCGCGCCAGCATGTCGGCGGGCAGGCGCCGGCCGAGCGCGCTGACCGCACCGGACCAGCCGGCCAGCATGAACACCCACAGCAGCATCGAGCCCTCATGGCTGCCCCAGGTGGCGGCCAGGCGGTAGGCCATCGGCAACTCGCTGTTGGAGTGCGAGGCGACGTTGACGAGCGAGAAGTCGCCCTGGGCGAACGAGGCCATCAGCGAGAAGAAGGCGATGGCGACGAAGACGAACTGCGCCTGCGCCGCCGGCCGCGCCAGCGCCATCCAGGGCCCATGCCCGCGCGCCGCGCCGGCGATGGGCAGCACCGTGCCCACGAGCGTGATGGCGAGCGCGACGATGAGCGCGAAGTGACCGAGTTCGGGCAGCATGCCGGAGCGCCGGTTACTTCGTGTGGCAGCTCTGGCAGACCGCGCTGCCGGCGTTGCTCACGCGTAGGAAGGTCGGCAGGAACACGCTGCCCGGGCCGGCCGAGGGCACGCCGTGCGGGTCGTGGCACGAGGCGCATTCGACCTCGTAGCCCTCGCCGCTGTTGTAGAGACGGATCTCGCCGGCGTCGGCGCGCGCATTGCCGTTGGTGTCGAAGTACGCCAGCCGCGCCTCCTTGCGCGGCGGGTCCTTGAAGTCGGAGCCCGCGCCCGCGTCGGCGGGGAAGCGGATGCCCACCGGGTGGTCGTTGCGCAGGTCGGTGCCGATGACGAAGGCGCTGAAGTCGGTGGCCCCGATGGCGCCGCCGCTGGGCGCGTGGCAGATCGAGCACTCCTGGCCGATGCGGCCGTGCGACGTCGTGGCGGGCCCGCGCGGGTTGGTCCACGAGTCGAGGAAGGCGTTGTTCTGCGCCGTCTCCTGCGCCGGGTTGTAGCGGCCGGCGCCGGGCATGTTGATGATCGAGTCCACCGCCGTCTGGCCGTCGTGGCACGACAGGCAGGTGAGCGAAGCGGCGCCCGGCGGCGAGATCGGCTGCGTGATGCTCGGCGAGCCCAGCAGGTCGTAGGTCTGATAGGCGGTGGGCGCCATCGTGCGGTTCCACAGCGGCGCGGCGGTCGTGCGGTTGCTGCCGTGCGGGGTGTGGCAGTAGACGCAGACCTCGTTGTAGTCGTTGCGCGTGCGGTCCATGAACGTGCCTTCCGGGCCGCCGCCTCCGGACTGGCGCTGCGTCAGGTTGTGGCGCGTGTTGCCCACCGTGCCGCGGTTGGTGAAGAGGGAGGGAACGTCGGCCTGCGCCCAGGCCTCGGCCGCAGCGCCGAGGCCCGCCACGGCGGCGCAGGCGACGAGCAGCCATTGGCGCAGCTTGCGCGCGGCACCCTGGCCGGCTGGACACGCCGGGGCAGCGGGCGCGTTGTCTGTTGCCATGCGGTTCTCCCTGGGAAGCCGTCCATCACGGGCGACGCGCGTCAAGGCCGCCGCCCGCCACCAACGGACGAGCGGGCAGCAACTTTCATGCCCTGCACCGCGCTCCCGCGACCCCAACAGCGACGGACAGCCCCGGCACGGGTTGCCGCGCAGCGCCGAGGGGATCGGGTTCGATGCACTGCTTCCCGCTTTCGGCGGCAGTCGCGCGACGCGGTTCCCGGAATCGGGAGTGCCGCCGTCGACGCCGCTCAGCCTGCGGCAGTCTGCAGGCGCCGGCCTTCTTCGTCGCCAAGGCGCCGAAGCACCTCGATCTTGTGCAGGAACTGGTCGACCACATACAGCCGCCGCGACTCGTCGCACGCCAGTCGCGCCGGCAGCAGGTAGCGCCCGGGTGCGTCGCCGCGGCCGGCGCGGCTGCCCAGCGGCAGCAGCAGCTGCCCGTCGGGCTGGAAGACCTGCACGTTGCACAGCAGCGCGTCGGCGACGTAGACGAGCCCGTCGCGGTCGACCGCCAGCCCGCGCGGGCGCGCGAACTGACCGAGGCCGTTTCCGGCCGAGCCGAAGGCGCGCACGAAGCGGCCGCGGGCATCGAAGGCCTGCACGCGGAAGTTGCCGGCGTCCAGCACCCAGAGCATGCCGTCGGGGCCGATCGCGGCGTCGGAAGGCAGGTTGAATTCGCCCTCGCCGCTGCCGCGCCGGCCCAGGCGCCCCAGCAGCCGGCCTTCGCCATCGTGCGTGAAGACGAGGTGGCTCGCGCTCTCGACGCCGCCGGTGTCGACCACGTGCACGCGGCTGCCGTCGGCATCCACCGCCACCGCGGTGGGCCGCACCCACCACGGCGTGCCGTCGATGTGCCCGAGGTACAGGCCGAGCGTGTCGAACACCACGACGCGCTTGTCGAGGGTGTCCACCACGTAGACGCGGCCGCGACCGTCGAGTGCGATGCCGGCCGGTCGCTTCAGCTGCCCCTCCAGACGCAGGCCGAAGCTGTAGGTGCGCCGCCGCGGCACGTCGAAGACGAAGACGCGCCGGCCCTCGGTGTCGGTGACGAACACGCGGCCCTGCGCGGCGGCCACCGCGAACGGCTTGCCGAAGCTCGCGCGCGCTTCGTCGTCACCCGTCAGCGTGCGCCTGAGCAGGCTGTCTTCGGCGGCCAGCAGGCTGGCGCCGTTGCGCAACGTGGCCTCGAAGATGAAGCGCGGCTGCTCGGGCGGCGCGGGCCACAGCGGCCGCTTCGGGGCCGAGCCCGGGGTGCCGGGCGTCGAGCAGCCAAGCCCCATGGCCGCGCAGGCCGAGGCCGCCAGCGCCAGCGTGGCACCGCGGCGGCCAGCGCAGCGGCGCTCTTCGGACCAGAGGTCGCGAGCGCGAGCATCGACGGGCCCGGGCTGCGCCGAGGCCGCGGCGCCATC
>JALHOU010000392.1 GCA_022842825.1 Rubrivivax sp.
GCGCCGCCCGGCTGCGCGAACGCGCCGCGGCGCTCGCCGCCGCGCACGGCGTGCGCGCCTGGGCGATGCAGGCCGACCTCGTGTTGCCCGGCGCAGTGGCGACGCTCGCCGCGGCCCTGCGGCGCGCGCGGCGGCCGGTGGACATCCTCGTCAACAACGCCGGCGTCCTGCAGCACGGGCCCTTCGCCGCGATGCCCGCCGCCCACGCGCGCGAAATGGTCGCGCTGAACGTGCTCGCGCTCACCGAGTTGCTCGCCCACTTCGTGCCGCCGATGGTGGCGCGCGGACACGGCCGCGTGCTCAACGTCGCCTCGATCGCCGCCTTCCAGCCGGTGCCGGGCCTGGCCACCTACGCCGCGACCAAGGCCTACGTGCTCTCGCTGACCGAGTCGCTCGCCGAGGAGCTGCGCGGCAGCGGCGTCACCGTGACGGCGCTGTGCCCGGGCATCACGGCCACGCACATGCTCGGCGCCGCACAGCGCGCCAGCCCGGCGCTGCGCAAGCTGCCGGGCTGGGTCGTCGGCAGCGCCGCCGATGTCGCCCGCGAAGGCCTCGCCGCCTGCCTGGCCGGCGAGGTCATCCGCGTGCCCGGGGTGGTGAACGCCGCCGCCATCCTGGCCGGGCGGGCCACGCCGCGGTGGGCGCTTCGGCGGCTCCTGGGCACCCTCTCGGGCCGGCTGAAGTGACCCGGCCCGGGCCTCGGCGGCCTGCGTCACGCCGCCGGTGGATGCGTTGCCGGCCGGTCTCGCGACAATGCGCGCCTCGAAGGTCCGCTCCATCACGACAGGAGACGACGATGGCGTTCTCTTTGTTCTTGCGCGGGGCTGCCGCAACGGGGCTCGTCGTTCTCGCGGGCTGCGGCGGCGGCGGCAGCAGCCCAGCCGCCCTGGAGTTCCAGTCCCAAGGCGGTGAGACGGCGCTCCCGGGTGCCACGCGAACCGTGCAGGTGCGCGTCACGGACTCGGAGCAGGCTCCGGTTGCCCATGTCCGGGTCGACTTCGGCCCTTCGGCCGGAAGCGGCAGCGTGTCGCCCAGCTCCGCGATGACCGATGACTCCGGAATCGCGCGAACGGCCTGGACGCTGGGGGCCGTCGGCGGCGGGGTGCAATCTCTGGAGGCCCGCACGATGGGGCTGGCGCCCACCCAGCTCAGCGTGAACGTCGTGGGCCTCGGCTTCCAGGCTCTGGGCCTCGGCGCTTTCGCCCGGCAGAACATCCAATGCGCCAGCAGCAGCCAGGTCACGCCGATGCCGGCCGGTCTCTGCGACCGCCCGCTGACCGAGCTGAAGATCGAGTTCCGCGGTACCTTGCAGCGCTCCGGCATGGGACATGCCGACTTCGCGTTGCGCTGCGCCGACCGCCAGGTGGCCCTGGCATCGCTGCTGGGCTCGGACCCCCGGACGGTGACCGTGACATGGCTGCAAGGCGCGCCCGCCAATGTGACCGTCAATGGCGCCAGCGCAGGCACCGCGCCGGCCACCATCCTGCCTGCAATCCAACCCGGATCGATCACGCTGCAGGCCAACGCTTGTGGCGCGGACAACTTCCACTTCGCCGACATCGCGATCTCGGAGATCTCGTTCTGGGCCCGCTAGGGCCCCAGCGCGGCACTCAAGGCGCTCAGCGCAACACGCGGCTCGCCTCGGCCTGCTTGATCAGCGCCTCGGCGTCCTCCTTCAGCAGGAAGCCGGCGGCCGTGGCGCGCTCGGTCGCCTTGCGCACCGCGGCCACGTAGCCGGCGTGGTCCTTGTAGCGCTCTTCCAGCGAGGGGCGCGGGTCGCCGCTGGCGCGCCGCTCGGCCGCTGTGCGTGCGAAGGGCACCATGCCGCCCACGTAGTTGCAGATCTGCCCGGCGTGGAAGGGCCGCGCGCCGCCGGCCGTGACGTTCCAGCCGAGGTAGGTGCCGAGCGGCGCATCGAGCAGCACCACCGGCACGCCGCCGAGCTCGTTGCCATCGGCGTCCACCTTGGGCGCGAAGGCCGGCAGCACCTGGCGGATGGGCGGCGGCGCCTTGCTCGCCACGCCCGAGCCGTCGGCGGCGTTGAAGCCCGGGCCCCAGTCGTAGTCGAGCACCGGCATGATGAAGTCGACCTCGGGGATCGTCGGCCGCAAGGATGTCGAAGAGGGCAGCGTCGGGAAGCCCATCGCCGCCTTCGTGGCCGGCACGAGGGTGCCATCGCCCAGGCGCGGCCACTTGCTCGGCGGCGGCTCGACGTTGCGCACCACCCAGGCGCGGAAGTGCTCGCGCAGCGCGTTGACGGTTTGCGCGTGCGGCACCGGGTTGGCCGGCAGCACGGCGGTGCCGTAGTTGTTGCCCGGGCACGCCGGGCCCGTGGCCGCCAGCGCGACGCCCGGCAGGCTGGTGTCGAACCCGCCGCCGCCGCCCCCGTGGTTGCTGCTGGCGATGTAGTAGCGGCGCACGTTGCGCGGCAGCGGCAGGTCGGACTTGCCGTCGGTGCCCACCCAGGCCGGCGTGAGCTTCAGCGCCCACACCTCGGCCGAGCCGTAGTGCTCGATGATCTTGGGGCAGGTGCGGCTCTCGCTGCAGCGGTCGAGCAGGCCGATGCGCTTGCCCTCGGGCCCGTCGCGCAGCGGGTCGGCATGCGGCAGCCACCACTGCGGGCCCTCGCTGCCCGCCTGGTAGAGCTCGAGCACGCCGTCGGGCTGTGCCCAGCGGAAGTTGAGCGCGATGCGCCGCCCGGCGATGATGGGCCACAGGCCGTCGTGCACCTGCTTGCCGTCCTCGGCCTGGTTGAAGCCCAGGTGCAGCCAGCCGCGCAGGAAGTTGCCCGACTGCGAGACGCCGCGGCCGATGCTGTGCTTCACGAGCCCGGCGATGGGGTTCGGTGTGCCGCTGTCGTCGGCCTTCGCGGTCTTGAGGAAGTGGCCCACGTCGCGCCAGGCCGCAAAGCCGATGCCGAGCGCGTAGGCATCGGCCGAGCGGAACACCACCTGGTAGAGCTTGGCGGCCTCGAAGCCGCCCTTCAGGCAGATCTGCGTCGGGTCGGGCGTGCCCGGAAACGGGTTGGCCGCGTCGCACTTCGCCCACGCCCAGTCCGTCGGCGGGATCACCGTCTCGCCGATCACCTCGCCGCGCGTCGACTCGGCCACGCGCGAGACGAGCCGCGCCTCGCGCGTGTCCAGCGTCATCGGCTTGTAGGGCACGGGGTTCGTCTGCACGATGAGTGGCTGCGAGCCCGGCCCGCTGCGGTTGACGATGCGGCCGAACACGTCGCCCACCACCGGCGAGCCGTCGGCGTTGCGGGCGATGGGCAGCGCCAGCCAGTGCGGCCGCGCCACCGCGGCGGTGGGCCGCACGGCGGTGGCGCCGGCGTTGTCGCCCTGCCAGGCGCTCGTGAGGTCGATGTCGCCGGCGGCGCGCTCGTTCACCACGTTGGGCCGCGGGTTGCCGCGGTTGGGCACCTCGTGCCACATCAGGCCGCTGGCGCGCGCCGCGTCCACCGGCTTCGTGATCACGAAGGTGGCCGTGTAGCGCACCTTGCCGTCGGGCGAGCGCGCCAGCAGGATGTCGTTGATGAGCGCGTTGGCCGGGTGCTGCGCATCCAGCTCGCCGAAGGCGCGGCCGGCGATGCGCTCCGAAGGCACGCCGCCGGTCTCGGCGGCGGGCACGGGCACCGTCTCGTCGATGACGATGCGCGTGACCCGCGCCTCGGCCGCCAGGGCCGTGGCGCCGAGCGCGAGAGCGATGGCGCTGTGGGCCGCGGCGCGGCGGACGGGGGACGTTGGATGCACGGGGTCTCCTGTGGGTTCGTTGGCCGGCCGGGGGCGGCGAGGTCGCGTGCCGATGCTTTGGTAGATCCAGCGCGCGCAGGCTCCAGCACCCAGGCCGGGACGGCGAGGCCATCCGACGGCTCCTACCGCCGGATGCTAGGCAG
>JALHOU010000393.1 GCA_022842825.1 Rubrivivax sp.
GCCGCCGCGGCCGCCCCGGCCACCACGA
The DNA here is from genome assembly GCA_022842825.1 of Rubrivivax sp. Lineage (GTDB taxonomy): Bacteria > Pseudomonadota > Gammaproteobacteria > Burkholderiales > Burkholderiaceae_C > Rubrivivax. The sequence continues at coordinate 29 of JALHOU010000393.1, forward strand.
CCGCTACCACCCCAGCCACCACGGGCCGCACCACGTCGCGCAGCGAGCCGGGCCCGTCGCTGCTGGCCGAGCGCTGCACCTTCGGCACCGTGTGGACCCGTTCGGTCGCCGTGCGTCCGGGAGGGGATGCGCTGGCCTTGGCCGTGCAACCGCTGGAAGGTTGGACGGAGCTGTGGGTCTTCCGCCCCGAGACCGCCGGTCGCACAGCGGCCGAGGCGGGCGTCCATGCGAGCGACACGCCGGGCGGCAGCGGCGCCGGCGACAAGCCCGGCGCCGGCCCGAGCCCCTCCACCGTGCGCCCCGGCCGGCCCGCCTGGCGAGTGGATGTGCTGCCGCCCGCCGCATCATCACCGGGCGTTGGCTATGTCGAGTTCGCCGGCTGGGTCCCCGGCGCGCAGCCGCGGCTGCTCGTCGCGCGCGAGTCACGGGTGGAAGGCCGCTTCCACCGCCAGTTCGAAGTGCTCTCGCTCGACACGCTCGATCCCGTCAAGCAGGCGAGCACGCCGAACCTCCTCGTGGCGTTCGGGCAGTGGAGCGACGCGCAGTGGCGCAGGCGCACCGTGGCGCTGCGTTGACGGATCGATCAGTACACGCTGGCTTCGAAGCCCGCCGCACCCAGCCGCTCGACCACCTCGCGCACGTGCGAGGGGTTGCGCGTCTGCAACACCAGCTCGACCTCGACGTTCTGCGCCGAGAGCGTGGAGAAGGCGCGCTGGTGGTGCACCTCGTCGATGTTGGCGCCGGCCTCGGCGACGACAGCGGTGATGCGCGCCAGCACGCCGGGGGTGTCGCGCGCGCCGACGCGGATGCGCACGAGGCGCCCGGCGCGCACCATGCCGCGCTCGATGATGGCGGCCAGCAGCATGGGGTCGATGTTGCCACCGCACAGCACGAGGCCCACGTGGCGGCCCGCATAACGCGCCGGCTCCTTGACCAGCGCGGCGAGGCCGGCGGCGCCGGCGCCTTCGACGAGCGTCTTCTCGATCTCGAGCAGCATGACGATCGCCTGCTCGATGTCGCCCTCGTCCACCAGCACGAGGTCGTCGACCAGGTCCTTGACCAGCACGCGCGTGAGCTGGCCGGGCTGGCCGACGGCGATGCCCTCGGCGATGGTGCTCGTGCCCTGCGCGTGCTGCGTGCCCTTGAAGGCGTTGACCATGGCCGGGAAGCGCGCCGTCTGCACGCCGATGATCCGCACCGACGGCTTGAGGTGCCGCACCGCCGTGGCGATGCCGCTGATGAGGCCGCCGCCGCCGACCGCGATGACGAGCGTGTCGATGCTAGGCTGCGCGCGCAGCATCTCGAGCGCGATGGTGCCCTGGCCGGCGATGACGAGCGGGTCGTCGAAGGGGTGCACGAACGTCAGGCCCTCTTGGGCCGCGAGCGCGAGCGCCTTGTCGCGCGCCTGGTCGAAGGTGTCGCCGAACAGCACCACCTCGGCGCCGAAGCCCTTGGTGCGCTCCACCTTCACCATGGGCGTGTGCTGCGGCATCACGATCACCGCGCGCAGGCCCAGGCGCTGCGCATGGTGCGCCACGCCTTGCGCGTGGTTGCCAGCGGAGGCGGCGATGACGCCTTTCGGGCGCGCGCCGCCGGCCAGAAGGGCGGTGAGCTTGTTCAGCGCCCCGCGCTCCTTGAACGAGGCGGTGAACTGCAGGTTCTCGAACTTCAGGAAGACGCGCGCGCCGACGATCTGCCCGAGCGTGAGGCTCTCGACGCAGGGCGTCTCGAGCACGTGGCCGGCCAGGCGCGCGGCGGCGGCTTCGATGTCGGCGAAGCCCACCGTGGCCGCCGGCACCCGCGAGGGCGCCGCCGGCGTCATGCGGTGCCGCCCACCGTGAGCCTTTCGATGCGCAGCGTCGGCTGGCCCACGCCCACGGGCACGCTCTGGCCCTCCTTGCCGCACACGCCCACGCCGGGGTCGAGCTTCATGTCGTTGCCGATCATGCTCACGCGCGTGAGGGCGTCGGGGCCGTTGCCGATGAGGGTGGCGCCCTTCACCGGGTACTGGATCTTGCCGTTCTCGACCCAGTAGGCCTCGCTCGCGCTGAAGACGAACTTGCCGCTCGTGATGTCGACCTGGCCGCCGCCGAAATTGGTGGCGTAGAGGCCGCGCTTGATGCTGGCGACGATCTCCTCGGGCGCCTTGTCGCCGCCGAGCATGTAGGTGTTGGTCATGCGCGGCATCGGCACGTGCGCATAGCTCTCGCGGCGGCCGTTGCCGGTGGGCTTGACGCCCATGAGTCGCGCGTTGAGGCTGTCCTGGATGTAGCCCTTGAGGATGCCGTCCTCGATGAGCACGGTGCGCTGCGTGGCATGGCCTTCGTCGTCGACGTTGAGCGAGCCGCGGCGGTCGGCGATGGTGCCGTCGTCGAGCACGGTCACGCCCTTGGCCGCCACGCGCTGGCCGACGCGGCCGCTGAAGGCGCTGCTGCCCTTGCGGTTGAAGTCGCCTTCGAGGCCGTGGCCCACCGCCTCGTGCAACAGCACGCCGGGCCAGCCGGGGCCGAGCACCACGGTCATGTCGCCGGCGAGCGCGGGGCGGCTCTCCAGGTTGGTGAGCGCGGCGTGCACGGCTTCGTCGACATAGCGCTGCACCAGCGCGTCCTGGAAGTAGCCGAGGCCGAAGCGACCTCCGCCGCCGCTCGAGCCGACCTCGCGGCGGCCGTCCTGCTCGGCGATGACGGTGACCGACAGGCGCACGAGCGGGCGCACGTCGGCGGCGCGGGTGCCGTCGGCACGCGCCACGAGCACCACGTCGTACTCGGCGGCCACGCCGGCCATCACCTGCACGATGCGCGGGTCCTTGGCGCGGGCGAGCTTCTCCACCTTCTCGAGCAGCGCCACCTTCTGCGCGCTGTCGAGCGTGGCGATGGGGTCGGTGGGGGCATAGAGCACGCGGCTGGCAGCCACCCTGCGCGTGGCGCCGCCCACCTTCACGCGCTTGCTCTGGCCGGCGGCGGCGATGGTGCGCACGGTGCGCGCCGCATCCATGAGCGACTCGACACCGAGGTCGTCGCTGTAGGCGAAGGCGGTCTTCTCGCCGGCCACGGCGCGCACGCCCACGCCCTGGTCGATGCTGAAACTGCCGCTCTTGACGATGCCCTCCTCCAGGCTCCAGCCCTCGTGGCGCGTGGTCTGGAAGTAGAGGTCGGCGTCGTCGATGCGGTGCTCGGCGATGGTGCCGAGCGCGCGTGTGAGAACCGCTTCGTCGAGCCCGAAGGGCGCGAGCATGAGCTGCTCGGCGATGGCCAGGCGTTCGAGGGTGGGTTCGCGGCTGATCATGGTGAGGGGGCCTTGCGCCGTTGGGCGCCGTTGCAGCAGGGGCGGCGGATTCTAGGAAGCGGGCTCCTCTCCTTTTACCAGGGGAGGAGCACGGCCTCGTTCGCGTTTCTTTACGGTCCGTTCACGCTTGGCGGTGGTCCGCGGCCAGGGCCGTGGCGTTGAATATGTGCAGCGCGCCCATTTTGCGCCGCACCGTTCAACCTCACAGGAGAAAGTCCATGTCCCAGCGTTTCCTCGCCGTCGTCACCCTGTCCCTGGCCTCGCTCGGCGCCCTGGCGCAGGCGCCGGCGCCCGCCACGGCCGCTTCCTCGGCCACGCCACGCATCGACCAGCGCCAGGCCCACCAGGAACGCCGCATCGACCAGGGCGTGGCTTCGGGCCAGCTCACGCGCCCCGAGGCGCGCCGGCTGGAACGCCAGCAGGGGGCGATCGACCGCGCCGAGAACCGCGCGCGCGCCGACGGCACGGTGACGGCGCAGGAGCGCGCGCGCCTGACGCACATGCAGAACCAGACGAGCGCCAACATCGCGCGCCAGCGCCACGATGCCCAGCGCCGCCCGGCCGCGAGCG
>JALHOU010000394.1 GCA_022842825.1 Rubrivivax sp.
CGCTGACGCCGCGCAGCGCCGCTCGCGGCGGCTCGAAGCCCGGCGTGCCAGGCGGCGTGTCGGCATCGCCGGACACCAGTGCCGCGATGGCGGCGTGCCGCTCGGCCGCCGCCGAGCGCTCGCGCTGCGGATGCATGAGCCAGTGGCGCAGCAGGCGGCTGCCCATGCCGGTGCGGCAGGTGTCGATCAGCGACAGCAGCGTCGGCGCGCCGGGGCCGGCCTCGCCGCGCAGCGTCTGCGTCAGCTCGAGGTTGCGGTGCGTGCTGGGCGGCAGCTCGAGCAGCTCGGCCGCGCGCTGCACGGTCAGCGTGTGCACGTGCGCCAGCGCCTGGCCCTGCGTGTGTTCGGCAAACGAGAGCAGCGCGGCGGCGGCAGCGTGTGCCACCTTCAAGTCCTGGGCGTTGAAGCCGGCGAGCGTGGCCACGCGCAGCTGCTCGCGCAGCTTGCGCTCGCCGAGCGCGGCGTCGAACTGCCACGCCGGACGCGCCGTGCGCGCGGCGCGCGTGGGCTGCAGCGCCTGCTGCAGGACCTCGGACAGCGGTGCGCCGCCCTCGTGCAGCACCTCGGCCGGGTCGAGCCGGGCCAGCCAGCCGGGCAGGTCGCGCTCACCGCACTCGGTGAGGCCGAGCTCGCCGCTGGACAGCGCCAGCCAGGCCAGGCCGCACACCAACCCGCCCGGCCTCGCTTCGCCGCCCTTGACGCGTTCCATGTACACGGCCAGCAGCAGCGTGTCGGCGCGCTCGGCGAGCAACTCGGTGTCGGTGACGGTGCCGGGCGTCACGACGCGAACCACCTTGCGCTCGACCGGCCCCTTCTGCGTCGATCCGGCCGAGGCGACCTCGCCCACCTGCTCGGCGATGGCCACCGCCTCGCCGAGCTTGATGAGGCGCGCGAGGTAGCTCTCCGCCGAGTGCACCGGTACACCGGCCATCACCACCGGCTCGCCGGCGCTCTGGCCGCGCGTGGTGAGCGTGATGTCGAGCAGCCGGTTGGCCTTGCGCGCGTCGTCGTAGAAGAGCTCGTAGAAGTCGCCCATCCGGTAGAAGACGAGCGTGTCCGGGAACTCGGCCTTGATGCGCAGGTACTGGGCCATCATGGGCGTGTGGGCGCCCAGGTCCCGCTCCCGGTGTGGTGGGCTCGAAGTCGGTGCGGATGCGGTCATGGGGGTGCCGATGCTATCGAGTCATCGCAGGCCGGCCCGGCGGCGAGGCCGGCCCTTCGGCTGGGTCGGCCGGGGCGGCCGCGGCCATGTCACCGAATGATGCTGGCCAGCAGGAGGAGTGCGGCCTTCACCATCGCCAGGACGACACCGGCCACCACCGCCACGCCGAACGCGGCGGTGACGAGCCCCGCGGCCACCCACAGCCCGTCGCGCTCGAGCACACCCAGCGCCAGCAGGCTGATGGCCAGCGCCGGCAGCACGTTGCCCAGCGGTATCGGCAGCACCAGGATCAGCGCCAGGAGCAGGCAGACGAGGCCGACCAGGAACTCCATCGGCGGCAGGGCCAGCCAGGCCGCACGCGGGCGCAGCAGGCGCTCGGCGCGTGCCAGCCACGGCGAGACGCGGCGGATGAGTGCCGCGAAGTCCGTGCGTGCCATCGAGCGGCGGGCGATGAAGGCCGGCAGCCAGGGCCGCTGGCCGAGCGAGAGCTGCAGCGCCAGGAAGATGAGTGGTGCGCCGAGGACCGAAGAGGTGCCGGGCGGCGTGGGCAGGACGTTCGGGAACGCGAACACGAACATCAGGGCCACCAGCGCGCGGTCGCCCAGCGCGGCGAGCAGGTCGCCCACGGCAATGCGGTCGCGGCCGGTGTCGTGCGCCAGGGCTTCCAGCATGGCCGACAGGGCGACCTTGCGCTCCGCCGGGTCGGAAGCTTCGCTCATGGGCATGGCAGGCCGGCCGAGGCCGGCGTGCTCGGCGCGCGCGCAGGCCGGGCGGAGTGGATCACGATGGTTTGGGCGTGGGCAGGGGCAAGGGTCGGCAGTGGCAGCGGCATCGTCGGAGTATCGACCGGCATCGACCGGCCGGCCGTGCGGCCGGGACCGGAAGGCGCCAGCCCGCGGCCGGACGGCCTAGATCACGATCATGGCCGCAAACCACGCCGAGCCGAATGCGAGATGCATGCCCGAGCGATCGCGCAGCCGCCACAGGCACATGCACAGGAAGATGTTGAGTGGCAGGGCGCCGAAGTGCAGCGCCACGGCCCAGCCGGCGCCGGCCCCTTGGGCGTAGGCCATCAACGCGGCGAAGCTGGCGCCGAGATTCACGAGCGTGCCGATGAGCAGCATGTCGCGCCAGCACAGCGCCGCCGCGGGTACCTCCCCGCGCCAGCGGCGGCCGAACCATGTCGTCAAGGCGTCGTCTCCGTCTCGCCGGCGGCCGCCTCAGAGGTCCGTGCCATCTTCGCCCTCCGGCGAGGAGGGCTTGCGAGTGGCCAGCACCTTGTCGATCGAGCGGCCGTCCAGATCCACGATCTCGAGCCGCCAGTCCTCCCACTCGACGACCTCGCCGACCTTGGGCAGGCGGCCGGTCAGCAGCATCAGCATGCCGCTCAGCGTGTGGTATCGACCCCGGTCCTCCTCGGGCACGGCGGCGAGCTGCAGGCGGTCCTTCAGCTCGGGCACCGGGATGTGGCCATCGAGCAGCCAGGAGCCGTCTTCGCGCTGCACCGCCCACGAAGATGCCGGGTCGCGCGGATTGAACTCGCCGGTGATCGCCTCGACCAGGTCCTGCAGCGTCACGATGCCCTGCACCTCGCCGTACTCGTCGATGACGAAGGCCATGTGCACGTCGGAGGAGCGGAAGCTGCCGAGCAGTTCCATGCCGGTGAGCGTCTCGGGCACATACAGCGGCTGCTGCAGCGGCTGCGACGCCAGGGTCGCCTGCGGATCGCGCAGTGCACGCGACAGCCACTGCCGGGCGTTGACCACGCCGAGCAGGTTCGACAGCCCGCCCCGGACGACCGGAAAGCGCGCGTGGTCGGAGCGCTCGATGCGCGCCAGGTGCTCCCCCACCGGATCGTCGATGTCGAGCATCACGACGCTGGCGCGCGGCACCATCAACGAGCCGATCTGCCGGTCGTCGAGGCGGAAGACGTTGCGCACCATCGTGTGCTCGTGGCGCTCGATGACACCGGCCGTCGTGCCTTCGGCGAGCACGGCATGGATCTCCTCCTCGGTGACGCCGGCGCCGCTGTTGTCGCGCACGCCGAGCAAGCGCAGCAGTGCGTGCGTGGAGATGGACAGCAGGCGCACGAAGGGTTTGGTGGCGATGGCCAGCCACTCGATCGGGCGCGCCACGAGGCGCGCCAGCGTCTCCGGGTGCGTCTGGCCGAGCCGCTTGGGCACCAGTTCGCCGATCACGATCGAGAAATAGGTGATGGTCACGACGACCAGGCCGGTGGCGGCGTAGCCCGTGTAGGGCTCGGCGAGGCCGAGCGTGCCCAGCCACAGCGCCAGCGGCGCGGCGAGCGCGGCCTCACCGACGATGCCGTTGAGCACGCCGATGGAGGTGATGCCGATCTGGATGGTGGACAGGAAGCGCGTCGGGTCCTCGCCGAGCTTGACTGCCGCCGCGGCGCCGCGGTCGCCTTCGTCGATGCGCTTCTGCATGCGCGCCTTGCGCGCGGTCACGAGGGCGATCTCGGACATCGCGAAGCAGCCGTTGAGCAAGATGAGGGCGGAGAGAAGGGCGATTTCCATGGGGGTCGGCAAACAGGCACGGGGATCTGGCGCGGCGCGCACGGTGGCGCGCGGTGACGCGGACTGGCCGCGTGAGGCGGGTGCGGCGCCGGCGGTCGAACCGCCGGCGCGTCAGCCGCGCGTCGGCGTGCAGCAGGGTGGGCGGTGCGGTCCGGCCAGGTCCGGCGCGG
>JALHOU010000395.1 GCA_022842825.1 Rubrivivax sp.
GCGAGCGGCCGCGCCGCCGGCCCCCACCCGCTGCTGGGCGAGCGCGTGGCGCTGCCTCACGGCGACACGCTCTACTGCAGCGAGGCCGGCAGCGAAGCGCAGGCAGTGCTGCGCGACCACCGCCTGCAAGGCCGCATGGTCTGGCCGGGCGCCGCTTCGGTCGAGGCGCTGCTGTCCGCCGCGCTCGACCAGCAGGCGGGCGCGCCGATCACGCTCAGCGGCATCCGCCTGCTCGCACCGCTCGCGCTGCCCGCGGCCGGCACGGTGCCGATGCAGTTGCTCTGGCACCCCGAGGCCGAAGCGCAACCGCTGCTCGAGCTCTTTGCGCTCCCCGATGAGACGCAGCCGCATCGCCACCTGCGCCTGGCAAGCGCGCGGGTCGGCCAGGCGCTGGCCGCACAAGACTTCGAAGCAGAAGAGCGAGACCCCCACCCGAACACCCTCGCTCTGGCGGCAGGCCGCTGCCCACGGGCCCTGGACCCGAGCGAGCTCTACGCCAGGCTCGCCAGGCGCGGGGCGCAGTTCGGCCCCGCCTTCCGGGTGCTGCGCGAGGTGCATGTCGGCCCCGGCGAGGGCGTCGCCACCGTGGCCCTGGACGAGGCCGACCGGCTCGGCCCGGTGGCTCTGCACCCGGCCTTGCTCGACGGCTGCCTGCAACTGGGCTTTCTCGCCGCGAGCGAGGCGGGACCCATGGGCGAGGACTCGACCCTGTGGGTGCCGGTGGGCATCGAGACACTGCGCTGGTGCGCCCCCGCCGGCCGCCGCGTGCGCTGCCACGCCCGCGTCGTGCCGACGGCCGGCGGGTCGTTGCCGCCGCGGCTGGACCTGACCCTCTGGGACGCGCAAGGGACGCTGGTCGCGCAGGTCACCGGCGTGCAACTGGCACGGGCTGCGCCGGGCGACACGGTCCCTGCCTCGCTCGACCCTGCGGCGCCGCCGCAGGGGCCCGACCTGGTCGCTCGCGCCGGTTACCGCATCGCCTGGGAGCCTTGGCGCGCAGGCGGCGCGCAGGCGCGGCGCTGGTGCGTCGTTGCCGAGGCCGACGCCAGCGCCGACGCGCTGTGCCGCGCCTTGCGCGAAACGGGCGACGACTGCCGGTGGGTCGATGCCGCTGCGCTCGGTGCCGAGACAGGCGATGCGCTCGCGGCCCTGCCGGCCCTGCCAGATGAGCGCTGCGACGTGGTCTGGCTCTGGCCCGCCGCCGGAGCGGCCAGCGCCGACGGCATTGGCGCTGCCAGGGCGCTGGAGCGCGCGGCCCGCTTCGTGCACGCCTGTGCGGGGGCCGGCCACCGCGTGGGCCGCCTGTGGTTCGTCACCCAGGGTGCCCAGGCCGTGCTGCCAGGGGAGTCGGCGCACCCCGAGGCCGTCGCGCTGTGGGGCCTGGTGCGGGTGGCGCACACCGAACACCGGTCGCTGCAGTGCACACTCGTCGACCTGCCTGCCGACGCACTCACGGCCGACGCACTTACCTCCGACGCACTCACGGCCGACGCACCCACGGCCGACGCACCCACGGCCGACGCACCCACGGCCAACACCCCCACCGCCGACACCACCCCGGCGGGCAGCACGGCTCTCGCCGCGCTGCTGCGCGCCGCCGAGCCCCGCGAGACGCAGCTTGCGCTGCGGGCGGGCTCGGCCTTTGCCGCACGCCTGGCGCGGCTCGCGCCCACGCGCGAGCAGCGCCTCGCGGTGCCGCACCCCGGGCAGATCGATGCGCTGCTCATTCAGCCGCACGACCCCGGCCGGCCCGGCCGCGGCGAGGTCCGCATTGCCGTGCAGGCCGCCGGCCTGAACTTCCGCGACGTGCTCTGCGTGCTCGGCACCTACCCGGGGCCGGCCGCCACGCTCGGCGGCGAGTGCGCCGGCCGCGTGGCCGAGGTGGGCGAAGGCGTCACCGGCCTGGCAGTGGGCGACGAGGTGCTGGCCTTCGCGCCGGGTTCGCTGGCCAGCGCCGTGTGCGTGCCGGCCGAGTTCGCCGTGCGCAAGCCGGCCGACTGGCGCTTCGAGCAGGCTGCGGCGCTGCCCGTGGCGGCCATGACCGCCGCCCATGCGCTGGAGGATCTCGCCGCACTCTCGCCGGGCGAGCGCGTGCTCATCCACGCCGCGGCAGGCGGCGTGGGCCTGGCGGCCGTGCAGGTGGCCCATCGCTGCGGCGCGGTCGTGCATGCCACCGCGGGAAGCGAGGCCAAGCGCGAGATGCTGCGCGGCCTGGGCGTGGCGCATGTGTACGACTCGCGCCGCCTCGACTTCCGCGAACAGGTGCTCGCCGCCACGGCCGGCGAGGGCGTGCACGTGGTGCTCAACTCGCTGGCCGGCGAGTTCATCGCCGCCAGCGTCGATGCGCTGGCCCGCGGTGGCCGCTTCATCGAGATGGGCAAGGCCGGGCCCGAGGTGGCGCAGGCCCTGCGCGCCCGGCGCCCGGACATCCGCCACGTCGCTTTCGACCTCGGTGACGAGGCCCGGCGCAGCCCCGCCCTCGCCGCGCGCCTGCTCGGCGAGGCGGTGCGCCGCGCCGTGGCCGGCGAGGCCTCGCTGCCGGCTTTCGAGGTGCACCCGATGTCGGCACCGCACGACGCGATGCGCCGCATGGCCGCCGGCCGCCACAGCGGCAAGCTGGTGTACCGGCAGGACCTGGTCCGCGACCTCGCGACCCTCGGCCCGCGCGCCGATGCGAGCTACCTCGTCACGGGCGGCCTCGGCCATGTCGGGTTGGCCACCGCGCGCGCGCTCTTCGAGCGCGGCGCGCGCCACCTGCTGCTGCTCGGCCGCAGCGCCCCTGGCGAGGCCGCCGCTGCGGCCCTGCAGGCCCTGCGCGTGCAGGGCTGCAGCGTACAGGTCGAGCACGTGGACGTGTGCAACCGCGAGGCGCTGGCCACGGCGCTCGACAGCGCCCGCACGCGCATGCCGCCGCTGCGCGGCGTGGTGCATGCGGCCGGCGTGCTCGACGATGCCTTGCTCGCGCGGCAGGACCGCACGCGCCTGGGGCGCTCGCTCGCGCCCAAGCTCGACGCCGCACGACACCTCGACGTGCTGACGGCGGGCGACACGCTCGACTTCTTCATCGTCTACAGCGCCGGCGCCGGCTGGCTCGGCCCGGCCGGGCAGGCCGCGTATGCGGCCGCCAACGCGGCCCTCGACGCCTTCGCGCAGGCCCGCCACGCGAGCGGCCGCCCGACCCTCTCCGTTGCCTGGGGGCGTTGGGCGGGCGGCATGGCGGCCGGCCACGACGCGAACTGGGCCGCCAGCGGCGTGGGCACCCTCGAGCCGGCAGAGGCCTTCGATGCGATGTTCGAGCTGCTCGCGCGCAACCAGCCTTCGGCCGCGCTGCTGCCGATGGACTGGTCGCGTTTCCTGCCCACGCTCGGCGGCGAGGCGCCGGTGCACTTCTTCGCGCACCTCGCTCCCTCGGCGGGCTCGGGCCCGAGCCCGACCCACGCAACCATTGGCCTGCCGGCGGCGGCCCGGGCCGCCGGCTGGGCGGCCGAACTGGCTGCCACGCCGGCCGAGCAACGGCGCGCCGCCCTGCGCCGCCGCATCGAGGCGGTCGTGCGCCGCGTCGTCGGCATCGCCACCAGCCAGGCCCTGGACCCGCGCACGCCCCTGCGCGAGCTGGGCATGGACTCGTTGATGACGGTGGAACTGCGCAACGCCATCGGCCAAGCCGCCAACCTGCCCCTGCCCACGACGCTCGTCTTCGACCACCCCACGCTGGACGCGCTGACCACTTTCCTGCTCGCGCGGCTGCCGGGCCTGCCGGATCTGCCGACTGCGCTGCCCGCCGCGGCACCGGCGGCTGCCGGCCCTGCCGCCGGCGC
>JALHOU010000396.1 GCA_022842825.1 Rubrivivax sp.
CGCCCGGCGTGGCGACCGGGGCCATGCGCGGCGGCGCTGCCCGGGGCGCGGTTGGTGGCGCGGTTCGCGGCGCGCCCCCCCGCGCGTTCAATGGTGCGCGACACCGGGGTTCTCCACGTGCTTGTCGATGAGGGCGCGCAGTTGTGGCACCGAGAGGAAGTCGCTGTTGCTGCCGCTGTCGTAGCTGAAACCGGGCACCACGCGCTGGCCCTTCATGCGCTCGCAGTAGTCGTCCATGCCGTAGTCGGCACCGCTGGGCAGGATGGCGTAGTAGTCGCCCAGGTCCACCGTGTTCGGGCTGTCGCTGGCGGTGATCATCTCCTCGTGCAGCTTCTCGCCCGGGCGGATGCCGACGATGCGCTTGCGCGCCGCCGGCGCCACCGCGTCGGCGACATCGGTGATGCGGTAGCTGGGGATCTTGGGCACGAGGATCTCGCCGCCCCAGGCGTGCTCGATGCTCCACAGCACCATCTGCACACCGTCTTCCAGCGAGATGTTGAAGCGCGTCATGTCCGGGTGCGTGATGGGCAGCACGCCCTGCTCGCGCTGGCCGAGGAAGAACGGGATCACCGAGCCGCGGCTGCCCATGACGTTGCCGTAGCGCACGACCGAGAAGCGCAGGTCGCGGCTGCCGCGGATGTTGTTGGCGGCGACGAAGAGCTTGTCGCTGCACAGCTTGGTGGCACCGTAGAGGTTGATCGGCGCCGCCGCCTTGTCGGTGGAGAGCGCCACGACACGCCGCACGTTCGAGTCGAGGCAGGCCTCGATGACGTTCTGCGCCCCGAGCACGTTGGTCTTGATCGCCTCCATCGGGTTGTATTCGGCCGCCGGCACCTGCTTCAGTGCTGCCGCGTGCACGACGATGTCGATGCCTTCCATCGCCCGCTTCAGGCGGTGCGCGTCGCGCACATCGCCGATGAAGAAGCGCAGGCAGGGGTACTGGCTGGGCGGGAACAACTGCGCCATCTCGAACTGCTTGAGCTCGTCGCGCGAGAAGATGACGAGCCGCCGCACTTGCGGATAGCGCTCGAGCACGGTCTTCACGAACGCGCGGCCGAAGCTGCCGGTGCCGCCGGTGACGAGGATGGATTTGTCGTTGAGCATGGTGGGTCGGCTCGAGGGGTAGGCTTTTTCGGGGAGGAGCGCGGGTCGGGCAGTAGCGGTGGTGGTGGCCTGTCGCGGGCGCTTCAGGCGGCGGCGCGCTGGACCGGCTCCAGCGCACGGTCGAACAGGTGCTCGTGCGCACCGGCGGCGCGCGCGTCGAAGGCGGCGCTCTGGCGCGCCGTCTCGGCGCCAAGCGAGGCGCCGTCGTCGATGAAGTGACGCACAGCTGCCAGCGCCTGGGCCGGCGCCAGCGTCGGCACGACGCCATCGCGTACCAGCGGCATGCACACGAGGTAGTCCACCGGCCAGCGTTCGCGCATCACCTGCAGCACGAGGCTTCCGGCATCGAGGAAGGGCGCGATGCCGGTGGTCGGCTCGCCCCAGGCGAGGCAGAGCTCGCAGTTCTCGGCCAGCGTGGGCAGCGGCTGCTGCACCGCGCCGGCAAGATCGGCGGGCGACACGCCCAGCGCGCCGGCCAGCACGGCCATGGCGGGTGCCCCGGGCTTGGGGCGAAGGACGAGCTCGACGCCGGCAGCCTCGCACAGCGCTGCCAGCGGGGCGTGGAACTCGGCCAGCGCATAGGCGTCGACGTGGCTGAGGCCCTCGGTGCTGAGGCTGTTGAGCAGCAGGCAGACGCGCCGCAGGCGTACGCCGTGTAGCCCGGGCCCACCCGGCCGGCGACGCGCCTGCTGGTTGAAGCGCACGGCCCGCGTGGGCACCGACTGGCCCAGCAGCGTGCGTGGCGCGCAACCGTAGCCCGCCCGCTCGACCACCTGCGCCCGCCGGCCGTGCGGCAGCAGCATCGAGGCATGGCCCGAGTGCGGCACGACGGTGATGGCGCCGCCCACCTTGTCGGCGATGGAAAAGAGCGGCCCGTTCAGGCCCGTGTCCTGGTCGGCGAGAAGGAAGTCCGGCGCCGTGGCCTGGCCGGCGCGCGGAGCTTGGCTCAGGCGGGCGAACGCCTGGCTCAACTGCAGGAAGTTGAGCGCCTGCCAGCGCGCGCGTGCCGCCCAGGCGGTGATCTGCTCCTCGCGCGCGCGTTGCTGCGGCAGCAGGTCGGCCAGCAGCGGCTCGAGCACGCGCACGGCGCGGGCGCCGTACTCCGCCACCTCGGCCTCGGCGGCGAGGTTGCTGCGCGGCACCAGCAGCGGCGGGCCGCGGTGCAGCGGCACGTCCCAGAAGGGGCTGGGCAGGTCGAGCGTGTAGGCGTGCGAACGCGCCACCTCGTCGGCCAGCCAGGCGCGGTCGTAGAAGCAGGTGGGCACATGGCTCACCAGCGTGATGACGCCACGCGCGAGCAGCGCACCCATGGCCTGCGCGTCCAGCACCTGGTCGTAGGCGTCGGGGCGCTGCCAGCGCGCGTCGTGGTAGCGGTCGATGACCGAAAAGCGCTGCGGGTCCTGCCCCACGAGGTCGGCGCTCACGAAGGAGTCGAAGTACATCTGCTGCGGGTTGCTCGGGCGCAGCAGGCCGATGCTCGGCTCCTTGAAGCTCGCGGCCACGGCCTTGGCAAGCGCGCGCGCCACGGCGGCGCGCTGCAGGGCGAGGAAGAAGAGGCCGATGTCCCAGCCGGTGAGCACCTGCCGGTCGCCCCAGAGGCGCTCGCGCTCGGCGCTCATCTGCAGGTCCACCAGCGTGGCGCGGGCGATGGCCTCGCTGGCGGCGCGCGCCTGCATGTCCGGGCCGAGGTCGAGGCGGCGGTATTCGTAGGGCGAGGTGCGCGTCAGCCCTCGCTGCGCGGCGTCGTCCAGCAGGCCGGGGTCGACAAAGAGCAGCCGCATGCCGGCATAGCGCGCCGGGGCCGCGGCAATGCGAACCACATCGCTGCGCTGGAGCACGAGGACCGCATCAACTGTCATCTTCCCAGTCTGGCGCGGCACCCCCCCGCCCGATCGATGGAGCAGGCGCGGGTTTGGCGGGCTATTCGGGGCCGGAGGGCGGCGCCGGCGGCGATAGCGGCAGGTCCAACGTCACCGTGGTGCCTTCGCCGGCGCTGCTTTGCACCGCCACCCGGCCGCCGTGCAGCTCGACGATGCGGCGCACGATGGCCAACCCGAGCCCGTTGCCGGCGCTGCTGTCCGCGCGCGCGGCCCGGCCGGCGCGGCCGCTGAAATGGCGGTCGAAGAGGTGTTCCAGGTCGCCCGGCGCGATGCCGCTGCCGTTGTCGCGCACGGACAGGCGCACGCCGCCGGTGTCGGCAATGGCGTAGGAACCGGTGTCGGAGAAGTCGCCTGGCGGGGTCGTCGCCCCGCCGGCCCGGCCCAGCCCCGCGGGCACGCGCCGCGCCGAGAGCAGGATGCCCCCGCCCGCCGGCGTGAAGCGCAGCGCGTTGTCCAGCAGGTTGGCGATGGCGCGCTCGATGAGCTCGACGTCGACCTCGGCCACCAGGGGCTCGGCGACACCGCCTTCACTGCCGGCATCGCCTTCGAACTCGCAGCGGATCGCCACCCCCTGGCGCGCAGCACGCTCGGCAAATCGCATCGCGATGTCGTCCAGCATCTCGCCGAGGTCGAGCCGGGCCAGGCGCAGGCGGAAGCGATCCTCGTCCAGCACGGCAAGATCGCCCAGCGAGCGCACCAGGCGTGCGGCGATGTGCGTGTTGCGCAGCGCCACGTCGACGAGGCGCGCTTCCTCGGCGCGCGCGGCTTCGGCCCGGCCCCGGGCGGCCGGGTCGCCC
>JALHOU010000397.1 GCA_022842825.1 Rubrivivax sp.
GCAGGCGCTCCATCGGGTCGACGGCCTCCGGTGCGGCCGGCGCTGCCGCGGACGCGAGAGCGGCGGGCCCTGCGGGCGGCGCGACCCGTGCAGCGCCCTTCGCGCCGTGCCTTGGCACCGGCGTATCCACCGGCCCCGCCGCAGGCAGAGATGGCCACGCCAGCAGCGCGGCAGGCAGTGCGGCAAGGGCAACGAGGCGAACGGGGGTCATGGCGAGAGGCTCCTCGCCCCATTTCGGCCATTCGGCGAGGCGACTTGAGCTCGGGCAACCCGCGCCGGGCCGTGCGCCCGTGAACGCACTGCGCCGGATACGCCGGATGCGCGTCCTAGGCCGTCACCTGCCGCTTCACCCAGGTCCAGGCCAGGAGACCGGCGGCCATCAGCGCAAAGGAAGCCAGCGCGAGCGCCAGCCCCGAGTGCATCACCAGGGGCGCCAACACCCCGGCCACCAGAGCGTTGGCACCGCTGCCGATGCTCGAGTGCACCGACGAGGCCATGCCGCGCCGCTCGGGTGCCTGGTCGATGACGAGCAGCGTCACCACCGGGGTCAGCAGCGACCAGCCGAACGAGTACACCGCCACGGGCAGGATGGCCCAGGCGACGTGCGGTTCGAACAGCCCGTTCAGCACGACGTTCACGAGCGAGGCCGCACCGACCACCAGGAAGCCCCAGCGCACCTGCTGGCGCGGCCGGATGCGCC
This sequence comes from Rubrivivax sp., assembly GCA_022842825.1. Lineage (GTDB taxonomy): Bacteria > Pseudomonadota > Gammaproteobacteria > Burkholderiales > Burkholderiaceae_C > Rubrivivax. The sequence continues at coordinate 701 of JALHOU010000397.1, forward strand.
CGGCCAGCCGGCCCGAGAACCAGGCACCGGCCATGATGCCGGCCACGCTGATGACGAAGAACCAGAAGAACTGAGTCGGCTCGAGCTTGAGCAGACCGCCCAGCCACGCCGGCGCCGAGAGCACGTAGAGGAACATGCCGTTGAAGGGCACGCCGCTGGCCACCACCAGCGCCAGGAAGCGCGGGTTGCGCACGAGCTGGGCATAACCGCGCAGCAGGTGCCCGGGGTGGAACGACTGCCGGGCCGCAGGCACCAGCGTCTCGGGCAGCAGCCGCGCGTTGGCGATGGCGAGCACGCCGGCGATGCCTGCGAGCAGCCAGAAGATCGATCGCCAGCCGAGCGGCCCCAGCATCAGCCCGCCGAGCACGGGCGCGATGGCCGGCGCGACGCCGAAGAAGATCGTCACCTGCGACATCACGCGCTGCGCCTCGGCTGGCGCATGCAGGTCGCGGATGATGGCGCGCGACACCACCATGCCCGCGCCGGCGCACAACCCCTGCACCGCGCGCCAGAACACGAGCGCGCCGATGGACTCGGCCAGCGCGCAGCCCACCGAAGCGAGCGCGAAGGCGCTGAGCCCCACCAGCACCACCGGCCGGCGGCCGAAGCTGTCGGAGAGCGCGCCGTGGAAGAGGTTCATCACCGCAAATGCGAGCAGGTAGCTCGACAGCGTCTGCTGCATCTGCACCGGCGTGGCCGCGAGCGAGGTGCCGATGGCCGTGAAGGCCGGCAAGTAGGTGTCGATCGCAAACGGGCCCAGCATGCCCAGGCCCGCAAGCAGCAGCGACAAGGCCCAGCGCGGGCCGCGCCAGAGGGAAGCGGGAGGGGGAGTCATCGGGCAGAGGGCCACGGAGTGTAGGTGCGCGGTCGGCGTGCGGCCGGCCGGCCCTGGGCCGGCGCTGGTGGGCCGACGCGCATTCGCAGCACATACGCGGCGCAAGGGCTCTATGCGACGACACCGGACGGTGCTTCAATTCGGCCATGAAACCGCTTCGCCGCACCTTTGTCGCCGCTGCGGCGGCCATCGCCTCTGGCGCCTTCGTCTCGGCATTGGCCTTCCCGGCCCTGGCCAGCTCGCGTCGTGCCCTGCGCCAGATGACCGACGGCCCGTTCTACCCGTCGGCGCGCTGGCGCGCGCAGTGGAACGACTGGGATGCCGACCTCACGCGCGTGACGCAGGGCAGCGACACGCACATGGCACGCGGGGAGCACCTCGGTCTCGCCCTGGCGGTGGTGGACACGAACGGCCGCCTCGTCGACGGCGCCGAGGTCGAGATCTGGCAGTGCGACACGTTGCAGCACTACCGCCACCCCAGCGTGCCGCGCGAGGCGGCCGACCGCGCCGTCCGCTTCGACCCCGGCTTCCAGGGTTTCGGCGCGGCGCGCAGCGACGCACGCGGCGAACTGAGCTTTCGCACCATCCGGCCCGTGGCCTACCCCGGGCGCACGCCGCACATCCACGTCAAGCTGCGGCACGTGAGCTTCGGCGATTGGACCTCGCAGCTGTTCGTCGCCGGCGACGCCGGCAACGCGCGCGACTTCCTTTGGCGCAACGTGCCGGCGGACGACCGGGCGGCACTGGAGATGCAGCTGGCACGCGCGCCGGCGGGCACGGCGCCGGCCGTCGCCGCGACACCCGCCCTCGCCTGGGTGGCGCGGCACGAACTCGTCGTGCCGGCCTGAAGCGCGCCCTGGCGCCGCCGCACAGGCCCCGGCACGGCGGCGACGCCACGCCGGAGGAAGAAAGTGTGAAGCAGGCCGATAGGCCGGATTCTGTGCGGCGCGGCCCCTTGCGAGGCCGCGTCGTGACCGCCATTCATCTGGGCCGGGGGTCGCCCCCCGGCTCGGTGCCACCTACCCGCACACTCCCCGGGCCGGATCGACGTGTGCCTATTTGGTGTTGCTGCGCGTAGAGATTGCCCGTTTCACCCGAACTGAATCGGCTCGTCTCTGTTGCTCTGATCCTCACCTCGCGGTGGACAGCCGTTAGCTGCTACGCCGCCCTGCGCAGTCCGGACCTTCCTCCAGTGCCGGGTTTCCCCGCTCGCACCAGCGGCGGTCTGGCCTGCTTCACGGGGCGCATTATCCGCCCCGCACGGCGCCGCGCGCGGCGGTCTACCAGCGGATGGCGAGCTTGACGCCGTAGCTCGTGGCATCACCCGTCTTGTCGGCCTCGATCACCAGCGCCATCGGCACGAAGGCGATGTTGACGCCGGCAAACACCTTGTCCATCTGGAACTTCTCTCGCCCGAGCGTCGTGCCCGGCGCCCTGGCGTCGATCTCGACGCGGCCGATGCCGGCATAGGGCGTGAGGAAGAGGATGCCCTTGCTGATGGACAGATCGACGCCCGTCGCACGCGTCTTCAGCTGGTCGACGCCCGAGAGGTTCATCATCGAGGCGCGCAGCGCCACCGCCGGCAGCACCGCGTTGCCGCCAATGAAGGCCCAGCGCAGGTCGCCGCCCGCGGCGCGCACATTGGTGTCGGGCAGCGTCATCACGACGGCGCCGATGTCGATGCCGAACGGCAGCCCCTTCACGGCGCGCACGCCGGCCAGCGGCACGGCCTTGGGCACGTCCGCGCCGCCCGCGGCCTTGATGAGCGTGGCGCGGTTGGCCACCTCGGTGGCGCCGATCGACAGACCGAGGTCGAAGCCGGTGATGCCCAGCCCCTCGGAAGGAATCATGCCCTTGTAGGAAATGGCGGCGCCGAGGTCCTCGGCCAGGGCGCGGAACTCGGCCTGCGTGAGCGTGCCGATGGCGTTGAACTCGGCGGCCCGGGCCGTGCCGGCGGCGCCCACGGCCAGCAACAAGGCAGCGGCGAGGCGTGCCGGGAAGCGGATGGATGCGGTTCGGATCATGGGTTCCCCTTCTGCGGGCGACGCGCTCGCCCGGGGGCGCATTCTCGCGGCGCCGGCCGCGCACTGGCGCACCGGGAACCGTGACAAACGGTTGCGCCGTCGCCGGCCCGCCACAGCCCGGTCAGATGGCGAGCCGCGCCTTCGCGCCGTCGGCGGCCATGTCGGGGCCACGCCCGCGCATCACGACCTCGCCGCGCTCCATCACGATGTAGGCGTCGGC
>JALHOU010000398.1 GCA_022842825.1 Rubrivivax sp.
GTGGTCGCAGAGAGCGAGAGCAAGCGCAAGAAGTTCGAGGAGCGCGGCCAACTCCTGCCGCGCGAGCGCGTGGCCCGCCTCATCGACCGCGGCAGCGAGTTCCTCGAGCTCAGCACGCTCGCTGGCCTCGGCATGCATGACGACGACGGCAAGAAGAGCGTGATGGGCGGCGGCAGCATCGTCGGCATCGGCGTCGTGGCGGCCAAGCGCGTGCTCATCTCCGCCAGCGACAGCGGCATCAAAGGCGGCACCGTCGCGCCGATGGGCCTCAAGAAGGGCCTGCGCGCGCAGGAGCTGGCGCGCGAGAACAAGCTGCCGCTGATCGCCCTGGTGGAGAGCGGCGGCGCCAACCTCATGTACCAGGCCGACATCTTCGTCGACGGCGGCCGCACCTTCGCCAACCAGGCGCGCCTCTCGGCCGCCGGCATCCCGCAGATCGCCGTCGTGCATGGCGCCTCCACCGCCGGCGGCGCCTATCTACCAGGCCTCTCCGACTACGTGGTGCTGGTCAAGAACCGCAGCAGCATCTACCTCGCCGGCCCGCCGCTCGTGAAGGCGGCCATCGGCGAGGACGCCACCGAGGAAGAGCTCGGCGGCGCCGAGACACACGCCTCCATCACCGGCCTCGGCGAGTACCTCACCGAGAACGACGCGCACGCCATTGCCGTGGCGCGCGAGCTGATCGACAAGCTGCCGTGGGACACCGTGCCGGTCCGTGCGCCGGCACCCGAGCCGCTCTTCCCCGCCGACGAGCTGATGGGCGTCGTGCCGGCCGACGACCGCGAGCCCTACGACGTGCGCGAGGTCATCGCGCGCCTGGTGGACGCGAGCGACTTCCTCGAGTTCAAGGCCGCCTACGCGACCGACACGATCTGCGGCCATGCCCGCCTGCACGGCCATGCGGTGGGTGTCATCGGCAACAACGGCCCCATCCAGCCGCAGGGCAGCACCAAGGCAGCACAGTTCATCCAGCTGTGCGACCAGAGCGGCACGCCCCTCGTCTTCCTGCAGAACACCACCGGCTACATGGTCGGCCGCGCCGCCGAGCAGGCGGGCGCCATCAAGCACGGCAGCAAGATGATCCAGGCCGTGGCCAATGCCCGCGTGCCCAAGTTCACCGTCGTGCTCGGCGGCAGCTTCGGCGCCGGCAACTACGGCATGTGCGGCCGCGGCTTCGACCCGCGCTTCATCTTCGCGTGGCCGAGCGCGCGCACGGCCGTCATGGGCGGCGCCCAGGCGGCCAAGGTGATGGACATCGTCAACCGCAACAAGCTCGCCAAGATGGGCCAGCCGGCGAACGACGAGGCCCTGGCCGCGATGAGCGATGCACTGCGCCGTCGGCTCGACTCGGAGAGCACGGCGCTCTTCGGCACGGCACGCTTGTGGGACGACGGCATCATCGACCCGCGCGATACCCGCCGCCTCTTGGGCCTGTGCCTGCAGATTGCCGCCGAGGCCGCCGCCCGCACGCCGCGCCCCAACACCTTCGGCGTCGCCCGGCTATGACCCACCCCCGAAGCGCCTTCGGCGCCTCCCCCCAAGTCACCGAAGGCGACTCTTCGAGTCGCGTGGGGCGCCGCCAGCGGCCCGGCAAAGCCGGTTCCGCGGCGGCCGCTTGCCTATCGCAGTTCTCTCCTCACTCCGGAGCATCCAGATGAAGTTCACCCAAGAGCACCGCCAGATCGAAGACACGGTGATCAAGTTCGTCGAGAAGGAGATCAACCCCTTCGTGCCGGAGTGGGAGAAGGCCGAGCAGTTCCCGAGCCACGAGGTCTTCAAGAAGCTCGGCAGCCTCGGCCTGCTCGGATTGAAGTACCCGGAAGAGTTCGGCGGCGCGGGCCTCGACTTTTCCTACAGCCTCGTCATGGCCGAGGCGCTCGGCGTGTGCGCCTGCGGCGGCATCCCGATGGCCATCGGCGTGCAGACCGACATGGCCACGCCCGCGCTGGCGCGCTTCGGCAGCGACGAGCTGCGCAAGGAATACCTCGTCCCCACCATCGCCGGCGACTACGTGGCCTGCCTGGGCGTGAGCGAGCCGGGCGGCGGCAGCGACGTGGCGGCAGTGAAGACGACCGCCAAGGTGGACGGTGGCGACTACGTCATCAACGGCACCAAGATGTGGATCACGAACGGCTTGAAGGCCGACTGGTGCTGCCTGCTCGCCAACACCAGCGAGGGCTCGCCGCACAAGAACAAGAGCCTCATCGTCGTGCCGATGGACGCGCCCGGCATCACCAAGCAGAAGATCCACAAGATCGGCATGCACAGCTCCGACACGGCGCAGCTCTTCTTCGACAACGTACGCGTGCCGCGCCGCAACCTCATCGGCCAGGAGGGCATGGGCTTCGCGTTCCAGATGCTGCAGTTCCAGGAAGAGCGCCTCTGGGGTGCCGCCGCCGGCCTGAAGGCGATGGACCGCCTCATCGACCTCACCGTCGACTACACACGCCAGCGCAAGGCCTTCGGCAAGAGCATCCTCGACAACCAGGTGGTGCACTTTCGCCTGGCGGAGCTGCGCACCGAGGTGGAGGCGCTGCGCGCCCTCACCTACCGCGCGGTGGAGATGTACGTGGGCGGCAAGGACGTCACCAAGCTGGCCAGCATGGCCAAGCTCAAGGCCGGCCGCCTAGGCCGCGAGGTGGCCGACAGCTGCCTGCAGTACTGGGGCGGCATGGGCTTCACGGCCGACAACCCGCTGTCGCAGGCCTACCGCGACGGCCGACTCACTTCCATCGGCGGCGGCGCCGACGAGGTGATGCTCGGCATCATCTGCAAGCTCGAAGGCACGCTGCCCAAAGGCGCCCACTGAATGTGCCCACTGAGGGCGGCCACCATGGGTATCGAACTCGCCGACTTCAAGACCCTCTTGCTGCACCGCGAAGGGCCGGTGCTGCACGTCACGCTCAACCGGCCCGAGGTGCGCAATGCCATGTCGCTGGCCATGGTGCGCGAATTGCGCGCCGTGCTCGCCCAGGCCGAGATGGATGGCCACACGCGGGTGATCGTGCTGAGCGGCGCGGGCGGCCACTTCTGCGCCGGCGGCGACATCAAGGACATGGCTGCGGCGCGCGGCCGACTGGCCGAGAACCCGAACGCGATGGCCGAGACCAACGCCGCCTTCGGCGAGCTCTGCGTCGCCTACGCGAACACCGGCCTGGCACTCGTCACGGTGCTGCAGGGCACGGTGATGGGCGGCGGCTTTGGCCTCGCCTGCGTGAGCGACGTGGCGCTGGCCGACGACACCGTGGTCTTTCGCCTGCCCGAGACCGGCCTTGGCGTGGTGCCGGCGCAGGTGGGCCCCTTTCTCGTCGAGCGCCTGGGCTACGCCGAGGCCAAGCGGCTCGCCGTCACCGGCGCCAAGGTCGAGTCGCAGGATGCGCTGCGCCTGCGCCTCGTGCACGAGGTGCACGACGCCGACGCGCTCGACTGGGCGCTGGCCCGCGTGCTGAAGAACATCCTCGCCTGCGCGCCGGGCGCGCTCGCCGCGACCAAGGCGCTGCTCGCCAAGGCCCGCTTCCAGTCGCCGGCCTCGCTCGTGCCCGAGGCGGCCGCGGTGTTCTCGACGGCCGTGCTCGGCGCCGAGGGCATGGAGGGCACGATGGCCTTCGTGCAGAAGCGCAAGCCGAAGTGGGTGCCCGAGGAGACGCCGCAAAAGGCTGCCGCGGAGGGGGCCTCAGAAGGGGCCGCCAAGTCGTGAGCTTCCGCAAGATCCTCATTGCCAATCGCGGCGAGATCGCCTGCCGCGTGATGCGCAC
>JALHOU010000399.1 GCA_022842825.1 Rubrivivax sp.
GGTGCCGCCATGGCGGCCAGCAGCAGCGCGAGGGACGCGGCCGGCCGCGCCAGCCGGCGGAGGTCAGTGGCCATCGGGGGCGGTGCCGCGCAGGCGGGTGAGCAGTTGCGAGAAGGTGGCCGCGGCGGGGCCGTGCGGCGGGGCCAGGTCCTCCACCGCCGCGGGCACCGTGGCCGGCACCGGTGGCAGTGCGGTCATCGTGTGCAGCGTCGTGATGCTCTGCGGCGTCACGCCGAGCACGAGCCAGAACTTGTCGTCGCCGCGGCCCACTTCCACCGTCACCAGCTTCTGCGAGGTCGACAGCGGCAGCACAGCCACCGTGCGCGCCGTGCCCGTGGGCGCAGAGGCGCCCAGCAGCTGCGAGCGCTTGAAGAGCCACAGCAGCAGCGGGATCGAGGCCACGATGGCCAAGAACCAGAGCACCGCCGTCCAGTTCATGAGAGCCATATCGAGGATGCGTTGTGGGCAAGCGACCGCCGCGGAACCGGCTTCGCCGGGCCGCTGGCGGTGCCCCCTGGGGGGAGGCGACCGCAGGTCGCTTCGGGGGGAGTCATGTTCTCGAGAGCCGGCGCATGCGTTCGCTCGGCGTCACGATGTCGGTGAGGCGGATGCCGAACTTCTCGTTCACCACCACCACCTCGCCCTGCGCGATGAGGAAGCCGTTGACGAGCACGTCCATCGGCTCGCCGGCGAGTGTTTCGAGCTCCACCACCGAGCCCTGCGCGAGCTGCAGGATGTGCTTGATGGGCACGCGCGTGCGTCCCAGCTCCACGGTGAGCTGCACCGGGATGTCCAGGATCATGTTCAGGTCGTTGCCCGGCGCCGCGGCGCCGGCGCCGCCGGTGGGCGCGAAGTTGGTGAAGGCGGCCGGAGCCACGCTCTCCGCCGGCGCCGCCAGCTCGCTGGCGACGGCGTTGCCGTCGGCGCCGCTGCCTTTGCTCTCCGACAGGGCGGAAGCCCACTCGGCGGCCATCTTGTCCTCTTCGCTCATGCCCTCGTTGGGGCCGCCAGCGTCGGCGGTTGCATCAGCTGCCATGTTGCGACTCCGCGAGCCAGCTCAGTTTGGAGTGGGTGATCAGGCGGTTGATCTTCAGCGCGTAGCGGTTGTTCGAGGTGCCGTAGTGGCAGTCGAACACCGGCACGCCGTCGACGGTGGCCTGGATCATGGGATCGAGATCGAGCTCGATGAAGTCGCCCGGCTTGAACGACAGCAGCTGCTCGACAGTGGCCGGTGCGCGCGCCAGCTCGGCCACGAGCTCGACCTCGGCGCTCTGGATCTGGTGCTCGAGCATGCGGACCCAGCGCCGGTCGGGCTCGGCCGAGTCGCCCTGCATCGCCGAATAGAGCACGTCGCGGATCGGCTCCAGCGTGCTGTAGGGCATGCAGAAGTGCACCGAGCCGGAGACGTCGCCGATCTCGAGGGTGAAGGCCGTCGAGATGACGATCTCGCTGGGCGTGGCGATGTTGGCGAACTGCGGCTGCATCTCCGAGCGTTGGTACTCCAGCTCGACGGGGTAGATGCCGGTCCAGGCCTTCTTGTACTCGGTCACGATGGTCTCGACGAGGCGGTGGATGACGCGCAGCTCCGTCGGGCTGAAGTCCCGCCCCTCGATGCGGGTGTGGAACTTGCCCACGCCGCCGAACAGCGAGTCGATGACCGCGAATACCAGGCTCGGATCGCAGACGACGAGACCGCTGCCGCGCAGCGGCTTGATCGAGACGATGTTGAAATTGGTGGGGACGACGATCTCGCGCAGGAAGGCGCTGAACTTCTGCACCTTGATGCCGCCGATGGCGACCTCGGGGCTCTTGCGGATGAGGTTGAACAGGCCGACCCGGATGTTGCGGGCGAAGCGCTCGTTGATGATCTCCATCGTCGGCATGCGGCCGCGGACGATGCGCTCCTGGCTGGCCAGGTTGTAGTCGCGGATGCCCTCGGCGGGTGCCTGCTCCTGCTGGAGCTTCTGGCTCTCGCCGGTGATGCCCTGCAGCAGGGCATCGACTTCGTCCTGGCTGAGGATCTGCTGGTTCATGCCAACCTGACGGTCACTGAACGATGAAGTTGGAGAAGTGCACGGCGCGAATCGGCAGGTCGGGCGCGACCTTGCGCTTCTTCTTCTTGCCCTTCTTGGGGTCCGCCTTGTCGCCGGCCGGGGGCTCGGCATCTCCCTCCTCGTCCTCGTCGTCGACATCGGCGCCCAGGACGCGCGAGGTTTCCCGCTGCACCGCACGCGCCAGCTTGAGCTTGCCTTCGCGGTCGATGAGCTGCGCGGCGGTCTTGTCGGCCAGCACCATCAGCACGGCATGGCGGATGGCGGGCATGTAGGCCTTGATCTGGTCGCCAAGCTTCACATCGCCGATCTCGAGTGTCATGCCGACCTGCGCGTAGCGCTCGGCGTCCTTGTCGGCCAGGTTGACCACGAACACTTCCAGCGGCACAAAGATCGGCACGGCCTTGGGGTCGAACTTGACGGGCGCGGCAGCAGGCTTGGCGGGCGCCTCGCTTTCCTCGCCTTCCTCGGCAGGCTTCTTCTTGAGCATCAGCATCGCGCCCACGCCGAGCAGCGCCAGCACGACGACGGCGGCGACGATGATGATGAGCGTCTTCTTGCTCTTGGGCGGCGGGGCGGCGTCGGAGGCTGCAGCGGCGTTGGACATGCGGGGCTCATCCGGTGGAAGGGGTCGGGCTCGGATCGGGTGCGTGGCGTGTCGCCTGCGCAGGCAGCCCGCGAGGGCCGCGCGCATCGACGGGCTGGACAAATTATTGAGAGCGACCCCCGCCGCCGATGCCCGGATAAGGGCTGCGAATCCGGCCCTGTCGCCGGTGCCTGCTGCGCGCTCGGAGCGCCGCCAGCCCACCTCGGCAATGCGGCCGCTGGGCGGGTGGAACGGGTGTTTGGCGAGCGGTCGCGGGGGCCGCTTGGGGGCGCGGCGCCGCCGCGCTTCCGATGTGGAGTGCGGCGCTGCCGCGATCAGGCGATCAGGTCGACCAGGCCACGTGGCCGCGACCAGCCTTCGGCCTCGGCGCGGGCGCCCGTCGGTGCCGCGACCGGCTCTGAAGCGGTGGTGTCGCGTTCTGGCGAGCGCGCGGCGCCTTCGCCGCGCGTGTCGCGCTCGCCATAGCCTTGCGGCGGGCGCTCGAAGACGCCGCCGCCGGTGAGCGTGATGCCGGCATCGCTGAGCTGGCTGGCCAGCGCCGGCAGCGCCTGCTCGAGTGCCTCGCGGGTGGGCTGCTGTTCAGCCGCCATGTGGACCTGCGCCGCCTGGCCTTCGAGATGGATGCGCAGCAGGACCGGGCCCATTTCCTGCGGGTTGAGGTGCAGGCGCGCCTGCTGTACGCCTTCGCGCACGAAGATGCTGACCTGTGCACCGAGTTCGCGCGCAAAGGACTCGCTGCCCGGCGCGGCGGCGATCCCGGCTTCCTTCACGACCAGGCCGGTGTCGCCCTGGGCCGAGACGCCGGCCAAAGTGGCGCCCAGGGCGCCCGCAGGCAGCTGCAACACGGTGGCGGTCCGAGACAAGGTGCCCAGGCCTTCGCTCATGCGGCCACCCTCGCCGGTGGCGAAAGCCGCGCGGGGGGTCTCGGCGGTCACGGCGCGCAGGCCGAGCGCAGACGCGTCGAACCCGGCGGACGGTGTTGATTCGTCGCCAGCGCGGCTGGCGCCCGATCCAGGGCGTCGCGCCAAGTCGGCCGCCGTGCGGCCCGGCACGGCGGCCTGGCCGCCGAGCGCGTGGCCGGC
>JALHOU010000400.1 GCA_022842825.1 Rubrivivax sp.
CCGTTCTCCGCCAAGCTTCGCCATCGCCTCGACCGGCCGACGCCGCGCGTGGCGGCCGGGCTGGCGTTGCGCGGCCTGGCCACGGCCGGCATTGACCTCAGCGACGGCCTTGCCGCCGACCTCGGCCACGTGCTGCGCGCCAGCGGCGTCGGCGCGCGCCTCGACCTTGGTCGCCTGCCGACCTCGCGCACGCTGGCCGATCATTTCGACGAAGCGCGGCGCTGGCCGCTGCAGCTCTCCGGCGGCGACGACTACGAGTTGTGCTTCACCGCGCCGGCCTCGGCCGCGTTCGCGATCGAGCAGGCACTGGCGGACTGCGGGGTCGGCGCCACCGTGGTCGGCCAGGTGCAGGCCGGCGCGGACCTGGCCTTCGTGACGCCGGAGGGCGGGGTCTACACGCCGGCGCAGGCCGGCTTCGAGCATTTCCAGGGAGTGCACTGATGGCCGTGCTGCCCGTCGGCACCCGCCGGCGCCTGATGAAACATCCGCTGGGCTGGGTCGCCGCGGGCTTCGGCACCGGCTTCGCGCCGCGGGCCCCGGGCACCGTGGGCAGCCTGGCGGCGCTGCTGCCGTGGTGGTTCTTCCTGCGGCACCTGCCGCTGCCGGCCTACCTCGCGGTGCTCGCGGCCGCGTTCGGCATCGGCGTCTGGGCGTCGCACTGGGCCATCCGCGAGACGAAGATCGAAGACCCCTCCCTGGTCGTGTGGGATGAATACGTCGGCATGTGGATCGCGCTGCTGATGCTGCCGGCCGGCTGGCCGTGGGTGCTGGCGGCGTTCGTGCTGTTCCGCGTCTTCGACATCGCCAAGCCCTGGCCCGTGGGCTGGGCCGATCGCAGCCTGCATGGCGGCTTCGGCGCCATGCTCGACGATGCGCTCGCCGGGCTGTGGGCGCTGGGCTTGCTGCAGCTGGCGGCCTTCCTCCTGCGCTGACGACGCGCGCAGGAAAACTCGCACCCTTTCGCAATGCCGCGGCTGATGCCTCGGCCACTGCCCGTCGTGGGACAACGTGGCCTTGTTCCTTTCGGCTGATCAGGCAATGCGGACCGCGCGTCGGTGCAGTCAACGCCATCGGGCGGCAAGCCAGCACCCGGGGTCGCGGCGTCCGATCACGCCGCGGCGGGGCGTTGGCGGGCATCCGCGGCGAGCGGCATCCGGTGTGATGGCTTCGCCTGCAGCAAGCAGGCATGCCTGGAGTCACCCATGAACACGATGCCCGTTTCGCAACTGCACCAGGTCGGCGGCGGCAACGCCGAAACCCTGCTCAAGCTGGCCACCTTCCTCTGGAGCCATCGCGAGACCTTGTCCAACATCGCGTCCGAAGCGGCCCTGGAAATGGCCGACCTCGACGCCGAATGCCGCGGCCGCTGAGGAGAACGCCATGAAGACACTCGATCAGCAGCAGTGTGCGCTCGTCGCCGGCGGTGACGGCGGCAGCGTCGAAGGCGCGGCCGGCAGTGCCATCGGCAAGGCCCTGCACGGCCTGGGCTCGAAGGAGGCCGCGATCGGCGGCCTGGTCTCGCCGGTCGGCGCGATCATCGGGGTCATCATCCACTTCAACAACAACCACTGACGTGGCGCGGGTCCGGCGGCCCGACACGGGCTGGCCGGACCCGCACCGCGTCCCCGAGCGGAGTTCGACATGGAAAAGACCAAGCAACCCTTGCACCGGCGAGCGCTGCTGGCCGGCGGCGTCGCGGCCATGCTGCTGCTGTGCTGGCTGGGCCGCGATTCGCTCTGGCAGGTCGCGCAGGCGGCGTCTTCCGAAATGACGCGGCTGGCCGCGGAGTGTCGGCGGGCCTGAGTGGCGATCGCGCGGCGGCGGGATCGCCGCGCGAGCCGTTCGCGGCGCTTCCTCCCGCGCCAGCCCTGTCTTGCCGACCGCGCTAGACGGGCGGCAGCACCTTGCCGGGGTTGAGCAGGCCGTCCGGGTCGAACTGGGACTTGATCGCGCGCATCATCGCCACGGTTTCCGGCGTCAGCGAGCGCACCAGCAGGTCGCGCTTCACCAGGCCGATGCCGTGTTCGCCCGACACCTGGCCGCCCAGTGCGATGACGGCGTCGAAGACCGATTCCAGCGCGGCTTCGGCGCGCCTGGCCTGGTCGGCGTCGGCCGGGTCGTAGAGGATGTTCACGTGCAGGTTGCCGTTGCCGGCGTGGCCGAAGCTGACGATAGCCAGCTGCTGGTCGGCGGCGGCGCGGCGCACGGCGGCCACCAGGTCGGGGATGCGCGACACCGGCACCACCACGTCCTCGTTGATCTTGCCGGGAGCCAGCGTGCGCAGGGCAGGGGACAGCGCCTTGCGTGCGGCCCAGAGCTTGTCGCGCGCCGCTTCGTCGGGGGCGCTGGCCACCTCGAGGCAGCCGGGTCCGCGGGCGGCGACGGACAGGGCCGCCACGGCCGCGTCCAGCACGGCCTCGTCGCCGTCGGCCTCGATCATCAGCAGGGCGCCGGCCGGCGGCAGGTCGGCGCCGCCGACCTCGCGCGCCAGGCGCACGCAGTCGCCGTCCATGAATTCGAGCATGGACGGCGTCACTGGCTGCGCCATCAGGCGCGCCACGGCGGCCGCGGCGCTCTCCACGTCGGCGTAAAGCGCGCGCATCGCGCGCCGCCGTGGCGCGACCGGCGTCAGCTTCAGCGTGGCTTCCACCACCAGCGCCAGCGTGCCTTCGGATCCGATCAGCAGCCGCGACAGGTCGTAGCCACTGGCGCCCTTGGTGGTGCCGGCGCCGAAACGCACGAGCTCGCCGGCGCCGGTGACCGCCAGCAGCGCCAGCACGTTGTCGCGGGTCGCGCCGTATTTCACGGCGCGCGGCCCGCCGGCATTGCAGGCAATGTTGCCGCCAACGCTGCAGAAGCCGGCGCTGGTCGGGTCCGGCGGCCAGAACAGGCCATGCGGCGCCAGCGCCGCCTGCAGGTCGCCGTTGAGCAGGCCCGGCTCGACTACCGCCACGCGGTCACCCGGCCGGATGGCCAGCACCCGGTTCATGCGCTCGAACGACACCACCAGCGCGTCCTCGCCCGGCACGCTGGCGCCGGTGGTGTTGGTACCGCGCCCGCGCGCCACGATCGGCATCTTCGCCGCGCGGCAAAGCCGCACGATGCCCTGCACCTGCGCCACCGTGGTCGGCAGCGCCACCGCCAGCGGCAGGCCCTGGCGACGCGAGTTGTCGTAGCCGTAGGCCAGGCGCTCGGCGGCGTCCAGCAGCAGGCCGCCCGGGCCCAGCAATCGCTGCAGGGCGTCGGTGGTGTCGGGGGCGGGTTCACGCGGCATGGCTCGATTCTAGCCCGGCCCGCAGGCAGGAACCGGCTACACGTCGTCCAGCGTGAACGCTCCGCGCTGCCAGTCCAGGGCCAGGGCGCCGGGTCCGTCGCCTGCCGACACCACGTCCAGCCGGCAGGGCCTGGCCGCCAGCGAGGGGCGTGCGGCGAGCCAGGCCAGGGCGGCGCGCACCATGCGCTGTCGCTTGCGCCGGTCCACCGAGTCGAAGCCATCGCCGAAGTGCGCATTCCGACGCAGGCGCACTTCCACGAACACCACGGTCTCGCCCTCGCGCATCACCAGGTCGAGTTCGCCGACCTTGAAGCGGGCGTTGCGGGCCAGCAGCACCAGGCCGGCGGCTTCGAGGTGGCGCAGGGCCGCGGCCTCCGCCGCGGCGCCGAGGGCTTGCCGGTCAGGGCGCGCCGGCATCGGGCAGCAGCGCGCCGT
>JALHOU010000401.1 GCA_022842825.1 Rubrivivax sp.
GGTGGTGCCGCCGGCAGGGCCCGCGCCGGGCTTGGCACCGCTGGAGGGGCCGAGCCGGGTGCGCCGGCGTCCGGCAGGGTGCCCGTGGCCGGCGGCGGGGGCGGGGGAATGTTCAGCGCCACCACCACCTGGCCGCCCGCCGGGCCGAGATCGGCGCCCCGTGCGCGAATGGCCTGCACGACGTTCTCGCCTTCGACCACCGCACCGACGCGGAAGGCCTTGGCCGGCTTGCCGTCCACCGCGATGAGGGCAACGCCGCCGCGTGCCGTCTCGCTGCCGCGCGGCGCGACGACGCCGACGAGCTGGAAGCGGGCATCCGCCGGGGCACTGGCCAGCGACTCGCCGGCCGAAGGATCGACAGGCGGCGGCGCGTCGGCGCCGAGCACGCGTGTGATGTCGCCGCGCGGCAGCTGCGACTGGCCGGCCACCGCCACCTGCGGCGGCGCGCTCGGCGCGGTCACGAACAGTTTCAAACCCCAGGCCGCGGCACTCGCAGCCACGAGGGCCCAGACGAGGAATGTGGCCCATCGTGCAGACATGCGGCCATTATGATTCACGCCCCCTCCGCTGCGGCGTGCGACATGTTCGCGAAACGTGTCATCGCCCTCGACAAGGCTCCACTCCTGCCATGACGACCCGATTCCTTCGACACCGCTCCTCGCTCCTGCGGAATGCCGTCGCACGCGGCTTCACCCTGATCGAGCTGATGGTGGTGCTCGTCATCATCGGCGTGCTCGGGGCGCTCATCGTGCCCAACTTCCTCGAGCGTGCCGACGAGGCCCGCGTCACCGCGGCGCGCACCGACGTCAACAACCTGATGCAGGCGCTCAAGCTCTACCGCCTCGACAACCAGCGCTACCCGAGCACCGAGCAGGGCCTGGACTCGCTCGTGCGCAAGCCCGCCGCCGGTGCCATCCCGCCGAACTGGAAGCCCTACCTCGACAAGCTGCCCTCCGACCCCTGGGGCAGGCCGTACCAGTTCCTCAACCCCGGAGTGAAGGGCGAGATCGACGTTTTCAGCTTCGGCGCCGACGGCCAGCCCGGCGGCGAGGGCAAGAATGCCGATGTCGGCTCATGGCAGTGAGAGCCTGCGGCGCTGCCCGGCCTCGCGCAACGCGCCGAGCCCGGGCCATCGGCGCCTCGAACACCGGGGCGTGGCCGGTTTGACCGCCCGGCGTGCCGGCGGCGGTGCGCCCGCCGCGCGACGCGGCTTCACGCTGATCGAGTTGCTGGTCGTGCTGGTGCTGGTGGCCATCGGCGCCGGCGTCGTCAGCCTCGCACTGCGCGACGGCGCGGCGACCAAGCTGGAGGAAGAGGGCGCGCGCCTGGCGGCACTGCTCGAGGGCGCACGCGCCGAATCGCGCGCCGCCGGCGTGCCCGTGTACTGGATGCCGGGTCAGGACGAACGCTCGTCCACCGCCCCCACCGAAGGGGATGTGGCGGATGCGGGATTCCGCTTCGTGGGCCTGCCGGTGCGGCTGAACATGCCGCGGCACTGGCTCGAGCCGCGCGTCACGGCGCAGATCGTCGGCGGCAAGGGGCTCGTGCTCGGCCCCGATGCCATCGTGCCACCGCAGCGCGTGGTCTTGAGCCTGGACGACCGACGCATCGAGGTCTCCACCGACGGGCTGGCACCCTTTGCCGTGAATCTCGCGCCCGAGTCCGCGGAGGCCGCCCGGTGACCGCCTCGCGCGCGCCGGGCCGGGCGAGCGCACCGAGGCGCGGCTTCACGCTGCTCGAGGTGCTGGTGGCGCTGGCGATCGTTGCCATCTCGCTGGCCGCCGGCCTGCGCGCCGCCGGCGTGCTCACCGACAACGCGGGCCGCCTGGCCGACGTGACCGCGGCGCAGTGGTGTGCCGACAACCAGCTCACCGCGCTGCGCCTGGCGCGGGCCTTCCCGGGGGTCGGCGATGCCGACTTCCGCTGCGAGCAGCTGGGCCGCACGTTCGAGGGCAAGCTTGTGACGCGCCCGACGCCCAACCCGAACTTCCGTCGCGTCGACGCCGTGATGCTCGATGAGGCCGGTCGCGTCGTCGTCTCGATTTCCACGGTGCTGGGTCGCCTGTGAGGACACGCGCCTCGCCGCCGGCGCGCCGCTGCGCCCCAGGAGGCTTCACCCTCGTCGAGGTGCTGGTGGCCATGTTGATGATGGCCATCCTCTCGACCATCACCTGGCAGGGGCTGGACAGCATCCTGCGTGCGCGTGACGGCAGCAAGGCGGCGCTCGACCGCACGGCACGGCTGGCCACCGTGGTCATGCAGTGGGAGCAGGACCTGCAGGCGCTACACGAGACGCAGGCGGTGCCGGCGCTGCACTTCGACGGGCGCACGGTGCGCATGACGCGCCGGGCCGAGCGTGGCGTGGCGCTCGTCGCCTGGTCGCTCCGCTCGGGCCAGTGGCAGCGCTGGGTGGGGCCCACGACCACGCGGCTCATGGACCTGCAGGAGTCGTGGATCGCCAGCCAGGGGCTGCTCGGCAACGAGCCCGGCCACCTGACGCTGGTCGAGGGCGCCAGCGACTGGCAGATCTACTTCCACCGCGGCGGGGCCTGGTCCAATGCCCAGTCCACCGGCGACGCTGCGGCGCCGCCCGCCGTGCCCGGTGGTGGGATCGGCGTGGCCATCGAAGCCCTGCCCGCTGCGGTGCGGCTCGTGATCACGCTCGACGGCAAGGCGCTCACACGCGACATCGCGCTCGGGCCCTCGGGGGGTGGCTGATGAGGCCCGGCCGCGCTGCCGCCTTCGGCCGCCGCCCGCAGCGCGGCGCAGCCATCCTGCTGGCGATGGTCATCCTCACCATCGTGGCCACCATCGCCTCGGGCATGGTGTGGCAGCAGAACCGTGCCGTGCAGGTCGAAGCCTCCGAGCGCGCGCGTGCGCAGTCGGCCTGGATCCTTGCCGGCGCGCTCGACTGGGCGCGCCTCATCCTGCGCGAGGACGACCGCGTCAACCAGCAGCGCCAGCGCAACGGGCAGCTCCCCTACGACGGTCTCGACGAGCCCTGGGCCACGCCCTTGGCCGAAGCGCGGCTGTCGGCCTTCCTCGCGGCCGACCGCGACAACAACGCCGACGAGGGCCCCGAGGCCTTCCTCTCCGGCAGCATCGTCGATGCGCAGTCGAAGTGGAACCTGCGCAACCTCCTCGCGCCCGATGGCAAGCTCGTGCCCGCCGAGATGGAAGCGCTGCGCGTGCTGGTCGAGCTGGCGGGTGCGCCGGTGGACGCGGCCGAGCGCATCGCCGCGGCCCTGCGCGACGCCTGGGCGCCCACCACCGACCCCGGCAGCGCGCGCGCGCGGCCGGTGGCGCCGGGGCGCCTGTCAGACCTCGCCTGGCTCGGCATCGAGCCCGAGACGGTGGCACGCCTCGAGCCATGGGTCACGCTGCTGCCGGTGCGCACGCCCGTCAACGTCAACACCGCCTCGCGCGAGGCGATCGCCGCCGCCATCGACAAGCTCGACCTCGGCACCGCCGAGCGCCTGGTGCAGCATCGGCAAAGGCAACCATTCGAATCGCTGGAAACAGTGCGTGCGCAATTGCCACCCAATACGCCGCTCGATGCGGCGCGCCTGTCCGTCACCTCGCGCTGGTTCGTGATCTCCGGCCGCCTGCGCCTGGACGAGCGGGTCCTCGAGGAGCGCTCGCTGGTCGAGCGGCGCGATGCTGA
>JALHOU010000402.1 GCA_022842825.1 Rubrivivax sp.
CGCCGGCGCAGGCCGCCCCTGCCGCCGCGGCGCTGCCCTCGGCCGCCCGGCCGGGCACGACGGCCGCGAGTGCCGAGGTCAACGCTTTCAACCGCCTGCTGCGGCCCCTGGCGCGCGTCAACCGGCCGGCGGTTGAGTCCGGCATCCACGATCCGGCCAACGACATGACGCTGCAGCTGCAGCCGCCGGCGCAGGCCTTCGCGGCCCTGCCCAAGAGCCTGGCCGGCAACCATGTCGACTGGGTGAAGGCGCTGGACGGCAAGGCCATCGCGCCGCGCTGGGACCGCAACGACGGCAATGCGGCGGCCATCGTGATGGACCTGAACATCGTGCGCGAGGTGAAGGGCTCGATGCCCGATGTCGTCTACCCGCACAAGCAGCACACCGAATGGCTGGATTGCGCCAACTGCCACCCGGCGATCTTCAAGCCGCAGAAGGGCGCCAACCAGATCAGCATGGCCAGCATCCTGCTCGGCCAGCAGTGCGGCGTGTGCCACGGCAAGGTGGCCTTCCCGGTCTCGGAGTGCCGGCTGTGCCACTCGCGCAAGAAGTCCGAGGCCACCGTGGCCGGGGAGAGCAAGCCGTGAGCGCGACGGCTGCACGCCCCAGGATGCGGGCCAGCCCGCCCGCGCACGCCTGGGCTCCCTGCCTGGCGATGGCCACGCTGGCCCTCGCCACCATCGGCGCGCGCGCCGACGACCACCGGACCCAGGTGGAGCAGCGCGTCGCGCTGACAGCGCGCCTGCTCGCCGACTCGTCGACGACGCAGCGCATCGCCGGCAGCGGCAGCCGCGACGCCGTGACGCACCTGGAGAGCGGCCGCCTGCACCATGCGCTGGCCGCCGACGCGCTGCAGCGCGGCGACGTCGCCACCGCGCGGCGCGAGGTCGAGGAGGCGCTGCGCCGGCTCGCCCAGGCCCGCCGGCTGGCGCCCGATGCGCAGGCACGCCAGGCAGCCGCCCGCCAGCGCTACGAACAGATGCTGGCCAGCCTCGAGCGGCTGCTCGTCTCGTGGCGCGAGCACGCCGGGCCGGCCGCCGCGGATGACGGCGACCGCCTCGCCGCGATGGGCCTGATCGACACGGCGCGCTACTTCAGCAGCGCCGGGCGCGCGGAGGACGCGGTGCACACCCTGACCAATGCCGAGTCGCACGTGCTCGCCGGCATGAACCGCACGTTTCGCACGCGCGAGATCGACTACACCCAGCGCGCCACCAACCCGGCCGAGGAGTTCCAGCTCGAGCTGCGGCGCCACCAGGCGCTGTCGGACCTGGTGCCGCTGGCGCTGAAGGAGCTCAAGCCCGGCGCCGAGGCCGTGACCCTGATCGCCCGCTACGGCGACAGCAGCCGCGGCATGGTGGCGCAGGCTGTGCAGCTGTTCGAGGCCGGCCGGGCGGCCGACGCGCTCGCTTCGCTGCGCCAGGCGACGCAGTTCGTTCAACGGGCACTGGGCGCGGCCGGCGTGGCCACGCCCGCGCCGGCCGGGGGCACGCCATGAAGCCGCTCTCGATCGCCGTCGCGTTCATGTTCGCGCTGGCGCTCACGGCAGGCCTGCCGGCCGCGGCGCAGGACACCGCGCAGCTTGAGCGCCGCCTGCAGTCGGTGGCGACGCTGATCGAGAGCTCCTCGGCGGCGCGCCAGATCGAGGCCAGCGGCGACGCCGCCTCGCGCGAGAAGCGCAACAACGCGCGCCTCATCCACCGCGAGGCCGCCGTCACGCTGCAGGCCGGCGACGCGGCCGCGGCAGCGCGCCTACTGGACCAGGCGACGCGCGAAATGATGAACGGCGTGCGCCTGGCCAAGCCCGAGCAGGTGGCCGAGGTCAAGGCCAGGCGCGACTTCGAGGCCCGGCTGGACAGCGCGCGCGCGTTGCTTGCGGCGCAGCAGCGCATCACGCAGGAGAAAGCCGAAAGGGGCGAAAGAGGCAGCCAGGCCGCCGCGCGCGAGGCCACGCGCGAGATCGAGTCGCTCATCACCGCCGCCGAGCGCCGCGCCGCCGAAGGCAAGCTCGACGAGGCGCGACCGATGCTGGACCGTGCCTACCTCACCGCGCGCGTGTCGATCGAAAGCCTGCGCCGCGGCGATACGCTGGTGCGCTCGCTCACCTTCGCCAGCGCCAAGGAGGAGTACGCCTACGAGGAAGACCGCTACCAGACGCACCGCATGCTGATCCAGGTCCTGGTCGCCGACCGCGGCACCTCGCCGGCGCTCATGCAGGGTTTCATCGACCGCGCCGGCGTGCTGCGCACGGCCGCCGAGGCCAAGGCCCAGGGCGGCGACCACGCCGCCGCGGTAAAGGGCATGGAGGACGCAACGCGCGAGCTCGTGCGCGCCATCCGCGCCGCCGGCCTGTACATCCCGGGTTGACCGCGTCATGGACCTCGGCCGACCGCCCATCCGAACGACGCCGTGAACCATGCGCTGGCCCACATGCCGATCGCACATCACCACCTTCGTGTCGGGATGGCTCGGCGCCCTGTCGATCCTCGCGACCCTGGCGAGCATGGCCTACGCGGCCACGGGCCTGTGGCCGCGGCTGCAGGACGACGGCGTGCACGACCCGCGCAGCCCGGCCATCGGCCAGCTGCAGCAGCCGGCCGAGGCGCTGGCGCCGCTGCCGCGCGACACCGCGGGCAACCTCGTCAACTGGGTGCAGGCGCTGGACACGGGCGCCATCGCGCCGCGCAGCACGCTGCTGGAGAGCACCCCGGTGCGCACGCGCGACGACAGCTTCATCATCGCGCGCTTCGGCTCCATGCCGGCGGTGCGTTTCCCGCACCGGCAGCACACGCTGTGGCTCGATTGCAGCAACTGCCACGACGCCCTGTTCAAGGCGCAGGCCGGTGCCAACCGCTACAGCATGAGTGCCATCCTCAACGGCGAACAGTGCGGCGTGTGCCACGGCGCGGTGGCCTTCCCGCTCACCGAGTGCAACCGCTGCCACAACACCAGCAACGCGCAGCTGCTGCGCGAGTTGCGAGGGCAGCCGAAATGAGCGTGCCACCGGAGACGGGAGCGAGCGCGGACGCGCGAGCGAAGGTGAAGGCGGGCAGGCCGCGCACCTTCGTCCGGCATGGCGCCGCGGCCCTGGCCGCACTGTTGCTGTCCGCTGCCCCCGACGCACCGTGGGCCGAATACGGCGACGTCATCCTCAACCGCCGCAGCGAGGCGCAGGGCGTGCGGCCGGTGGTGTTCCCGCACTGGTTCCACCGCATCCGCTACCGCTGCAAGGTGTGCCACCAGGAGCTGGGCTTCCGGATGCGCGCCGGCGCCAACGACGTGCAGATGAGCGACATCCTCGACGGCAAGTTCTGCGGCATGTGCCACAACGAGCGCATCGCCTGGGGCCCCGACCGCTGCGACCTGTGCCACTCGGGGCTGCCGGGCCTGACGAGCGGCATCGTCGGCGGCGCGCAGACGTCGGGGCCGGGAAGGTGGTAGCGATGCCCGCGTCGATCTCGCGCCGCGCGTGCCTGTCTGCCGTGGGCGCCGCGGGTGCCGTGGGTGCGGCGAACGCGGTCGGCGTGACCGGCGCCGCGGCCCTGCTGCTGCTCGGCGGCTGCGCCAGCGATGCCGAACTGACGCCACTGCCCGCCGGGCCGCAGCCGTGGCGCGTGCTGACGGGCGGGCGCATCGGCGCTGCGCAGCCGGGCATCG
>JALHOU010000403.1 GCA_022842825.1 Rubrivivax sp.
GCATGCGCATGGCGCGGTGGCCGCGCGCCATTGCACGGCGTGCGGCGCGGCGCTGGCGCCCGACAGCCGCTTCTGCGGACGCTGTGGCACGCCGGCTGCCGCCGCGGGCGGTGGCGACGTCGACCTCACACTCTGAGGCGGAACATGTCCCGTCCCAACTTCATCTTCATCGTCGCCGACGACCTCGGCCACGCGGACCTCGGCTGTTACGGCGGACGGCCCGCGAAGTTCGGCGCCGTGTCGCCGAACATTGATGCGCTGGCCGCCGGCGGCCTGCGTTTCACGCAGGGCTACGCCAACTCGCCCGTGTGCTCGCCGACGCGTTTTGCGTTGATGACGGCGCGCTGGCAGTACCGCCTGCGCGGTGCGGCCGAGGAGCCCATCGCCAGCCGCCACCGCGGCAACCCGCACCTCGGCCTGCCGCCGGCGCACCCGACGCTGCCTTCGCTGCTGCGGGCCGCCGGTTACCGCACGGCGCTCGCCGGCAAGTGGCACCTCGGCTACCCGCCGCACTTCGGGCCGTTGCAGTCGGGCTACGAAGAGTCGTTCGGGCCGATGTCGGGCGGCGTCGACTACTTCACCCACTGCGCCAGCAACCAGGCGCACGACCTGTGGGAAGGCGAGGAGGAGCGGGCGCAGGACGGTTACCTGACCGACCTGATCTCGCAGCGTGCCGTGGACATCGTGCGCCGCCGTGCGGGCGGCCCCGAACCCTTCTTCCTCAGCGTGCACTACACGGCACCGCATTGGCCTTGGGAGACGCGCGAGGACCGCGAACTGGCGCTGTCCCCCGAGGTCAGCCGCAACATCTTCCATCTGAGCGGCGGCAACATCGAGACCTACCGCCGCATGATCCACCACATGGACGAGGGCATCGGCCAGATCGTGCAGGCGCTGCGCGAGACCGGTGCGCTCGACAACACGCTCGTCGTATTCACCAGCGACAACGGCGGCGAGCGTTTCAGCGACAACTGGCCGCTCGTCGGCGGCAAGATGGACCTCACCGAAGGCGGCATCCGCGTGCCCTGGGTGGCGCACTGGCCGGCGGTCATCGAGCCTGGCCGCGTCACCGGCCAGCACTGCCTGACGATGGACTGGAGCGCGACGATGCTCGCCGCGGGCGGTGCCAAGCCCGACCAGGCCTATCCGCTGGATGGCGTCAATCTGATGCCGGTGCTGCGCGACGAGGCCGCGCGGTTCGCACGGCCGATGTACTGGCGCATGAACCACCGGGGCCAGCGCGCCTGTCGCGAAGGCCGCTGGAAGTACCTGCGCGTGGACGGCCACGACTACCTCTTCGACATCGACGCCGACGAACGCGAGCGCGCCAATCGCGCGCCGCTCGAGCCCGAGCGGCTGGCCGCCATGCGCGCGGCCTACGAGGCCTGGGAGGCGACGATGCCGCCCATTCCGGCCGATGCCACGGTGAGCCTAGGGTACGGCGCGAAGGACATGCCGCAGCGCTGAGGGCCCGCTTTTTCCGCTCCGGCCAGGCCCCTAACGTGCGCGGGGCGGCCGAGAGTTCATCCAAACACAAGCGCACGAACAGGAGACGACCATGAACCCCCACGACCCCAAGCGTCGGCAGCTCGCGCTGGCCGGTGCCAGCCTCGCCGCGGCGCCTTTGATGTCGGTCTTGCCCACGGGCGCCTCGGCGCAGGCAGCCGGTGACAAGTTCGACCTGGTGGTGCGCAACGCCAACGTGCTCGATCCGAGCCAGAACCTGAACGGCAAGCGCGACATCGGCATCCGCAACGGCCTCGTCGCCGCGGTCGAGGCGAGCATTGCCGCCGAGCGTGGCAACCGCGTGCTCGATGCCGGCGGCAAGCTCGTGACGCCAGGCCTCATCGACCTGCACGCGCACACGTTCCCCTTCGGCTCGGCCATCGGCATTCCTGCCGACGAGTTGGTGGCGCACCAGTGCACGACGACGGTCGTGTCCGCCGGCGACGGCGGCGCCAACAACATCGCCGCCTGGCGGCGCTTCATCGTGCCGGGCGGGCGCACGCGCCAGTTCGGCTTCGTGCACATCGCCGTGGCGGGGCTGGCAGGCTTCCCGGTGCCTGAGCTCTTCAACATCGACTACGCGCAGGTCGACGTGACCGCGCGAGCCCTGGCCGAAAACGCCGACATGCTGCTCGGCGTGAAGGTGCGCATGAGCCAGAACGTCGTCGCCGCCTATGGCCTGGAGCCGTTGACGCGCGCCATCGCCGCCTGCGAGAAGAGTGGCGTGCCGGGCGCCAAGATCATGTGCCACATCGGTGGCGTGGCCGACCGCGGGTTGATGAGCCAGATCCTCGACCTGCTGCGGCCCGGCGACGTGCTCACGCACTGCTACTCGGGCGCGCCGAACAACGCCGGCGACTTCACCAACATCGTGCAGGATGGCAAGTTGCTGCCGGCCGCGCTTTCGGCCAAGCAGCGCGGCGTGGTGTTCGACGTCGGCCACGGCGGCGGCAGCTTCGACTACACGGTGGCCGAGGCGGCCATCGCCCAGGGCTGCCCGCCGGACACCATCTCGTCCGACGTGCACGTGTTCTCGGCCAACACGCCGGGCATGCCCTACCTGCCGTGGGTGATGAGCAAGTTCGTCGGCCTCGGCTTCCCGCTCGAGCGCGTCGTGGCGATGGCCACGCAGGCCCCCGCGCGCGTCATCGGCAAGGTGGCCAAGCTCGGCACGCTGCAGGTGGGCGCACCGGCCGACCTCTCGATGCTGGAGGTGGTGGAGGGGCCGGTGTCCTTCGTCGACACGCGCAACAACAAGCGCGACGGCAAGATGTTCCTGCGCCCGGCGGGCACGGTGACGGGCGGCGTGGCCTATGGGCGGCCCTACCAGGCGCCTTTCTCGGTGCGTTGAGCGCGGCGGCAGCCCGGGGCGGGGCAGTGCCGCGCCTCCGGGCGGCCCTTAAGATGATGCGACTCGATGCCTCTCGCTCATCGAACACATCGAGCCCATCGAGCACGTTCGACATCGCCATGGTCCGCCGCATCCCACCGACCGAGACGCCCACCCAGGACCTCGAGGCATTGCCCGGGCACGGCATCCGGCGGCTGCAGCAGATCGCCGTGGCCATCTTCCTGCAGGAGACCGAGGCCACCGGCATCACGCCCGTGCAGTACGCGGCCCTGCAGGCCGTGGCCAACCAGCCTCCCAGCGGCCCGGCCATCGACCAGCGCACGCTGGCACGCCTGATCGGCTTCGACACCAGCACCATCGCCGGCGTCATCGACCGGCTCGAAGCGCGCGGCCTGCTGCGTCGCGAGGCCTCGCCGGCCGACCGGCGCGTGCGGCTCCTGGCGCTCACCGAGGAGGGCCGCGCCATGCTGGCCAAGGTGGTGCCCGGCATGCAGCGCGCCCAGGAGCGCATGCTCGCGCCGCTGCCGCCTACCGAACGCGCCGAGTTCATGCGCATGCTGCGGGCGCTGGTGAAGGCCAACAACGAACTGAGCCGCGCGCCCAGCGACCCAGGCCGATGACGCGCAACTTCAGGGCCAAGGGGGACTGATGGCGTCCAGCGCGGCGCTGGTGTCGCTGTCGCTCGCGCAGCCGCTCGTCGAGGCGGCTGCGACGGTGGCCTTCGCGCTCTCCGGCCTCATCGAAGCGGCGCGCAAGCGGCTCGATGCGGTGGGCGTGGTCGT